>JBGSPJ010000356.1:0-21977 GCA_041738655.1 Rhodothermales bacterium | reverse complement strand
GCAGCGTTCTCGGAGCTTGCCCGCGAACATTCCCGGCGCCCCGGAGCGGCGGCCACCGGTGGAGACATGGGTTATGTGACGGCCGACCAGCTGGGCCTGCTGGCGGATCCGGTATTCGCGGCCGTGCCGGGCACCCTCCTCGGCCCTATCGAAGTGCTCGGGCACTATGTCCTCCTCCTTGTCGGTGACCGGCAGGAAGCCCGCCCGATGGACTTCAAAGCCGCGCGGCCGCTGATCGAGGAACGGCTGCGGAGCGGGTCGATGGACCGCGTGCTCCGGGCGCGTATTGAACAACTCCGTAGCGAAAGCGACGTCGAGATCGACGAAGCGATGCTCACCCAGATGGCGATCAATAAGACCCATGCATAAACGGAAAGGGCCACGGCCCGCCATACAGTCTATGGTGCGTATCCTGATTCTGACGGCGTTCCTCGCCGGCATGGGCTCGCCGGCGCTGGCGCAGTCCGGCAAAATCGCCGGCCGAGTCACGGAGGCCACCACCGGCGAGCCGCTGCCAGGCGTCAACGTCTTCATCGAAGGCACCACGCGGGGTTCCACGACCGATCTCGACGGCCAGTACGTGATGATTGGCGTCCGACCCGACACCTACACGATCATTGCCTCGTTTGTCGGCTTCGCAACCGAGCGGCGCGAGGGCGTGAGTGTCAACCTGGATCTGACCACGACCATCGATTTTGCCCTCCGGGAGGAGGTGATCCAGGGGGAGGAGATCGTCGTAACGGCCGACGCCGTGTCGGTGCGGAAGGACGTGACCAGCTCCGAGGCCCGGGTCACGGCCGAGAAGATCGAGCAGCTGCCGGCGACCGAGCTCAGCCAGATCCTTGAAGTGCAAGCCGGCATCACCACCCGCAATGGCGGCCTGCACATCCGCGGCGGTCGCAGCAGCGAAGTGTTGTTCATGGTGGACGGCGTGCCCGTGTCCGACAGCTACGACGGCTCGCAGGCCGTTCAGCTCGAAAACGACGGCATCCAGGAGTTGCAGGTTATCTCCGGCACCTTCAACGCCGAGTTCGGAAACGCCATGTCGGGCGTGATCAACGTGGTCACCAAAGAGGGCGGGCCAAAGTTCGCCGGCTCGGCCGAAGTGTACTCGGGCTCCTACCTGGTAGCAAGCGGCGATGATGGCGCGGCGTTCCTCCGGGGAACCCGTGTCGCCGAACTCCAGGATCCCGAAACGGGCGTCCTCTATCGGGGCGTCGATCCGTATTCGTATCTCGCGTTCGAACCGACCCAGTACCAGAACGCCACGCTCTCGCTGGAAGGGCCGATCATCGGCGATAAGGTGACGTTTTTTGCGCTCGGCCGGTATTTCACAAATGACGGCTGGTTGTATGGCGCGCGGCTCTTTAACCCTAACGGTTCCGTGGGCGACAGCGCGCTCGTACCCATGAACAGCTCGGAGAAGTTCAGCTGGCAGGGCAACGTGCGTTTCCGGTTGGGTAAAAACATCACCCTCAACGCGATCGGCCTCGGTTCGCTGAATACCAACGACGACCTTGGGGCCAGCGGCTACTTGCCGTTCCGGTGGAATCCGGATGGCATCCGCACCTACACCGACAACGGCTACGACGCGAAGTTGAAGCTGACGCACATCCTTAGCGCGCGAACCTTTTACACGCTGGACGTGGCGACCTTCTACCGCAAGGCTAAGTCGTATCTGTTCGAGGATCCGTTCGACGACCGCTACAACGACTTCCTGATCAACCCGCCGGACTCTGTGCTCACCGGGGGCGGGCGGTTCCTGCGAGGGGGCACCGACCTCGGGCGTTTCCGGCGATCCACCCGGTCGTACATGGCCAAGTTCGACCTATCAAGCCAGCTCGGCCAGCACCACCTGGTCAAGGGTGGCGTCCTGGCCCGGATGGATGACCTGGACTTCGAGGCGTTCGGTCTGATCCCGGCTACCGATGCCAGCGGCAATCCTGTGTCGCCCTTCGAGCCGGCAGTGCCGGTGGAAACGTCCTCCGACTTCAATGCTTTCGACAATGCCCGCCCGCTCACCGTTAGTGGTTACGTGCAGGACAAGATCGAATTCGATAGCTTCATCGTAAACGCCGGCCTGCGGGTGGATTATTTTGATTCCCGGGCGCAATTGCCCGCGGACCCGGCGGACCCGAACATCTTCAACCCGCTCAAGAAGCTCAACCGGTACCGCGACACCAACGGCGACGGCGTGATCACGCAGGATGAAGAGACCTCCTCCAACGAGTTGACCGTGGCCGAGCGCGAGGCGTACTGGTATACCGACGCCGACCCGAAAGTCCAGGTGTCGCCCCGCCTCGGCGTGGCCTACCCGATCACGGCGGAAGGGGTTATCCACTTTTCCTTCGGCCTCTTCCTGCAAATCCCGACGTTGAACAACCTGTTCGACAATTCGAGCTACAAGCTGCCCACGCTTTCGGGTTTTTATGGACCCTTCGGCAACCCCAACCTGGAGGCCCAGAAGACGACGATGTACGAGATCGGCTTCAAGCAGGGCTTTGGCGACGGCAAGTATGTAGTGGATATGACGGGCTATTACCGCGACGTGCGGAACTGGGTGTCTACCTCCACCCTGATCCCCTCCGCACTCCCCGGCGTCAACTATGTGATCTACACCAACAGGGATTACGCCAATACTCGCGGGGTGACGGTGACGCTTTCGCGGCCGTTCCAGCAGAATTACGGGTTCGACTTCAGCTATACCTTCCAGGTGGTCGAGGGCTCGAATTCCAATCCGGCCGACGAGTTTTTCTCCCTCCAGGGTAACAACCAACCGACGCTGGCCCTGCTGCCGCTGAACTGGGATCAGCGCCACAAGATCGCCGGCGTCATTTACGGCGGTACAAAGGGCTGGAGCGCGTCGCTTCGGCTCCGCCTCGAATCCGGCTTCCCATACACCCCTTCGTTCCCCTCGGCCTCCGTCGTCGGCAACGACGTCCAGCCCGAATTCGCTACGAACTCCCGCCGGCTGCCGGCGGCGTACGAGGCCGACCTCACGGTGAGCAAAACCCTCGACCTCGGGCGTATCCAGCCAAGGGTCTACCTCGAAGTGTTTAACCTGCTCGACACCCGCAACGTCACGGGTGTGTATTCGGATACCGGGCTACCGGATCTGACGCTCGAACAGTTCCGGCAGGGCGCCGTGGATCCCGGTTTCTGGATCCAGCCCGGTTTTTATCGCGAGCCGCGCCGGGTGCAGCTCGGATTGGATTTCAGGTTTTAAGCGATGCTGAGGATGGATTGCATGTTCGTACAGAAGAAAAACGTTCAACGTTTAACGTTTAACGTTCATCGTGCGCTGGTTTGGACCGCATTGTTCTCGGTGATCGTCGCGCCGGCCGTTCAGGCCCAGGGCGTGATCGACCGTAACCATGTGCCTGGCGACGAGCGGGTCGACCCGTTCGAGCGGCGCAGCGATGTGATCGACGGGAATAATATCCGCGCCACCATCACCAACTGGGCACAGACGGCTAACTCCGGCAGCCCGAGTGACTTTTTGTACGAGTGGCCCAAAAACACAAATCGGATCTATATCGCCCTCACCCAGCTCTGGGTAGGCACCGAAGTGACCGATCGAAATGGCGAGGATCTGTGGCTGGTCGAGGTGTCCGACTTCCGGCGCAACCCGGTCGACGAAAACCGGTCGTGGACATTCGAGCCGATCCAGGGCTACGTGAACCCCGCCGGCAGCGCCTTCGGCATCGCCCAGTCGGATGAGCCCGAGTCCTGGCCGGCCTCCTGGCCGGACAAACTCGACGACGCCACCGACCCGGGTTGGGCCGGCTCGTGGAACGGCTTCTTTGGCAAGGATAACTTCAACGCCGACCAGGAATTCTTCTACAAAGTGGGGGACGACCAGTACGACCGGTATCCGTCGTATTTCCCCGACAGCACCGACCTCACCCGAAAGGGCCTCGGCCTGGTTACGGAAGTCCGCACCCTCGCCTGGAGCCAGATCCTCATCGACGACGTCGTTTTCCTGCTCCACGCCATTAAAAACGACGGCACGGAAGACCTCGACCGCGTCGGGTTCAGCCTGTGGTTGGCCGACCTCGTCGGCGGCGACTCGTCTGACGACATCCCATTTTTTGACGTGCTTGAGGACGTCGCCTTCATGACCGACGCCGACGGCATCGGTACCGAACCGTTTGGCTCGGACCCCGTGGGCACGGCGGCCTTTGCTTTTCTCGAAACACCCGGCAACGCCACCGACCGCATCGACAACGACGCGGATGGCTCGACGGCGGATGCCTGCGCCCCCGCCGAGGGCGAGTGCAATAGCCCGGTAGTGCCCGAGGGGTTTCTGGTGGGTGAAAACCCCAACAATGGCACAGACGACAACAACAACGGCCTGATCGACGAAAACAACACCCACGTCCCGTTCTCGGGCGAGCAGGCCCAGAGCCCGGGTGTCGGGTATGCGGATTATATCGACAACGATGGCGACGGCGAGCAGGGCGGGCCGGTAGTCACGCAAACGATGATCGACGAGGCCTCCGGCGACAGCTTCCAGCGGTGGCCGCCGAATCCGCCGGCCGGCCGCGTGCATCTCATCGGCCTGGACGCCGCGGACCTCGGGCTGGGTTTTAAGGATGGGATCGATAACGACGATTCGTGCGTCCAGCCCACGGCCAATTTCCCGTATCTCACCGAACCGGGATCACCCGCCATCACCCAGGACATGGTGAACGCGGCGGCCGGCGATCCCTACGGTCGATTCAGCGTACCGGGCACTACCATGACCCTCTACAGCGTCGGCGCCGAGGACCTGGGCAACTGTTATGCGGACGGGATCGACAACGACGGGGACGGCGCGGTCGACGAGGGCATCGACGAGGGTATCGATGAGATGATCGACGAAAGCCGCGCCGACGGGATCGACAATGACGGCGATTGGAATCCGCTCCAGGACGACACCGGCCTGAACGGCGTGCCGTTCGACAGCGACCCGGGCGATGGGGATGGAAGCCCGACATCCGGCGCCGGCACCGACTTCCCCGGCGAGCGCAATATCGATGTGACCGACGTCTCGGAATCCGACCAGATCGGTATCACCAACGTCCAGATCATCCCGGCGTTTACGCTGAACTTCAACAGCCAGTCGGATCGGTTCCTGTTCTTTACCTTCATGATCCCGGGCGATTTCGACATCACGATCCCCGAGCCGGGTGAAAACGACATCGTCGTCACAAGCAGCCTCTTCCCGCTCAAAGCCGGCCAGACGGAGCGTATTTCGATCTCCGTACAGCTGGGCCTCACCCGGCAGCAGGTGATCGACTCGCGCGAAAAAGCGCTCCAGGCCTATCTAGAAGATTACCAGTTCGCGCAGGCGCCGATCACCCCCGAACTCACGGCCGTGCCCGGCAATGGGCAGGTTACGCTGTACTGGGACAGTGATTCGGAGGAGTCTTTTGATCCATTCCTGAATGGCCTCGGCCTCGAGGCGCGCGACTTCGAGGGCTATCGGGTCTATCGATCGACGGACCCGGCGTTTCTCGACGCGACGGTGATCACGGATGGATTCGGCAATCGCCTGCTGCGCCGGCCCATCGCGCAGTTTGACAAGATCAATGGATTCGAAGGATTTCACCCGATCGATGTGAACGGCGTCAAGTTCTATCTCGGGGATAACCGGCAGACGGCCGGCGAGGATGTCACCGGACTCAGCCATTCGTTTGTCGATACCGACGTGACCAACGGCATCACGTATTATTATGCCGTGACGGCCTACGACTTCGGCGCCGTGGGCGCCAATATCCCTCCGACGGAGACGCCGGTCCGGATTCGCCGGCTCCCCGACGGCGCCGTCGAGACGGGACGGAATGTGGCGCAGGTGGTGCCAAGTGCTTCGGCCGCCGGCTTTGTCGGCGCTACGCTTGTTGGCCCCGACGGGAGCCCCGTCACCAACCTGCCGCGCACGAAAGGGTTTACGTCCAGCCGCATCCAGTATGCCATCCTGGATCCGCGGGCCATCGAACCCGACCATGTATACCGCGTCACGTTCGAGGATACCCTGATCGTGGGCAGCACCGCGACGCCAGATACGCTTACGACCAAGAATTTCACCCTGCTCGATGTGACCGACAACCAGGTCGTTCTCGAGCGATCGACTCGCTTCGGAGAGGGCGAAGAGTTTCCGATCTTCAGCGAAGATGGGGAAGCCATCGGCTTCCAGCTCACGTTCCTGCCCGAGCCGTTTATCATCTTGAATAGCACGGAAACGAGGTGGAACCGGGATGAGGTGTATCCCATCGCGGCCGAACCCTACCTCGCCGCCGGCTTCATCCGCGGTCTGCGTAACCCGGCCGACTACCGGATCGAGGTCGTCGGCGCCGGAGAAGGGATGTCGACGGCCGCCCAGGTGCGCCGCACCGTGACCCTGCCGGCCCGGCCTACCAACGTAAAGGTGTTTAACACCTCGACGGGAGAGGAGGTCAAATACGCGTTCTGGGATTTGACGGGGGATGACTCCCAGGGGGCGACGGCGACGACGCCGGCGACCTTCAGCGCCGACCCCACCCGCGCCGAAAGCGACCGCATCATCGTCATCGAACCCGCCGTCGGCGATGCGAGCCAGACGGATATCGTGACCTGGATGTTCAGCCTCAACTTCGTGTTGCGCGACCGGCAGAACCCACAGGCCGGCGATGCGATCGATATCAAGATCCGCAAGCCGTTCCTTGCCTCGGACGAGTTCGAGTTTGTCACCCGGCAGCCGACGATTGATGCCGAACTGGCGAGTGCGCAGCTGGAGGACATTCGGGTGGTTCCCAACCCGTATGTCGTGACCAACTCGTTCGAACCGCTCAACCCGTTTTCGACCGGTCGCGGGCCGAGGGTCATCCAGTTTATCAATCTGCCGCCGCAGTGCACGATTCGCATCTTCACTGTCGGCGGCAAACTCGTGCGCACCCTTGAACACAACACCGGAGCGAACCAGAGCCTCACGCCGGCCGATCTGATGAACGGCATCGCCGAGTGGGACCTGGAGAGCGACGACAATCTGTCCATCGCGTACGGCATCTACCTGTACCACATTGAAGCACCCGGTATCGGCGAACACGAAGGCACCTTCGCGATCATCAAGTAGAGGCGCACAGCCGTGCGTCCCTGCACCCTGAAACGTATGCATTATAAACGATCCATCCTGGCCCTCGCGTTCTGCCTCGCCGCCGTGCCGGCGTACGCGCAGTTCGAAAGCCTTACGCGCGCCGTCACGAAGCGGGGCACGACGGCGGCCGACTTCCTGTCCATTCCGGTGGGCGCGCGGGCCACGGCGATGGGGAACGCGATCACGGCCTCAGTCGACGACGCCACGTCCATCTACTGGAACCCGGCCGGCCTCGCCGGCATCGACAAAGGGGCCGTCACCCTCGAGTACGCCGATTGGCTGGTGGGGCTGGACTTCAACTTTCTCTCCGTCGCCCTCCCGATGGGCAACGGCGCCATCGGGATCGGGTTGACCTCGATGCGCACACCGGACATGGAAGTGACGACCGTCGACCAGCAGAACGGCACCGGCGAGACGTTCACCGCCGGCTCCTACGCCCTTGCGCTGAGTTATGCGCGCGATCTCACGGATCGGTTCTCTGTCGGCGGCTCCGTCAAGGTCGTCAACGAGCGGATCTGGAACTCGAGCGCCAGCGGCGTGGCCGTCGATGTGGGCACCCTGTTCATCACGCCGTTTCGCGGCATTCGCCTGGGCGCGTCCATCACCAATTTTGGCAGCAAGATGCAGCTCAGTGGCGACGACCTGCTGGTGGTGGTGGATATCGACCCCAACAACGGCGGCAACAACGAAAGCAACCGGGCGCTGCTGCGGACCGATGCGTACGACATGCCGCTGACGATGCGGATCGGCCTCGCCGGCGAGGTGTTCTCGAACGAACTGAGCCGGCTCACGTTGGCCGTCGACGCCCTCAACCCGAACAACAGCGAACAATACATCAACCTCGGCGCCGAACTGGGTCTGTTTGACGACTTGGTGATGCTCCGCGGCGGCTACAGCGAACTCCTGCTCGACGACGCCCTGCGCTCGTTTACCGCCGGCGGCGGCCTGCGCTACGGCTTTGGCAGCCTCCGCTTTGCACTTGATTACGCATTCGAGACCCAGGCGTATTTCGCCGGCGTCAACCGCTTTACGTTCGCTCTGCAATTTTAATCCGCCATCGGCGGCTTAAAAGGTTTTGGGTTCAAGGTTTAAGGCTGGGCTGTCCCACACCTCATTGAACCTTACACCTCGAACCTCGAACCGCTTCCCGCACGGCGGGAAGCATCCCTAACCACAACAACCAACACGTACACTCCCATGCAATCCATTACCAGTTCCCTCGGTCGCTGGATGGTCGTGCTGCTCGTGGCAGCCGGCTTCGTCCAGACGGCTGACGCACAGCGTACCGTCACGCTGCGGCTTAATACCGCGACACTGCCGGATACCACCTCAGTCGAGTCGCTTATCGAAGTACGCGGCGCGTTTACCGCAACGCCGCCCGACACTTTCCCGGATGGCAATATCATCAACTGGGGGCCTGAATCGACCCTCGAACCGACCAATCTCGGCGGCGACTACTGGGAGGTCAGCTTTCAGATTGCCGATACCGCCGCGCTTGCCTTTAAGTACTTCTCCGAGCAGGCAGACACCGGCGGCTCGGGCATTGGCGGTTGGGAAGACGGCAGCGACCACCAGCTCGCCGCCGGCGCCGGCGACACGACGTTCACCCTCCACTACTACGAAAAGGGTGCCGATAAGCCGTACGACTGGCGACCCTTCGAGAGCAAGGAAGATTCTGTCGGGATCTGGTTCCGTGTCTATATGAACACGGAAGCCGCATTTGTCGGTGACGTCACGTACGACCGCTCGGAAGCACCCACCCAGCAGATCGGTGTTCGCGGAGACGGACTTACCGGCGCCAGTCAATTGAGCTGGGATGCCACGCTGGTCACGCTTACGCGGGAAGCCAGCCAGGATTCTCGCCCCGGGTATGACCTGTTTTCGGGCGTCGCCTACTACCCGGCTTCGGCCGCGGGGACGACCCAGCCTTACAAATTTGTCATGCAGGAAGGGGAAAGTGTTGGCTGGGAGAGCAGCTCGGACCGCACGTTCACCATCCCCGCGAGCGACAGCACGCTCCACTGGGTTTACTTCAGCAACTCGAAGCCGGCGGCCGGCGCCGAGCTGGTCACATCCACGATCATCGCGGCCGTCGACCTGACCCCGCTCCAGGCCATCGGGATCTACGACGCCGCACGTGGCGATACGCTGCAGATCCGCGGTGTGTTTAACGGCTGGGGATGCTCGAACCCGACGATCTGCTTGCTGCAGGACGTACCGGGCGAGGATGTGTTTGAGGTAGCCATCCCGGTTACGCAGTTCCCCAATTCGCCCAACTCCTACAAGTACTACATCGATTTTAATAACGCGGAGTTTCTGGCAGCATTTGGGAAGCGCCCGGTTGTTGGTTGGGAGGAGCCGATTTCCACAACAGGATCGGATCGTACCTTCACCTTCCTTGGTACAGCCCCCGAGCAGGATCTGGGCGTTCAATACTTCAATGATATCCTGCCGGCAAACATCGTCGAGGAAAACACGAGCATCGCTGTCACCTTCCAGGTTCGCATGGACTCGGCCCTGGTGAACGAAGCCACGCCTTTTGTGCCGGCCGTCGATTCGGTGACCATCGAATTCGGCGACCCGATCTGGGCGTTCACGCAGGGTTTCCCCAGCGAAACGGTGTGGAATGACTCGGCGCAAGACTCGGTGTCCTCGTACCCGGCAACACTCAGCCTGCAAACGATCGTCCTCACGGACGACGATCAGGATGGCCTCTATACCGGCACGATGACGGTGAATGGCCCGACGTTCTCCGGCATTCAGTACAAATACGCGTATGGCAACTCGACGACGGTGTTCTCAGAGCCGGGTGGAAGCACCTCCGGCCTCGGTCGCCGGCGCACGCGGTTCATCGTTCCGAATGAAGACGGCTCCTGGCCGACGGAATGGACCTTCCCCGAGGAAACCTTCCTCGTGACTGGTCTGCTGCCGTTCGAGACCAACCCGGCCACGTCCGTCGCGATCGAACGCGCAAACGACGAACTGCCGACGCGGATGGCCCTCGAAGCCAACTACCCGAACCCCTTCAACCCGGTCACTACCATCGAATACAGCGTCGCCACGACCGAGCATGTTAAGCTGCAGGTGTTCGACCTCACCGGTCGCCTCGTCGCCACGCTGGTCGATTCCGTCCAGCCGGCCTCGAACTACCGCGTAGGCTTCGACGCGCAGGACCTCGCCAGCGGCATGTACCTCTACCGCCTGCAGGCCGCCGGCACCACCATCACGCGTAAGATGGTGCTGTTGAAGTGATGACGAAGTCATCATCCTGAACGCAGTGAAGGATCTTTTTGACTGCTAGATGACATGATTACAAGGGGCGGCCGGCGTGTAAGGCCGCCCCTTTTTTATCCCCCACCTCCGATGAAAGCACAGCTGTTATTCTGGATGGCTGTTCTGCTTCTGGCCGAGCCGGCAAGCGCCCAGCCGATTCAATTCGACATCGCACCGGCCATCCTCGCGACGGGCGGGCCGGCCTACGGCGTCGCGGTCGCCGACTACGACGGCGACGGCCTCGACGATCTCTACATCGCGGCGCTTCAGAACGGCTCGAAGCTCTTTCGTAATACGGGCGGTGGGACGTTCGAAGATGTCACCGAAACGGCCGGCGTGAGGGTCGCCGGCGAGGCGGTTAATCCGCTCTGGGGGGATATCGACAACGACGGCCACCCCGATCTGTTTGTCGGCGTCCGCTCCTACTCGGGCAAATCCAGCAAGCTCTTTCAAAACCAGGGCGATGGCACCTTCGCCGACATCACCGGCACAAGCGGCATCGATACCACGTTAATTGTGGGCACGGCGGCCTTTGGCGACTATGACGGTGACGGCCGGCTCGATCTTTTCGTCGCCACCCGCGATTCGTACGACCGCCTGTACCGAAATACGGGTGAGGCCGGATCGCTCTTCGAAGATGTCGCCGGCGACGTCAACGTCCTCGGTTTCCCGGAATCCATCGCCATGCAGGCGACGTGGTCCGACTACGACCGCGACGGCATGCTCGATCTCTTCGCCGTCCACGACGGCAATCTCGTCAGCCGGCTCTATCGGCAAACCAACGGACATCCCCGCTTTCAGCATCAGATCGGCACGACTGGCCTCGCCGTCGCCCGCAGCGCGATGGGGGTTGCCTGGGGCGATTACGACAACGACGGATGGATGGATGTCTACGTCACGAACATCGCCGAGGCAAATCTCTTCCGAAACCGGGGGGATGGCTCGTTCGAGGATGTCACGGCGGCCTCTGGCGCCGGCCGCAACGGCATGGCCTGGGGCGCCGTCTTCGCGGATTTTGATAACGACGGCGACCTCGATCTCTTCGCCGGCAATACGTTTGGCTACGATAGCTCGCCCTCCATGCTCTACGAAAACGAGGGCGGGATTTTTATGGATCGAGCGGCGTCCGCCGGCGCGGCGCTCCGGGTTAACGTGTTCGGTGTCGCCGCGAGCGATGTGGATCAAGATGGCCGCATGGACCTCATCGTTGGCAACGAAGGGGGACAGAACGTCCTGCTCCTGAACAGAACCGAACCGGCCGGCGCGTGGGTGCAGTTGCACCTCATCGGCGCCTCCAGCAATCGAATGGCCATCGGCGCCCGGATCCGGGCCGTCGCCGGCGGCGTCGAACATCATCGCGCGGTGGATGGGGGGAGCAGCTATGCCTCGCAGTCCAGCCCCACGCTCCACGTTGGCCTCGGCTTGGCCACCCGGGTTGATACGCTCCAGGTCATCTGGACCGACGGGGAGGTACAGACCTTTACCGATCTGCCGGCGAACACCCGGTACACCCTCGCGCAGGGGGGAGCCGTGAATGTGGGCGCCGAGCGCGAGCCGGCCACGGCGTTCGGGCTATCCCTCTACCCAAACCCCGTTTCGGACCGGGCGACGCTTACCTTCTCGCTGGAAAATCCCGCCCCGGTGACGGTGGAACTGGTGGATGTCCTCGGCCGCCGGCTCCGCACCTGGGCGCCCGGCACCCTACCCGCCGGCGCGTACCAGATCGCCATCGACCGTGCCGGTTTGCCGGCCGGATTGTACCTGATTCGATGGCGCGCGGGTGACGTTGTTGCCGTGCGTACCTTGTTAGTGCGTTAAGGAGCGCGACATCCGTCTGGACCCCCGATCGAGTCGGGGGTGACAGGGCATTTTTTGACAGGGTACTCTTTGATAAAGACGCTGAAAAGAAAGATCACCATGATCCGACCCCGCTTGCTGGTATTCGCCCTCCTGGTGGTTGTGGCGCTCCCCCTTTCCGCCCGCTCCCAGAGCCTCGACGTCACCTTTCGTTACCTCGGCGCGCCGGCGGATGGGATCGTGCGCGCCTTCCTACCGGGCGAATTCAACAACTGGGGACCAAACGCGGGCGGCGTCATCGCGGCCAACGCGCCCTCGGGGATGACGTACGTCGACTCGCTCCAGCAGTGGATCCATACCACGCCGCTCCAGGCCGGCCAGACCTACCAGTACAAAGTCCACGTGCACTTCAACGACGCCGGCACCAGCAACGCCTGGCTCACCGACCCCCTCAATCCCCGTTCAAACCCGGCGGATAACAACAACTCGGTCGTCACCATCCTCGACCCGATGGTCTTCCAACTTGCGACCGAAGAGGACGCCGACGGCCTCGTTGCGGCCGTGTCGTCCGGCGCGTTTGGCTCGCAAGCGCTGACCGACATCCAGTTCTGGGTGAACGGCATCGAGCGGGATGGCGATGCGTATTACAACGCCGAAACGGGCGTCTTTAGATATGAACTGCCGGCCCGGGTAAAAGCCGGCTCGCAATTCAAGATCCGCGTCCAGGACGCCATGGGCCGGCTGGATTCCCTCGAGATCGGCGCCCTGCAACGCCCCATCACCTGGGCGACGCCGGCCTTCCGCACCGTCCGCGAAACCGTGCAGGTCCGCGCTCTGCTGTCCGGGCAGGACGGGAGCATCGACTCCACCCTCACTGAGGCAACGCTTCTGCTGAACGGTGTGCCGCAACCCGTAGCGGTGTCCGCTGGTGCGGCCACCCCGGAGGTCGGCCTCGCGATGGGGGAGAACACCCTCGTACTCCTGGCGACCATCCAGGGAGATCCCTTCGCGTCGGACACGCTCCGGCTCACGCGGCGTATCCACCCGCTGGAGCTCGTCTATGTCGAGCCCGATGTCCAGGGCGCCGGGGGCGACTTCCAGGTCACGCTTATGCCGACCGATAGCGCACCCGGCGACCTCTCCGTTGAGTGGGCGCTCGATACGCTCGCCACAACCGCCGAGGTGACGGGGCTCACGTTCGCCGGCCTCTCGGCTTCGGGCAGCGCCGGCCCGGGGGAAATCTACCTCGATGCCCTGGGTAGCAGTGGGGCAGGAGAAGAAGTCCTGCGCCGGATTGCTGTTATTGTAGAAGAGGATGGGGCGGTCCGCGAGATGGCCTACGAGGAGACGCCGGCCTGGGTGAATCGCGCCGTCGTTTATGAAATCTTCCCGCTCAGCTTCGGGCCACAGGCGACAGGCACGCCGGCGAATCCGGGCCGGCGGTTTGATGAGATCACGGCGGAGCTCGACTACATCGCGGACATGGGGTTCACGGTGTTGTGGTTTATGCCCATCATGCACAACCAGTTCATGGACCCGATTTCAGGGGGGTACAACATCATCGACTTTTACAATGTCGACCCCAAGCTCGGCACCAACGAGGACTTTAAAGCGCTGGTCGAACGGGCGCACGAGCTGGGCATAAAGGTCATCCTGGACATCACGCCCAACCACGCCTCGCCGATCCATCCCTGGGTGGATGCACTCAAAACCGCCGGCAGCGCCACCCCGCCGGGCTCGTATATCCAGGTCGAACCCAGCAACCACGACCGCGGCATGGACGGACGCGGCCCCAACCTGCCGGAGGTCTGGCAGGCCTCCGCCGGCGCGAACCTCTACCGCAAATACGACGGCTTCGGGGATCTCGCCAACCTGAACTGGGATGACGACGACCTCCAGGCTGAGTTTCTCGACATCCTCGCCCACTGGGTCGAGGAATTCGACATCGACGGCTGGCGGTTCGATGTCTACTGGGGCCCCTGGCGGCGCTACGGGGTCGAGCGCTTCGGCGAGCCGATCCGTACCCACATGAAACGGATCAAACCCGATTCGTGGATCCTCGGGGAGATCGAGGGCACGGGCTTCTCGACGGAAGTGTATTACACCGACGACGACAACGGGACGCCAGTAGTGGGGGGGATGGACGCCGGCTACGACTGGTCGTTTTACTTCAACGGCATCCGCGGCACCTACCCGAATATCACCAATTACGACAATCAGGCCCGAAACGGCGGCTTCTGGCCGGGGCCGAACGCGCGCTACTTCCGCTTCCTCGAAAACCACGACGAACAGCGGATTGCGAAATCCGCCGTCATCGCCGGCAACCCGCAGCGCATCCTGCCGCTCACGGGCTTCCTGCTCACCACGACGGGCGTCCCGATGATCTATCAGGGCCAGGAAGTAAACTTCGGCGACGTCGCCGGCGACGAACGCCGCGTTTCGGTGTCTTGGCAGACCGAACGGAACGGAGCATTCGCCCGCTTCCACCAACAATTGGCTCAAGCGCGCGGACAGTTCCCGGCGTTCGGTACGCAGGCACTCACCACACTGAATACCTCCAACGGCGTGTACGCCTATGTACGACCCTACCTCGACGAAAACGCCGTCGTCGCGATCAACTTCTCGAGCGAGCCCCGCACCCTGACGCTCAACCCCACCGCCTCGGTGGAACTGACGACGGATGGTCCGATCATGTACCACGACCTGTTCGCCGGCACGTCCTTCGTCGACCCCGAACTGGATGGCTTCGTGATGATGCTGGAGCCGTACGAAACGGTCGTCCTCATCGCCAACGCCGGCCAGGACATCACCTACGACCTGCCGGCGCTCCCCGCGTTGCCGTTTGACGCCGTCTATACGGGCGTCGATGACCGGGACCGGCCGCTGGCCGGCGCCTTCCGGCTGGAGCAGAACTTCCCGAACCCGACCAGCGGGGAGACGGCTATCCCGTACGTCCTCGGGGAATCCGGACCGGTGCGGCTGGAGGTGTTCGACGTACTCGGCCGGCTCCGCGCGGTGCTGGTGGACGGCGTCCAGCCGGCCGGCGTGTATCTAGTCCGCTTCGACGGCGTATCGCTGCCAAGCGGTACGTATTTTTATCGACTTGAAGCCGGCGGGGAAGTCGCCACACGAACGCTTTCCCTGGCACGATAACCGAATACCCGATTTAATCTCTCTAGTTAACGTCCATGAGCACCGATCGTCGCTATACCGAAGAAGAAATCGCGGCCATCTTCCAGGAGGCCACGCGTGCGCAGGAGTCCGTGAAGCAGAAAACGGCGCACCAGGAAGGGCTGACGCTGGTGGAGTTGCAGGCCATCGGCGCGGAATCGGGGATCACGCCGGAGTTCATCGCGCGGGCCGCGGCGACGCTCGATCATGCCGGCGGATCGGTCGTCCGGGAGTCGTTCCTCGGGGTGCCGGTGAGTGTGGGGCACACGATCGATCTGCCCGGTCCGATGTCCGACACGGCATGGGAACGGCTGGTCGTGGATCTCCGCGAGACGTTCGAGGCCCAGGGCAAGATCCGGCGTGATGGCGCGCTGCGCGAATGGTCGAATGGCAACCTTCGGATCGCCGTGGAACCCACGGACGCCGGCTGGCGGCTTCGGATGGGGACAAAGAAAAGTGATGCAAAGGTTGGACTCGTGATGGGGGGGCTGGGTCTGATTCCCAGCATGGTGTTTTTTCTGGGATGGCTGACGGGAAACATGCCGTCGATAAAGGATGTCGGCCTCTTGTCCGCCGGCAGCCTGATGTTGGTGATGAGCCTGATTGCACTGGTCCTGGGTTTCTCTGTGCCCCCACGATGGGCCACGACGCGGCGGCGCCAGATGGAAGAGGTCGCCGGCCGGGTGATCGAGCGCGCCGGTGGGGCACACGGGCAGAAATCAATCACCCCGATGCCCGCCCTGCGGTTGGATGAGAACGAACCTACCGAGGCGGAACCCGAGCGGGCCGCCCGTTCTCGGGCATCCGAACGCTGACGCCCGAATAGGCATCATTCCAGGCATTTTCGCCAGTCCGGCGTTCCGCGCGAGGCTCCGTTGCTACGAGGGTTGAGTGCATTGTTTGAAGCACTTCCATCCCTCGTCTTGCACGGTCTTACACGTCCATGTCCAGCTCGTTCGCTCGTCTGGCCGGAGGATATCTGGTCCTCAGCCTAGCCCTTACATCATCCGCCTTCGCCCAACTCCTCGATACCTCCGAAGATGCCGATCGCCTTGGCGAAGCCGTCGCGGCAGGCGACTTCAACGGGGACGGATTCGCGGATCTCGCCATGGGCGTCCCCGGCGAGGAAATCGATGGCCTGATTGATGCCGGCGCCGTGCATATCCTCTATGGATCCGCGCCGGGCCTCACGGCGACAGGCATGCAGTTCTGGACACAAAACGACCGGGGGACACCCAACGCAGCAGGCGCTGGCGATGGGATGGGGACCAGCCTTGCCGCGGGAGATTTTAACGGAGATGATTTCGACGACCTGGCGATTGGTGTGCCGGGGGAGACGCTCAACGGGGCGAACGAGGCCGGCGCCGTGATGGTGCTGTTTGGTAGCGCGCGCGGCCTGGATACGAGCGGCAGCCAGCTGCTCAGCCAGGCGATGGCGGGTATGACGGACCAGCCCGAAAATAACGACCGCTTCGGGGCGGCCATCGCTGCCGGCGATGTGGACGGTGATGGCCTGGTCGATCTGGCCGTCGGCATCCCGGGAGAAAATATCGGGACCGTTGTAGGCGCCGGCGCCGTGCAGGTGTTCTTCGGCGATGCCGGCGGATTTACGGCGCAGAACGGGCTCTTTGTACATCAGGACCTCAGCGGCATGCCCGACACGGCTGAAGGTGGGGATGGTTTCGGCGCCAGCCTCGCGACCGGCAACTTTAATGGCGATTCGTTCTCGGATCTGGCCATCGGCGTATCCGAAGAAGATCTTGGTAGCACCCTCGACGCCGGCGCCGTTCATGTGCTAAACGGCAGCGCGCAGGGGCCGCAGGCAACCGGAAGCCTGCTGCTGCATCAAAACGAGACGGGCGTGGAAGGGGAAGCCGCGGCATTCGAGCGGTTCGGGTGGGCCCTGGCGGCCGGCGACTTCAACAACGACAGCCGCGACGATCTGGCGATCGGAATCCCATTCGAAGCCGGAAGTGCGCTCGCCGCCGGTAGCATCCAGATCGTGTATGGGTCGACCAACGGACTTTCCGTCGCCACCGACGAAGTCCTGAACCAGGATACGGCGGAGCTTGCCGCTACGGCCGGAGCAGGCGATTTATTCGGCTATGCGCTCGCGGCCGGCGATGTCGACGGTGATGGGTTCACGGACCTCGCCGTGGGCGCCCCGGGGAAAGCCAGCTTCTCTTTTCTCGAAGCCGGCGCCGTGTACATCCTGTCTGGTAGTGCGAGCGGGCCGGCCGGCGCGGCGTTCTGGCAGCAAGGGGATGGGGGAACTGTAGACGAGACGGAGGGTGGCGACTTTAACGGCGCCGCGCTGGCGGCCGGCGACTTTAATGATGATGGATGGACCGACCTTGCCGTCGGCTCTCCATTGGAGAATCGAGGTGATACCGAAGACAGCGGTCGCGTGCTCGTTCGGGCCGGCGCCGCGAGCGGACTCGAAGACGCCATTGCCAGCGCGTGGTCTCAGAACAGCCTCCCGCAACGCCCTGAATTGATCATCCCGGAAACGGGCGCGACCGTAGTGATCGGCGGCCTCGATACGCCTGTAGATCCCGAGACCCCGTTCTCGATCGTCTGGTCCCTCTCAGACGACGCGGACGGCCACACCGTCACCTATTTCTGGCAGCTTTCACTGACCCCAACATTTAATATCCTGCCTAAAAACGTGGCGCTCGGGACGGCCACTCGGTACGAAACAACCATCGGCGAGGTCGGCCGAATGCTGGGCGCCATCGGGATCCTGGCCGACAGCTCGTTTACCTTTTACCACCGGGTGATTGCGTCCGATGGCCAGGGTCAGCGCGTGGGCGAGGCGTCGGCCGTGACGTTTGTGCGCGGGCAGATCGTGGCCAACGAGGCCGGCGAGACGCCGCTTTCGTTCGCGCTGGAGCAGAACTACCCGAATCCGTTTAACCCCAGCACCACCATCGCCTACAGCATTCCGTCCGCCGGACCCGTGCGGTTGGAGATCTACAATCAACTGGGGCAGCGAGTGCGCACCGCCGTTGATCAGGCCCAGGCACCCGGGCAACACACGGTGACGGTAGATCTGTCCGACCAGCCCAGCGGACTCTACCTGTATAGGATCGACGCCGCGGGCCGGCGCGAAACTCGGAAGATGATGTTGGTAAGATGATGGTCAATAGTTGATCAGGAGTGTTAACAAAATTCCGAAACGACCAAAAAAGGCAATTTGTCATCCCGGGCTCCGACCCGGAAACGAGCGAAGCGACTTACGAAGTAAACCAGCCGGATGAGCCATTCTTCGGGATCCCGGATCAAGTCCGGGATGACATTGCCGTTGTATTGGGCGTTTTGTTAACAGCCCTGATCAACCATCGACCATTGATTATCGATCGTTGACCATCAATCACCGCCCATCCAGAACGTCCTGCCGTACGCGATATGCCTTCTGCTTGCAGGCATTGGAACAGAAGTCTTTCTTCCGGCCCTCGAGTACGTTGGCGCAATTGGGGCCTTTGCAATACCTGACCGCGCTACCTGCGCTGCGACGAGACGTTTTGCCCCGTGAAACGAGCGCCGGGACACCGTCGCCCGAGTGGGTCGGCGTGACATCGAGCATCCCGTAGTCGGGCATGACGGCTCCATCACGTCCGTCACCTTCGGCTTCCTTCCCATCACCGCCGTCGCCACTCATCGGGAGGAGCGGCATGGAGCGCGAACCCAGGCTCAACCAGTTCGTCTTCATCTTGCTGGCGCGCTCGACCGGGACGCCGATCGATTTTAACAGGTACGGCAGTTCGATCCGGCCGGAGTTACGGAGGAGGTTGCGGGTCCGTCGCGACATCGACTCTTTCCATAACATGTCCATCCGTTGATGCTGCACATGGGCCTTGAGCCGGCGGATGTTGCGCCGGTTGTCCAGAGCCAGCTGTTTGCGGTCGAGCACTTCCCGCTTTTCCTCCGCATGGGTCTGATGTGCCTGAGACACCGTGTCCCGATCCGCATTCGTGATTGGGTCCACGCTCTGAATCAAAAACGCAAAGATGAACATACACGGCGCCGATGTCGGGAGTATCCAGGCATAATAAAGCGTGAGCCAGGCGGAGTCCCCATCGGATTGAGCTTGCGCGAGGATGCCAGCCGTGGCGTAGAACATGGCGAACACGCCGGCCCATAGGGACACGCGGAGCATCGGCCCCACCAGACGCCCGTCCTTCCAGTGATTGTACACGGCCCACAGCATCAACTCCACGCACAGGATGCCCACGAGCACGAAGACAAAGAAGACGATATTGTGCGCGCGGATGAACGCATTGATGAAATTGTGCGCCCCCGAGTAGATCAGGAAGAGCAAGTGGATCTTGTCGAGCGCGGGCATGTCCCGCTTGAGGGATGTGTCAATCATTGGAGCTGGAATTGGCAGGTTGACTGGACGTGCAGACGGATAGTGCACACATATAATGTACATATGTTTATGTGCACATGTCAATTCACTTCCCCACTCGTTCCAGCTTTGTCGCAATTCGTCTCAAAACCGATTCTACGGTACCGTAACGCGTTACCGAATGCGTTACCGATCATCCTACGGCGCATCGGTAACGGCCGGCGCCAGGCCGTAACGGAATTGCCATCGATCCGCCGGATCGCCCTTTTTTTGCGGGCATCATGCCGTACTTTGGGCGGTCTCATCTATTCAACGACTCCATGCCCATGCGTCTCGCGTTTCCTGTGCTTCGGTTCCTGCCCGTTTGTCTCGCTCTGACGATCGCTGTATTCCTGGTTGCGCCGGCGGCCGGCCAGCCGCAACGTTCGACGGAGAACGTCATCCTGATCTCGCTGGATGGTATGCGATGGCAAGAGATGTTCTCCGGCGCTGACCCTGTTTTGATACGGTCGGAAGCCTACGTGTCGGATACGACCGACCTCATCGCCGCCTTCTGGGACGACGAACCCGAACATCGACGGATGCGACTCATGCCGTTTTTCTGGGAGCACGTGGCCGTCAACGGGCAGCTTTATGGCGACCGCCGGGCCGGCAGCCTCGTCAATGTGACCAATTCCATGTGGTTCTCGTATCCGGGGTACAACGAAATCCTTACAGGCTTCGCTGACCCGCGCATTGACAGCAACGCCAAACGGCCCAATCCAAACACAACGGTGTTGGAAGTCATCAACCGGCTGCCCGGCTATGGGGGAAAAGTGGCCGCTTTTGGCTCCTGGGATGTCTTCCCCTACATCATCAACGAGGGCCGGAGCGGGGTGCCGGTGAACGCCGGCTTCGAAAAGGCGGATGGCTACCGGCTGACCGACCGCGAGATCTTCCTGAACGAGCTCCAGGAGCAGATCCCCAGCCCCTGGTCGTCCGTCCGTCTCGACGCCTTCACCCACCATTACGCCCTCGAATACCTGAAGCGCAATCGACCCCGTCTGCTGTATGTCGCCTATGGTGAAACGGACGACTTTGCCCATGACGGCGACTACGACGCCTATCTGCACTCCGCCCACCAAACGGACGCCTTCATCCGCGACCTGTACGAGTGGACCCAGGCCGACCCGCAGTATCGAGACAAGACGACGTTTATCGTCACCACCGACCACGGGCGCGGCACGATGCCGCTCGATACCTGGCGCGACCACGGCGATGAAGTCGCCGGCGCCGATCAGATCTGGCTGGCGATCTGGGGCCCGGATACGCCGGCCCAGCGTCCCGAGGCGCTCCGAGGCCAATGGTATCAAAACCAGGTGGCGGCCTCGGTCGCCGCGTTCCTGGGGGTAAGGTATGAGAACACCCCCGCGCCTGGCGCGCCTGTACTCGAAGCAATGAAATAGGTGCACCATGGTGCGATTTCGATTCGGGCTCCGCGGGGCCGGCCTGGGGCTGGCCGTCATTCTCGCCCTCTTTTTCTTGTTGGCACCCGGCATCGTCGACCGACGCATGAACCGGATCGTTGAACCGGCCGCCGGCGGGCCTGTCTTGGAACAGACCATTTCAGAACAGGCCGCCGAGGTACACGCCGGCCTTGTCGTGGCGGACCTCCACGCCGACCCGCTTCTGTGGGGGCGGAATCTGGGGCGGTCGTACGCGTATGGCCACATGGACCTCGCGAGGATGCAGGTGGCCGGGCCGGCGCTGCAGGTGTTCTCGGCGGTCACGAAAGTGCCCGCCGACCTCAATTATACCCGCAACGATGCCAACAGCGACCTCGTGCGCTGGCTCGCCATCACCCAGCTCTGGCCACCGCATACCTGGTTCAGCCTGCGCAATCGGGCCCTGTACCAGGCGGCAAAGCTGGATCGGGTGGCCGACCGCTCGGATGGCCGGCTCGTGGTCGTCCACGCCGCGCGCGACCTCGAGGTGTTCCTCCGCCGACGCCAGGCGCAACCGGGTCTCGTGGGGGGGATCCTCGCCCTGGAAGGCCTACACGCCCTCGAAGGGGAGGAGGAGAATCTCCTGACCCTTTTCGACGCCGGCTACCGCGTGTTTGGGTTTACCCATTTTTTCGATAACGAAGTGGCCGGCTCGGCCCACGGCGTGGCCCAGGGGGGACTGACGCCGTTCGGGCGGGAAGTCGTCGGGTGGATCGAGCGCCACCAGGGCATCATCGACCTGGCTCACAGCTCACCCGCCGCGTTCGACGAGGTGCTTGCGCTCGCC
>JBGSPJ010000480.1:0-2064 GCA_041738655.1 Rhodothermales bacterium | reverse complement strand
AGCACAACTTGGGCGGACCGGTCGTCGCCGGCCTCGGTCCACATCCGCTCGCCGACCTTTCGGGCGGCCTCGACAAACTGCGGGTCGTTCAGCAGCACCAGCGCCTGCATGGGTGTGCTCGTCCGCTGGCGCTGGACGAGGCAGCTGTTGCGCTCCGGCGCGTCGAACGTCGTCATTGCCGGCGGCGGCGAGGTGCGTTTCCAGAAGGTGTAGAGGCTGCGGCGGTAGAGGCTTTCGCCGGAGTCCTGGACGTATTTCGCGCCCGACTTCTCCTCCCAGATCCCCGCCGGCTGATAGGGCTTCACTGGCGGCCCGCCCGATTTGTCGACAAGCAGTCCGCTCGCGGCAAGGGCGTTGTCGCGTAGCATCTCGGCCGGCAGCCGAAAACTGGGGCCGCGGGCAAGCAGCGCGTTACTCGGATCCCGCTCCCGAATTTGGGGCGAGGTCTCGGAGGCCTGCCGGTAGGTGGCCGATAGCACGATCTGCTTTACGAAGCGCTTCACATCCCATCCCGAAGCCACGAAGTCCGTCGCCAGCCAGTCGAGCAGCGCCGGGTGGCTGGGAAGCTGGCCCTGGTTGCCAAAGTCGTCCGGCGTGGCCACGAGGCCCATCCCAAAAAACAGCTGCCACATCCGGTTTACCGCGACGCGGGCGGTGAGCGGGTGTTCGGGGTCGGTGAGCCACTGTGCGAGGCCGAGCCGGTTGGCCGGCAGCGCGGGGTCGGCGGCCGGCAGAAACGCCGGCGTCGCCGGGCGGACTTCCTCCCCCTTCTGATCGTATTGCCCTCGGACCAGCACGTACGCCGGCCGGCGCTCCGCCCTATCCCGCATCACCATGATCTCGTCGACGGCCGCGACGCGTTCGTTTTCCTCCTCGCGAAGCTGGCGGAGGGCGCGTTGCGCCTGGGTGTACCCGGGGGCATGATGAGCCAGAAAATGGGCACGCAGGCGGGCCTCGTCCCCGGGCATGGGTACGCCAGCCAGGCGCGCGGCTTCGAGCGGCGACAGCGCCCGGTCGTAGACAGCCAGCTCATCGATCAGCCCGTCTTTGAAACCCGCGTCGCGGAAGCGGAAGCCTACCGTGAGGCCGACCTCCGTGCGTTCGTACCGGATGTGTTTGAAGAGGTTATCGCGGACGATGTCGACCGCCGCCGGCGTACCGTTGACGTACAGCGTGAGCCCGGCGGCGCGGCTCGTCCCATCGTAGGCGACGACGACATGGGTCCACGCCCCCAGCGCCAGGCTGTCTTTGGTGACGACGCGGATGGCGTTTTGCGGCCACATGTGCGCCAGGCCGGCCACCAGTTTATTCCCCTGCAGGGCGATTTCGTAGCCACGGCTGCCGGCGTCGAGCGCGGCTTTGGTGTGGTGGACCAGCACGTTCCAGGGGTTCCAGCGGGCCGGCTTCATCCAGAACGAAATCGTGAACGGATCCGTCCGTTCAAAATCCCCCACATCGGCCGCTTCAAACCCATTTTCCCCGTCAAACAGCATCGCCTGGCCCGTCTTTCCCTCCGCCAGCGACGGATCGTACAGCAGCTTCCCCGGCCGGCCGGGGCGGATGTCGTTCGGGAGGGTTTCGTCGCCAAGGCGTTCAAAGCGGAAGGCGTCCACCGGTCCCGGGGTCGGTCGGGCGGGGAGGTCGGCGGGTTGGAAGTGGCCGATGGCGATGCGGATGAGGCGGAGGGTGGGGTGGCCGATGGCGGCGGTCATGCGGCGGACCTGGCGGTTGCGGCCCTCGCGGATTGTTAGCCGCAGCCAGATTTACGGCAGGATACCAATTACAGAATTACCGGCGCTCCACCGTTTCGTCCTCCCGCCCGCCAGGCGCGACGATAAACCGCCGCGTGTGTGTCGCTCACCCCACGGTCGCCAGCACCGTCTCGATCGGCAGGAACAACGTGCGGCTGTCTTGCGGATATTCGATGAACTCGGCGCAGCGCGGATAGAAACGCCTCGCCGCGTCGTCCTTCGCGTGGACCATCACAGCCCCGACGCCGATGATTTGGGAGGCCGACGCGATGCGGCGCGGCGCGTCCGCCAGCAGATCCGCCCCGAGCCCTTT
>JBGSPJ010000330.1:0-4175 GCA_041738655.1 Rhodothermales bacterium | reverse complement strand
ACGCGAGGCGCTCTTCGAGGCCTCGCTCGTCCGCCCCATCCCCTTTCGCAGCGTCGGCCCAACGGTCATGAGCGGTCGCGTGGTCGACATCGATGCGCAACCGTCGGACGGCACGGTGTTTTACGTGGCTTATGCCTCGGGCGGACTGTGGAAAACGACCAACAACGGCGCGTCGTTCACCCCGCTGTTCGACGACCAGGCAACGATGACCATTGGCGACATCGCGGTGGACTGGCAGCGGGACGAGGTGATCTGGGTCGGGACCGGGGAAAAAAACGCGAGCCGGTCGTCCTACGCCGGCACAGGCCTTTACCGGAGCGCGGACGGGGGACAGACCTGGGAGCATCGCGGCCTCGCGGATGCGCATCGCATCGGGCGGATCGTGCTGCATCCCTACGATCCCGAGGTCGTGTGGGTGGCGGCATCCGGGCATTTGTATTCGCCCAACGCCGAGCGGGGCGTGTATCGGACCGACGACGGCGGGCGGACCTGGGTGCAGACGTTGTACATCGATGAGCATACCGGCGCGATTGATCTCATGATCGATCCATCCAATCCGGACATCCTCTATGCCGCGATGTGGCATCGAACCCGCCGTGCATGGGATTTCGTGGAGAGCGGCGCCACGTCCGGCATCCACAAAAGTACCGATGGGGGGCGCACGTGGGCGTTGATCACGGGGCCGGCGAGCGGTTTCCCAACGGGCGAGGGCGTGGGGCGGATCGGGCTCGATATCTATCCGGAGGATCCAAGGATCCTGTACGCCGTGGTCGATAACCAGGCGGCTCGGCCCGAAGAGAGCGACACACTGGCGGATGCCGGCGACGCCGACTCGGGCCTCACCCGGGATTCGTTACGCGAGATGACGGTGGAGGCGTTTCTGGAGCTGGATGTCGCCAGGGTCGAGGCGTATCTGCGCGAGAACGACTTTCCCGACGAATACACAGGCGAGACGGTAGTCGAGGGCGTCCGCGCCGGGCGGTATCGACCCCAGGCGCTGGTCGAGTTTCACGAAGACGCCAACGCCCGGCTGTTCGACACCGATGTCGTCGGCGCCGAGGTGTACCGGTCCGATGACGCCGGCGCCACCTGGCGCCGAACCCACACGGAGTACCTGGACGATCTCTTCTACACGTACGGCTACTACTTCGGCGAAATACGCGTCGCCCCGATGGACCCGGAGCGCATCTACGTGCTGGGCGTGCCGCTGATCGCCTCGTCTGATGGGGGGCAGACGTTCGCCGCGATCGACGGGGACAATGTGCATTCGGATCACCAGGCGCTGTGGGTAAGCGCGAGCCGGCCCGGCCACCTGATCGACGGAAACGACTGCGGCCTCAACATCTCGTTTGACGACGGCGCGCACTGGGTGAACGCCAACGCGCCGGCCGTGGGGCAGTTTTATGCGATCGGGGTAGACAATGCCACGCCGTATCGGGTTTATGGGGGATTGCAGGACAATGGGGTCTGGTACGGCCCCAGCACGTACGAAGCGAGTCCGCGCTGGTGGATGCGGGGCGAATACCCCTATAAACCCTTGCTCGGTGGCGACGGGATGCAGGTGGAGATCGACACCCGGACGAACGACATCGTGTACACCGGGTCCCAGTTTGGGTTTTATTCGCGCATCGAGACGGCGACGAGTAAGCGGACGCGGCTGCGCCCGACCCATGAGCTGGGCGAGCGCCCGCTCCGCTTCAACTGGCAGACGCCCATCCACCTCAGCCGGCACAATCAGGACATCCTCTACCTGGGCTCGAACAAGCTCCACCGCTCGCTCAACCGGGGGGACGACTGGGAGACCCTTTCCGGCGACCTCACGCAGGGCGGCCGGGCGGGTGATGTGCCGTATGGCACGCTCACCTCGATCGATGAATCCCCCGTCCGATTTGGTGTTTTGTACGCCGGCAGCGACGATGGCTTTGTCCACCGCTCGCCCGATGGAGGCGCGACGTGGGCGCGGATTTCCGATGGGTTGCCGCAGGGGTTGTGGGTGAGCCGGGTGGAGGCTTCGCACCATGATGAGCGGCGCGTCTTTGTGGCCCTGAACGGGTATCGGTTCGATGATTTTACCCCGTACGTGTACCGGTCGGACGACGCCGGCGTGACGTGGCGGCGGCTCGGCACAGAGCTGCCGGCGGAGCCCGTTAACGTTGTGCTCGAGGACGCGGTCAACGAAGACGTGCTGTATCTCGGCACCGATCACGGGTTGTATGTGAGCCTCGATGGCGGGGCGTCGTTCATGGCGATGAAGGCCGGCCTGCCCCACGCCCCGGTGCATGATCTCAAGATGCAAGAGCGGGAGCAGGAGCTGGTGGTGGGCACCCACGGGCGGTCGATCTACGTCGCCAGCGTCGCCCACCTCCGCCAATTAAAAGAGCCGTTATTGCAAAAGTCAATCCATGTGTTTCCGGTGGAGGCCGTGACGCATTCGCCGCGGTGGGGGGCGGCAGGATCGATGTGGAGCGAGCCGATGGTGCCCGAGGTGGCGATCTGGTTTTACGGCCAGACGGCCGGCGTGGCTGTGGTCCGCGTCCTGGCGGAAGACGGCGAGGAGTTGAGCCGTTGGGAGGTCACCGCCGATGCCGGGCTCAACGCCGCCAGGTACGACCTGTCGATTTCCCCGGAAACCGCGGCGCGGTGGGAGGCGGAAGAAGCCGTAAATGAGAGGGTGGAGCGGCCCGGCGAGTCCGACAATGGCAAGACGTATCTTGCGCCCGGATCGTACACCGTGGAGGTGGCCCGAGACGGGGTTTCGGCGCGGGAAACGCTGGTTGTGGAGGCCCCGGGCCGGCGATGAGAAAAAAACGTGTCGGTGTCGTGTCGATGCGTTATTTTTCGCCAATCTAGAATACACCACACTCGCGCGAACCGGTACATGCAAGCAGAAAAAGACATGGCGCCCATCCGGGTGGTCCTCGCGGACGACCACCCGCCGCTGCGTGCCGGCATCCGCATGCGTCTCGAGCAGGAGCGGGATATTACCGTCATTGCCGAGGCCGACAATGGCCGCGACGCGTTGCGCCTCGTGCGGGACCTCAAGCCGCACCTGCTCGTGTTGGACATGGAGATGCCGGACATGACGGGTTTGGATGTCGCCCGGCAGTTGCGCGCGAGTGACGATACGATCAGGATTCTCATTCTCAGTGCTCACGAAAACGACGACTACCTCGAGCAGCTCTTCGAAAGCGGCGCGGCGTCCGGCTATCTCACCAAACAGGAATCCCTCGAGACCATCGTGGCGGCGGTGCGAGGCGTAGCGCGCGGCGAGGAAGGCTGGCTGAGCCGCGAGGTGGCGGCCGCGATGATGAAACAGCGCCGGGGGGGATCCCAGAAATCGGACCCCGCCATGCAGGAGTTGAGCCGGCGCGAGATCGAGGTCCTCAAAATGATCGCCCGCGGATTTAACAACGTCCAGATTGGCGAGGAGCTTTTTATCGCCGAAAGCACCGTAAAGAAGCACGTCAGCAACATCTACACAAAGCTCGAACTGGGTTCGCGCGCCGAAGCGGCGGCCTGGGCCTGGCGGCAGGGTCTGGTGGAAAAAGACTGAGCCGGCGCGCCCTTCTTTTCGGCACAGTGTTTGACAAGTCATTTCGAGAAACTGAATCCCGGCCGTGCGTTTGTGCGCGACCCCTCCTTTGCGTGGAAGCTGCCGGGAAAGTCGTAAACGGCGCCCCTGACCCTCAGTATGAGATCGAGCGGGCGCATCGCTCTCAAAGGCCTTGTTGGAGAACGTTCACCTCTTATTGCTCGTGGGGCTCCTGGCGTTTGTAGGCATGGGGTGCGATAGCGCGTTGATGCGCGAGGTTGCCTACTATGAACGTGTCGGCAACCACGAAGAAGCCCGGACGGCCGCCGAACATGCCGTCCAGACCGATCCCACCAATAACGAAGCACACTATCTTCTGGGGCGCCTCCATCTGGCGATGGGCGCCTACCCGGAAGCGCACGCGTCGTTTGACCGAGCCAACGCCCGCACGGCCCGGTATACCGAACAGATCGACTTTCTGCTTGAATCCGCCTACCGAACGGCCATGGCGGAGGGCGCCACAGCGTACGGTACCGCTCGTTTCGCCGATGCCGCCGGCCATTTCTCGGCGGCCACCCGAATCGATACCCTCGCCCTGGATGTCTTCCGCGCGCTGGGCCATGCCGCCGTGCAGGCCGGCGAC
>JBGSPJ010000328.1:0-4814 GCA_041738655.1 Rhodothermales bacterium | reverse complement strand
AGCCGCCCAGGTTGCCGATGGCCGCGCTGCGCCAGACGTGCGCCGCAAGCCGGCCCTGGGCCTCCGCGACGTATTCGGCCGTCTGTTGGATCCGGTCGATGGGCACCTGCGACTCCTCGGCCGCCCGCTCAAACGTGAACTCGGCATAAAGCGCCTTCAGTAGACGGTCGAACGATTCGAAGGTCGGCGTTTCGTCGGGCACCCAGTCCACGCCCGGCTGCGGATGGGCCGTGAAGTGCGCGAGCGTTTCCTGCCAATTGACCCATCGGCGGACGAAGTCTTTGTCGTACCGGTCGTTCTGGATGAGGTAATTCGAGATGGCGAGCAGGATGGCCGCCTCGCTGCCGGGCCAGGAGGGCAGCCAGACATCGCTCTTGGATGCCGTATTGCTCAGGCGCGGGTCGAAGGTGATCAGCTTCGCGCCCTTTTCCTTCCCCTCCATGATGCGCTGCGCGTGGGGGTTGAAGTAGTGCCCGGTTTCGAGGTGACTGGAGATGAGGAGGATGACCCTGGCGTTGGCGTAATCCGGACTCGGGCGGTCGCCGGCGGACCAGAAGAAATACCCCGCCCGCGCGCCGGCGGAGCAGATGTTCGTGTGGCTGTTGTGCCCATCGACGCCCCAGGACTGGATGCAGCGGTTCGTAAACCCGTCCTCCCCCGGCCGGCCGACGTGGTACATGATGCCGTCGCGTCGCTTGAGCCGGCTGGCGCGCATCTTCTCCCCGATCTCCTCCAGCGCCTGCTCCCAGCTGATCCGCTTCCACTTCCCCTCTCCACGCTCACCGACCCGTTTCAGGGGATAGAGGATTCGTTCGGGATCATACGTCTGGTTGAGCGTGGCCGGCCCCTTGGCGCAGTTGCGCCCCCGGCTGCCCGGGTGTTTCGGGTTGCCCTCGAACTTGCGGACGCCGAGCGTCTCGCGGTCGACATACGCCAGGAGACCGCAGCCGCTCTCACAGTTGAAGCAGGTCGTGGGGACGAGCGTGTACCGCCGGGCGACTTTTTCCGGCCACAGCTTGCCGTCCCACTCCACCCAATCGTCCCACCGGTCGGCCGGCGGGTACTGGCTCATGCGCCCATCGGGGTGGAGGACGGTTGTCATCTCCGCCGGCGGGATCGATTCCGGCTTCCTGTCCGTCGCCGCGAACTCCGGCAGCCCAAACCCGTCCGCCCGCGCCGGCGCCACCAGGTTGCGCTCGCGGTTGAGAAGGCGGGCGAAGAAGGATTCGAGTCGATTGGAGCGGTTGGTCATAATGTATCACACGTAGTGTCTTCGCTTCGCAAAGTCAACCTTAAGCCTGCATCCTTAATACTGCGGGCAGGCTGGGGCGCCCACTCACTGCATTCGTTATAAATGCTCAACCAGCGCAGCATTTCTTTCAACTTGGAGCCAAGTCCGAGTTACGAGAAAATGCATGGAGATCAGAGGGTCCCCTCCTCACTGAGGAGGGGAAATCCCGATCTCGATCGGGATGGGGAGGTAAAAACCCCCGCCACGGCCCCACCACCCCATCCCCGTATCAAGTACGGGGCAGGCTCTCAGAGAGGAGGGGATCATCAAATTCTATCGTTTCAGCCGATTCCAACGAAACTTGTCCACAATATTAAACCTCGAATAGCGGACCAACGGTCAGCTATTCGGCACCTCTTGCGGCGCCATCACAAACGCGTATTCGTAGAGGTACAGCCCCACGAGCGCCGCCAGCCCCGCGATGGCCGCGAGGACGGGGGCTCCCATCCACAGTAGCACGAGCGGGACGAGGTGGCCAATAACTAGGCTGCCGGTCCAGAAGTAGTGTTTGTAGTGGCCGTGCGTGATCATGTGCGCGGCTTTGGCGGCTACTTCCGAGGCGTGCGGCATGCCGAATTCGCCGAGGAAGGTCACCAGGAGATCCGCCACGAGCCCGACCCCGAAGGCCATGCGGGCCAGGGCGAGCAGGTCCGCCGGCAACGGCGAAACGGCATTCAAGATCAGCAACACCCCCGCGCCGGCAAAAACAGCCTGGACGATCAGGTGGATGGGCAGGAGGGCGCTCTGCCAGAGGTCGCGCCCCTCGGCCTGACCGAAGAGGAACGCCGTATAGATCGCGGCGCCGACAGCCAGGCCGGCGACGGGCCAGAGCACGATCATTCGGACCGTTTCGGCGGTGGCGTCCGGCAGCCAGCCCATCAGGGCGGCGGCCTCGGCGACCCACCAGCCGCCGGCAAGCGTCGAAAAACCAATCAGCAGGAAAGCGCCGCGCGTAAGCCAGCTGCGCCATTGAGGCCGGAAGATGATCCGCAGGAAACGCTCCGGCCGTTCGAGATCAAACACCAGAAATCCCGTCGTGATGAGGGTAAAGACGATGGAAGCGAGGCCGCTCCAGACGAAGGAGGGCGCGTCGAAGTCCAGCCAGTTCAACCCCAGACCCACCGTCAGCAGCAGCATGATGCTCGTGGCGATCCCTTTGGTGACGAGATACGCCGGCACGGGCCAGTGCCAGGGGATTTTGTGCTGGGCGTTGTAGGCCACCTGCACCATCTGCTCGGCCATCCGGCCGTCGCCGATGAGGATGGGGCCGGCGTTGGGCAGGCCCTGTGGCTGCGGGGCGCGGAGTGGAGCGCTGTGGGGGCCGGCGGAGGCCGGGGCAGGCTGCGGTGTTTTTCCATGGGCCCCATCGCCACCGTGGATCGGAAGGACATCCGCCCAGGCGAAGGTCGACGGAGCGCGTTCGACGGCGGTCGGCGTCAGGTTGATTTCATCCCCATCCACATAAAAAAGCTTTGGCGAGGTGCCCTGTTCGGGCTTGCGGACGGTGACCTGGAATTCCGCGAGCATCCGGCGGATCTCCGAACTCGGCTCGTCCATGTCCCCCGCGATGATCGCGTGTTCGGGGCAGACGACCACACACGCCGGCTCGAGCCCGACATCCACCCGGTGCGCGCAATAATGGCATTTCGCGGCCGTGCCGGAGGAGGGGTCGATGTGGATGGCGTCGTACGGGCAGGCCTGGAGACAGGCCTTACAGCCGATGCACTGGTTGGCGTCGAACTCCACGATGCCGTCCTCCCGCTGGTACATGGCGCCGACCGGGCAGATGCGGGCGCACGGCGGGTTCGCGCAGTGGTTGCAGCGGGTGACCTGGAAATGCCGGCGGACATCGGGATACACCCCCTTCTCGATGCTCTTCACCCAGGTCCGATTCACCCCGAGAGGCACCTCGTTTTCGCTCTTGCAGGCCGTCGAACACGCGTGGCAGCCGATGCAGCGGTCGTTGCGTATGAGGAAGCCGTAGTTCATGCGGCGAAGCCCGGTGCAGGTGATGAAAAGAGGAAGGGCTTCCAATATACATGTAATAACAAGTGCTGTCAAGCACGATCTGACGCAGGTTTTTACTCAGCGACCCGCTCGGCCACCGGCGACGGCATAGGATCCAGCGAGGTTGTGGCGCCATCTCCCCCGCCGCCCCGGTTGCGGGTGCGAAAGAGGATGAGGAGCAAGAAGGTGAACAGCACATGCCATTGGAACTGGACGCGCATCAGGGGCCAGGCGATGCCGAGGACGTCCCGGGTGGCCGACTCGTCGTAGGAAAAGCGTGGGGAGAGGATAAAGCGGTAGGTGATGGAGAGGCCGGCGGGCTCCTCCGCTCCCGGCAGCGGTATCACCGCCACACGATGCGGCGGCACCAGCAGCATCCCGAGCGCCACGAGCAGGGCCAGGAGGAGGATATGGCGTTGGGTGGGGTTCATGGGGAGCCTTACATTCTAATATTTCGGACTGTTTACAAATCAGGGCGCTGCGACTTGACAAATCAGGCCCCTCCTCAGGGCGAGGAGGGGCCTGATTGTTTGGAACGGTCGAGCTACAAATAGTGTCCGAAGTAATACTCGGTACCTGCAACGTCATGGGTTATGTCGACTCGATGGAGGAGACGCTCGGGAAGTCGACAATATGGACTACCACTAAAGGGGACGTTATCATGGGAATGAAAAATCCTGTACATCCTGGCGAGATCATCCGGGAGGAATTTCTAATCCCCCTCGGATTGAGCGTCACGACAGCAGCAGAAAAAATCGGGGTGATGCGAAAGGCGTTATCCGAACTGGTGAAAGAGCGCGCCGGCGTAAGTCCGCTGATGGCCTGGCGGCTATCGATCGCGTTTGACACGAGTCCGGGGCTCTGGACGAGCATGCAGACTGGATACGACCTGGCAAAGGAGCGAGAAAACCCGGCGCTATAGAATTAGTAAAGCAGTTCATGTAGTGGTACAAACGTGTCATCTCGCCATATCCAATAACTACTTGTGGGCTTACCCTCATAACCAAGCGATATAGTATCATGTTCAAACTTCCATAGCGGCGGTTTGTCTGTCCCCGCATCGCTCCAGTCTTCCCAAAGAACATGCCCTTGAGGCTCAATCCCTAATGTTTGGCCTTCGCCCCCTTTCCCGACGAAAATCACTAAATAGCGATTTGTACGGCGCATCAAAGCTATCACTGACGACTGAATCACATTTACAGAATCGGAATAGTCGACATGTACGACATAATCAAGGTGAGCGTCACCATCAAAGTCACCTTCCCACAACCACGGCCAATTACGTTTGTTGTACATTCGGAAATCTCCAATACGATCCGAATCCATTGAATTAAACTGCCAGCCTGGAAAAACCATTGACAATGCAGAGTCTGCGGCCTCACTACTGGACACTTTTCCAGGTTGACAACCACGTAACTGCAACATAAACAGTGGTTTGGTGGCCAGGTTTTTCTGGCCCATAAACCGCAAAAACATAGAAGAGAGGGCCGGAAGGCGTAGGTTTGGGTTTGCAACA
>JBGSPJ010000243.1:0-6948 GCA_041738655.1 Rhodothermales bacterium | reverse complement strand
CCCAGCCGACCGGCGGCACCCTGGATCGCGGCGCGTTCGTCGAGGCATTGAGCCGCTGCTTCAAGCGGCGCGGCCAGGAGAAGACCTCGTTTATCCTCATGGCGCTCCGGCTTGATGCGAATAATCCTACGCCGTCTCCCGTCCCCTTCCCCGAACTCGCCGACCACGTGGAACGCGTTTTGAGGGCGGACGACCGGCTGCTGGTGGACCCCGCCTCCCGCCGGCTCGTGTTGCTCATGCCCGACGCACGACAGGATTTTGTCCAGCGATTCTTCGACGCGCTGCGGAAAAGCCTGGCGCGCGAGCACCCAGCTAGCCAACAGCACCTCCTGGAAAATGTCTCGGTCGTCGTCGTGCCCGACGGACAGCCCTTCGAGCGCGCGGAGGATTTTATGGCCTATGCCATGGAGGCCCGATGAGGCGACAGCCCGATAGCCATGCACGCGATGAGGACGCCCCGCGCCCTGCTTACATGAAGTATCTCGTTTACGTCGTCACCTGTTGTTTCTTGCTGCTCGCGGCCCGTCCGGCCGGCGCGCAATCGAGCGATTTGCAGGCCCAGGCGGTTCCGATCGCGGGCTCTCCGTCGCGAGACATCGACGCCCTCGGTCGCTACGTCGCTGAAAATCCGGGCGATTACCAGGCCCGCCGCCAGTACGCCGACGCGCTGTACGACGCCGGCCGCTTTCGTGAAGCCGCCAATCAATACGACGTGTATCTCCAGGGCATGCAGGGCAGCCCGGAATCCGTCCACCGTTTTTTGATCGCTCTCGCTTCCTATGAGGGCGACAATGCCCGCGGTGAACGTGTCGCGCAGCGTTACATCGCGTATTTCCCGACGGATGCTGATCTTCACATGCGGCTCGGGTATTTTCGCCTCTGGCAGGGCAAATACGATGGGGCCGTCGAGGCCTTCGAGCAGGCGCTTCGCCTGGAACCCGGCAGCCAGGAGGCGCGGCAGGGTCTGCAGGCCACCCGCGAAGGGCGCACGGTCGTCGAACGCCTCACTACCCCGCCGCCGGTTCGCGCCGCCAACCCGTCCCAACAACCATTGCTCGACGAGCAGCGCTACCGATTTATCGAGGAACTGCTGGCCTACAAACGCTACGCCGACGCCTACGATCAGCTGATGCTCCTGTCCGAGCGCCACACCGAGACGCAGCGCTGGCTGGCGATGTACGAAACGATCGACCGGGGGCTGGTAGCTTCGGTGGGCTCCACGCCGGCGTATCCCGTCGATCGGTATACATTCCTCCTTCAACAGCATCCGACCGATCAGGCGCTTCGCTTCCAACTGGTGGATGCCCTCGCCGACGCCGGGCGCATCGCCGAGGCGTACACGGTGTTGCTGGATCAAGAATATGGATCGCCCCGGGATACCGCGTACGTGCGCCGGCTGGCGATGCTCGAAACAGCGCGAACCACCCTCGCCCGGGGCTACATGGCCCGGCTGGAAGCCCGCTTCGCCAACGAATCCAACGACCGCGACGTCCTCCGCGAATTGATCGACGCCTTCCTTGCCCAGCGCCGGTCCGACGAGGCCCTCGCGCTCTACGAGCGCATGCTGGCCTCGTACCCGGAAGACTCGGCCACGCGTCACGACTACGCCGGCCTCCTCGCCCAGAATGGCCTCTTTTCAGAAGCCTTCACGCAGGCGGAGCAGCTGCTCGCCATCGATTCGACGCACACGGACTATCGACTGCTCTATGCGCGGCTGGAAATCGCCTCCGGCCGGATCACGCCGCGGTCCGACTGGTACCTCAAAACCCACCTCCAGCGGTATCCGGAAGACGCGGATGCGCTGCTGGATAGCGCCGAACGCGCGATGGCGCTCGGCGATCAGGACACCGCGGACCGCCATCTGCGCCGTGCATTCGCCGTTGGGGCGCCGTCGGATCGGAACCGGATGTATGCGATCGATGCGCGGATCGAACGCGCGATTCAGCGCCAGGCGGTGGAGCGTGAAGCACAGGCGCTCAGCGAGGCCCGGATGCTCGGTGGGCTCGGCAACGTGACGGCGGCGGTCGCGGCGTACGAGCGGTACTTCCTTCTGGCCGGCCGCCGGCCGCGGACCGTGCTCGTGGAGATGGCCGAGGTTCACGCCGCCGCTGGACAGTATGGGGAGGCGATCGGCATCCTTGAAAGTCTGCAGGCCCTGCAGTACGAGTACGCGCTCGCGTCCCAGATCGCGCGGTATCGGTACTATGTCCAGGATCACGCCGGCGCTATCCGAGACCTGGAGGCGATCATCGCCCGCAATCCGAGGGACATGGAAGCGCGCGATCTCCTCGCCCAGGTCTACGACGAATCCCGCCGCTTCAACCAGTCGGATTCCGTCTACCACGATCGGGTCGATCGCCTCGCGCTCTTCTCCCGGCTCGAGCCTATCGCGGAAGAGCGTCTCAGCCAGCGCATCATGCTGGTGGAGCATCTGCTCGACACTGATTATGTGGGCCTTTTCGTTCCCGTTTCCCAGTACATCGCTGCCCGCGGCACCATCACCCGATACGAACACTGGGCGCAGGGCATGCTCACACAGGTGACCATGCCCCGTCAGCCGCACCCGTTTGTGCTCACCGCGGGGCTCATCTCCCATTTTCAGAACGGCACACGCCGGCTGGTGCCCAACTCGGGCCGCTCGCTGGAGCGGATCAATCAGGTGATGGCCGGTGGGATCTTCAACCTGGCCAACCCCGCGCGTGATGCGCGGACGTTTTCAAGCCGGATGACGCTCACGGCCGGGCTGTTCGATTACGCCGGCGGCCGCACCACGGGGTTCGCCGAGATCAACTACCTGAACCGGATTGCAGATGATTACCAGTTCTCGTTGGGGCTGCGTAGCACGGAAGGTGCGACGGTGCTCTGGTCGCCGGCCGGCGGGCAGTTTGGCCTCCGCCTCACCCAATTCGAGGTCAAGGGCCGCAAGCTGCTGATGAAAAAGGACCGACTCAGCCTCCAGGGCGGCCTCGCGGTCAACGGCGTTCGCGGCCGGGCCGACAGCACGGCCACCGGAGTCGCCTCCAATCTGGGGACCGATCTCCGCCTCGAAGGCAGCTATCGGATCTTCCCCTATACCCGGTTCGGGTTGTCGTATAATGGCATCAACTACCGGGATATCCTCGAGACCTACTTCTCCCCCCAGGATTACCGGGCCTACGATATGTGGTTGGAATACGAGCGGGAGTTCAGGGTGGACTGGTACGTCCGTGCCCGGGCCACGACCGGCCTCGTTTCCTACCGTCGGGACGCCATCGCGGCGCGGATCGAGTCGGACCTGATCTACCGCATCGTCGACCAGGTGTCCGTGAGCCTCAGCGCCAGCGCCGGCTATTCCGTGCGCTTCCTCGAGGGCACGGGCATCCTCCGCGATGATCGCTACCGCATGATTGTGTTCTCCGGGTCGCTGTACTGGACGCTTTAGATCGCACGCTTTAGATCGCACGGGTTAGATCCTACTGGTTAGATCCTACTGGCATGGGCTTTATAGAAGAATTGAGGGACTGGTTTCAGGCGCGTCCGCAGAGCGGGTCGGAGGGCTCGATGGAGTCCGCCGGCGGTGCGTCGTACGCGCGCCGTGAAGGCGTCGTCGCGCCCGCACGCTCATCGCGCGGTGGCCTCCCGCAGCCGATCTCGAGCATCCCGTTTCAGCCGATCCAGGTGCCGCGGGCCGAAGTGGTGGAAGACAAGGGCCGCAAGTACCTCATGCGGATCCTGACGTACGGCAGCCTGTCGTTTTTCCTGTTCGCGGTCATCTATGTCTTCATGGAGGATCCGGGCAATTTCCTGCTGCGGTGGACGGGCAAGAACAGTACCCTGTCGTGGCAGGGCCTGGGCGTCTATTCGTCCATCGTTGCGCTGGTGCTGTTCCTCATCATCCTCCTGATCCGGTACCTGACACAGCTCAACACCGCGTACCTCGCCACGACCAAACACACCCTGACGCAAGAGACGCCGCGCCACCTGCCACCGGTGTCGATCATCGTGCCGGCGTACAACGAAGGCAAGCTGCTGCAGACGACGATCCACTCGCTCCTACACCTCGATTATCCCCAGTACGAAATCATCATCGTGGACGATGGCTCGAAAGACGACACCGCGTTTATCGCGCGTTCGCTGGTGGGCAACTACGGGAAGGCGCACGTGAAGCTCGTCGAAAAGCCGAACGGCGGGAAGTCGACCGCGCTCAACGCCGGCATCCAGGTGTCGGAGTACGATTTTGTGTTGTGTGTCGATGGCGACTCCCAGCTTTCGCCGAACACCCTCAAGGCGGCGATTCGGCATTTCGACCAGCCGGATATCGGGGCCGTTGCCGGCAACGTGAAGGTGGACAACCGGTACAACATCTGGACGACGCTCCAGGCGCTCGAATATGTCGAGGGCCTCAACATGGCCCGCTCGGCCCAGAGCCTGTTCAAGCTGGTCAACATCATCCCCGGCCCGCTCGGGCTGTTCCGCAAGCAGGCGATCGTGGACGCCGGCTACTACAGCTCCGACACGTTCGCCGAGGACTGTGACCTCACGCTCAAGATCATCCGGCAGGGCTGGCGGGTCGAGTACGAACCCAACGCCCGCTCCTACACCGAGGCCCCGAATACCCTCACGAATCTGCTCAAGCAGCGGTATCGGTGGACCCGCGGCATCATCCAGGCGATCCGTAAACACCGCGACCTGTTTTTTAACCCGACGATCAACTTCGGGGGCACGGTCGTGCTCTGGTCGATGGCGTTCGAGTCGCTCATCTGGCCGGTGATGAACGTGTTCGCGAACCTCTATTTCATCTTCATCGCCACCGCCTTCGGCCTGATCTACTTCCTGGCGTACTGGTGGCTCAGCCTGACAATCCTCGATCTGATCGCGGCCCTGTACTGCGTGGCTGTCGAAAAAGAAGAAGCGCGTCTGATATTCTATTCGCTCTTTTACCGGCTCTTTTTCATCCTCATCATCGACGTGTGTAAGACGTTCGCCACGATCGAGGAATTTCTCGGGCTCGGGATGGTCTGGGGGAAATTGGAACGAATTGGTCAGCCGGCTTGAATAAGAGCCATACGATGGCCTGGTTTTTGACGGAAAAACGGAAAATATAGAGGAAACCACCATGGAGATTGTCCCGATCCTTTCCACCATCATTCTGGTCGGTACGGTAGCCACATTCATTCTCGCTGTGGCCGCGTACGTGCTCTACAAGATGCGCGAGCTGCGGGGGAACGCCGTCGAACGCCAGGAGCAACCGGTCGCCGATCCGCACGTCCTCATGGCCGTCCGCCAGTCGGGTATGATGGCGGCCGGCGGAGACTCGGCGCCGGCGGAAGCGCGCATGTACATGGCGCCCACCGGAACGACGCCGCCTTCGGGGCGGTATGTCGAGATGAGCAGTCAGTACGCCATCCCGGAATCTGGCGACCCCGCCCAACTGCCCCAGCGGGCCGCGGCCGGCATGCCACTCAGTTCGTTTTTCTGGGAATACACGGACGACGGCTTCGTGCCGCGCACGCCGGCCGCCGCTTCCCCGCGCTCCGCAGCCGGGAAGACCGACGGCGCGGCCTGATTCCCATCCGTTTGTGTGTCGTGACTCTGGAAGCTGAGGACCATGGCCCGTTTCGAGCTTGAACAAGTCAATACCCTCTGGTTCATGACCCTGGGGGTGACGGCCTTATCCGCCGGCGTGCTTGTGTACGTCCTGCTGCTCGAAAGCGCGCTGGGTACGTTCAGCATCAAGGAATTTTACCCGCGGACGGACGAGGACCGCGAGCCGCCCCGCATCGCCCTGCTCGCGAGCGACTATACCCGTGAGATTCGCGATATCAACCCGCAGGACTCGACCTCCCGCTGGCTCGACAACCTGCTCGCCACCTGGCACGAATTCCTCAGCTCGCCCGACTACGACTTTCCGTACAGCCGCATTTCTGATGCCGACCTCGAAGTCGGCCTGTCCACCGATCATTTCGACGTGCTCATCCTGCCCGCCGCACTGGCGATGAGCGATCGCGAGATCGACCACGTACTGGGGTTCATGAAGGCCGGCGGTAGCGTCTATGCCTCCTGGATGCCGGGCTACTACCGGGAGGATGGATCCGTCCGTGGATGGTCTTTCATGGAGGAAGCCTTTGGTGTCTCGTTTGTCGAGCTTGTCGATCGCTATCAGGGGAATTACCGGGCGCACGAATCTATCCACCCTGGCTTCACCGAACCGGGCATCTACCTGCCGGTGCTGCCCGATGCGCCGGCACTGCAAACCGCGCAGACGTTCCCCCCGCTCCAACAGTACCGCTTTGTCGCCCCGCTCACCGCCCAGCCGCCCCGCGAAGATTACGTCCGGGCGGACACGCTCACGCTGCCGCTGCGTGATATCCATGGCGAGACGCTGGACAGAAAAGCCGTCAAGCTCACATTTTACAGCTGGCAGGGCGATCGCACAGGCCGGCTGGCGCCGTATGCCTACACCGGCTTCGGCATGGAGCAGTTCGCGCTGCGCGGAAATACCGTGCTCACCGCCGGCATGCCCGGAGGGTATAGCTTTAATATCCAGGTGTTCGATCCCGCCGTCCGGTTCCAGGTGGTCGGCGACAGCACGGAAGTCGTGGGCTACTGGGGCCAGTGGGGGCGCCACCTGGAGCCGCAAAAACTCGATGAGCATACTGGCATCGTTTACGGCGTAAATCACGGCAGCCGGTTTGTCTATGCCGGCTTCCGACGCGATGCGATGGGTATCGGCCGTAATCCCGAAGATGTCGTCGTCATCGATCGGTTCTTTATCAATACGATGAATTACCTCCGACGCGCACCGTCGGCCTGGCTGCGGGACTGGCCGGCGCCCTACGACGCCGGCGCGCTCATCGCCGGCGTAGGGGATGGGGATCTCTCGAACCTGGCGGCGATGGCGGACTCGTTGCATGCCTACGATCTCCGGGCCGATTTCTTCCTGCCGGCACCCCGGGACGGCGCCCCGGC
>JBGSPJ010000236.1:0-34392 GCA_041738655.1 Rhodothermales bacterium | reverse complement strand
GGTCGGTGAAGGCCACCGGGGGCGGAGCTCCCGCGCCGGCGGCGGCGGCGAGGATGCGGGAGACCACTTCAGGGTCCGGGCTCGCGGGGATGGAATGATCGAGCCAGAACTTGGCCTCGCTCATGGCCTGGTATTCCAACGCGAGGTCGGAATCCTGGAGCAGCTCCGGAAGGGGAGTCGCGTCCTCGGCTTCGCCATAGAGATGAGACAGGAGTTGTAGCTTCTTTTCCATAGAAACAGGTTGGGCGCGCTCTACAGGAGCTCGGTTAGTTCAGTCGAGGGTACTTTTTTTTTATCACTCATCATCTTCCTCAGGTTGAGCAGCGCGTAGCGCATGCGCCCGAGGGCGGTATTGATCGAGCAATCGGTCAACTGGGCAATTTCTTTGAACGTCATGTCCGCCTCGTGGCGAAGCAGGAGGACTTCGCGCTGTTCGGGCGCGAGCCGGTCGATGCAGGCCTCGAGCCAGTCGTTTTGTTCGGCCCGGTGCAGCACTTCATCGGCCGGCAGCGTATCGCCGGGCAGCCGCTCCCAGAAAGAGGGGGCGTCGTCGTCGCCCTGGTCCGGCACGTCCTGCCATTTGCGCCGGCTACGGAGGTAATCGAGCGCGGCGTTGCGGGCGATCCGCATCACCCAGGCCAGCCAGCGATCCTGCTGCGCGTACGAGCCGCGCTGGTTCTGCATGGCGCGGATGACCCGGAGGAAGGTCTCCTGAAACAGGTCGTTTGCCACGTTTCGATCGCGCACCATACCCAGCAGGTAGCCAAAAATGCGCTCCTGATGGCGAGCGACGAGGGCATTAAACGCCCGCTCGTCGTTTTGAGTGAGGTAAGCAGAAGCGAGTTGCTCGTCGCTAAGAAGCATCCGCGGTACGATGGCAATACTACCTGGGCACAGGGGGCCGACAGGTGGAAAACGAATAGGGCCGGGCGATAGTATGGACGGAGGGGAAAAAAGTTCGATCGAAGGGTCCGGGGAGAAGGGTTCAAGGTTTAAGGTTCGATGTTCAAGGGCATAGACTGGGCATCCGAACCCCTCCTTGAACCTTACACCTGGAACCTTAAACCCCCCGCCATGGACTTCTCCGACTCCATCTGGTCCGCCGCCGTCGTCCTGCTGTTTATCATGGACCCCCTGGGCAACATCCCCGTGATGCTGTCCATCCTGAAAGACATCGACCCGGCCCGCCGGCAGCGTATCATTGTGCGCGAGTTGTTCATCGCGCTGGCGATTCTGCTGCTGTTTCTGTTCACCGGGCAGCAGATTCTGGAGTTCCTGCATCTCCAGCAGGAGTCGGTGACGATCGCCGGCGGGATCGTGCTGCTGATCATCGGGCTGCGGATGATCTTCCCGGGGAAGGAGGGGGTGATGGGGCACAACAGCGTGGGGGGTGAGCCGTTTATCGTGCCATTGGCCGTTCCCATGATCGCCGGCCCCTCGGCCCTGGCGATGCTGATCCTGATGGTCCGCAGCGCGCCGGACCGGATGCTGAACTGGTTCTACGCCCTGATGATCGCCTGGGCGATGACCGCCATCGCCCTCCTCGGGGCGCCGTTATTGTACAGGGTATTACGCGACCGAGGCCTCGCCGCCATCGAGCGGTTAATGGGGATGTTGTTGGTGATGATGGCCGTCCAGATGGTGTTGAACGGCCTGAAGGTGGTGGGGTGAGGGGAATGCAAAATGCAAAATGAAAAATGAAAAATGTAGCCCGGGTTAGGCCGCCCAGCAAGCGTTTCCCGTCTTGCACTCGCATTGCCGGCGGCCGTAACCCGGGTCGATTATCGATTGTCGATGCCCCGAATTCCCCATTCACCCCACCTCCGGCCACGACCAGGGCTTCCGGTACGCCGGCTTGAGGTAATCGTCCGCGATGGGGTTGCCGGCGAAGCGGTTCTGGGCGGCGTCCCACACGAGCCGGCTGCCGGTGCGGTAGGCGATGTTGCCGAGATGGGCATAAAAGGCGGCGGCCTGGCCCATCTCGACGGTGCAGGCGGGGTCCTGGCGGGTTTTGATGGCCTCGATGAAATCGGCCGCGTGGAGGCCGTGGTTGTTGGGGGAGCCGGGCCGGGTGGGGAAGGGGGTCATCAGGTACGCGCCCTGGCCGATTTCGGGCACGACTTCCCAGCTCTCCCGGTTTACGATCAGGGTACCGTTATTGCCGATGAAGGCGATGCCGTAGTTGCGACCGAATAACCCCCCCTCGATTCCGCCGAAATGCTCCCAGCTGAGGGTGTACCCGTCCATCTCGTAGAGGACGGAGAGGGTGTCGGGTGTTTCGATGGCGCGCTCGGGGTAGGCGTAAATCCCGCCGGCGCCGGCGACGGACTTCGGCGGGCCGTCGACATGCATCGCCCAGAGGACGATGTCGAGCAGGTGGACGCCCCAATCGGTCAGCAATCCGCCCCCAAACGACCACTGGTGCCGCCAGCCGTTGTGGAGGCGGTTGGCGTTGTAAGGCTGGTCGGCAGCGGGGCCGAGGTAGAGGTCGTAGTCGAGCCCCGCCGGCGCGGTGCCATTCGGGATACGCTCCAGGCCTTTCCCGTAGTCGTAGTGCCCCCACACGCGCACCTGACGGATGGCGCCGAGCTGCCCGGATTGCACAAAATCCACCACTTCCTTCCAGTGCGGACCGCTCCGTTGCTGCTGGCCCACCTGCACGACGCGGTTGTACCGCCGCGCGGCGCGCACCATCAGGTCCAGCTCGGCGACGCTGTTGGCCATCGGCTTCTCGACATACACGTCCTTGCCGGCCTGGCAGGCGAGCACCATCATGAGGGCGTGCCAGTGGTCGGGCGTGCCGATGATGACGGCGTCGATGTCGGGATTATCCAGCAGCGCCCGAAAGTCGCGATGGAGCGCCGGCTTCGTGCCCGTCCGCGCCTCGATTTCGGCGCCGCGCTGCTGGAGGATGGCGTCGTCCACATCGCACAACGCGCCGCAGACCACCCCGGCCTGGTTCAGGTGGTTGCTCAGATCCCCGAACCCCATCCCCCGACACCCGATGAGGCCCAGTACAAGGGTGTCGCTCGGCGCGCGGCGCGGCGTCGCGGAGGTTACAATGGCCGGCAGCGCGGTGAGCGCGCCGGCGGTGGCGAGGAATTGACGACGGGAAGCCATGGGGATAAGGCAAAAGTGAAAAGGAAAAAGGCAAAATGCGCAACGGATTAATGCGGCGCAAGCCCGTAGCCCGGGTTAGGCCGCCCAGCATTCGTTTCCCGTCGTGCACCCGCCATGCCGGCGGCCGTAACCCGGGAAACGTACCCGCCATGTCGGCGGCCGTAACCCGGGAAACGTACCCGCCATGCCGGCGGCCTTAACCCAGGAAACGCCGCCGCCATGCCGGCGGCCGTAACCCGGGAAACGCACCCACATCGCCGGCGGCCATAAGGAGCGCACAGAGTCCTCAGCGCCCACGATCGATCGCGCAAGGTATGCGCCTCTCCAGAAATGCGTCTAGGTAGCTATAAGGAGGATAGAAACCCCAGGTAGCCCAGAATGTATATACAATCGGTATAGACGAGGTCATGGAATTCGAATGGGACGAAGCGAAGAATCGCGCAAACGTCGCAAAACATGGTATTGGCTTTGAACGGGCCTGCCTGGTGTTCGAAGACTTCTGCCTCATGCGAGAGGATCGGCGTCTGGACTACGGCGAAAAGCGATGGCACATCCTGGGTACGCTCGGGGAGTCCGTCGTGATTCTGGTGGTGATCACGCGGCGCGAAGAACACATTCGGATTATTTCCGCCCGGCCCGCCAACCAACGAGAACGCATCATCTACTATGAAGCCCTACAAAAAAGAACTGACCAACGAGGAGCTGGCCGCACTTAAGGACGAGGAAATCGACTATTCCGATATCCCCGCCACCGACGAGGCGTTCTGGGAATCAGCCAACGTGGTTCTTCCTCGAACCAAAAAGGCGATTTCACTGCGTCTGGACGCCGATGTGCTGGATTATTTCCAGCGGGATGGCCCGGGGTATCAAACTCGCATTAATGCTGTCTTGAGGGCTTATGTGGAGGTGATGCGCAGCAAAACAAACCCTGCTCTTGAACTGTGATTAACACGGCGCGAAAGGAATTGTGAAATCAATATTCAATGCTTCCCGCTGCGGACCAGATGTTGGGGATATGAGGGGATGCGACTAATACAACTGCCCTTTTTCTTCAATCATCGCCCGAAACTGTGAACCTGGACAAGGTGCAGTAGAAACTTAGCTACTGTCAATTTAACCTTTTGTCTCCTCTGTCTTGTGTACCACTTCCTGCATTTCTCCATTGATTAAACGTTTTACAGTGCGCAAGAACCTGCCATCTGATTGTTGATCAAATGATTCTTCCTCATAAAGCAAGCCCGTAGCCCGGGTTGGGCCGCCCAGCATTCGTTTCCCGTCTTGCGACCACCATGTCGGCGGCCGTAACCCCGAGGTTCACCCGCATGGGAATGGCATTCCCGGTGGCCGGAGCTCAAAATTAAACCGTGGAGTGCGCCGGGTTACGGTCCCTGTTGGGGACCTAACCCGGCCTACAGAACCAAATCCAACACCTGGCTCAGGCGTTCGACGCCGGTGACCTCGAGGCCTTTCGGAATCGTTGCTCCTTTTTTGTTGTTCTCGGGGATGATGGCGCGGGTGAAGCCGAGCTTGGCGGCTTCGTTGAGGCGCGGTTCGATCTGGCTGACGGTGCGGATCTCGCCGCCGAGGCCCACTTCGCCGATGAGCACCGTCCCGGTGTCGGTGGGGATATCCCGGAAAGAGGAGGCGACGGCGAGGATGACGCCGAGGTCCACCGCCGGCTCCTCGAGCCGCACCCCGCCGGCCATGTTCACAAACACGTCGTGTGTCGACAGCCGCAGCCCCTCGCGCTTTTCGAGGACGGCGAGTAGCATCTGGAGCCGGCGGGCTTCGAACCCGGTGGCGTTGCGCTGCGGGGTGTTATAGGAGGTTGACGTCACCAGCGCCTGGATCTCGACGAGGATCGGCCTCGTCCCCTCGAGCGAGCAGACAACCGTCGATCCGCTGGCCCCGAAGCTCCGCTCCGAAAGAAAAATCTCGCTCGGGTTTTTGACTTCCAGCAGACCGCCGGCGCGCATCTCGAACACCCCGATCTCGTTGGTCGACCCGAACCGGTTTTTTACCGCCCGAAGGATGCGGAAGGCGTGGTGCCGGTCCCCCTCGAAATACAGCACGGTATCGACCATGTGCTCAAGCACGCGCGGGCCGGCGATCGAGCCGTCCTTCGTCACGTGCCCCACGATAAACGTCGGGATCTCGTTTTCCTTGGCGAGTTGGAGCAGCGCCGCCGCGCTTTCGCGGACCTGGCTGACGGAGCCCGGCGCGCTCTGGACGTCCGGCCGGAAGATTGTCTGGATCGAATCCACCACCATCACGTCCGGCTGCATGTCCTGCACCGCCGCGATGATGCGCTCGACGTTGGTCTCGGCGAAAAGGAAGAAGTTGTCCGACGATACGCCGAGTCGTTCGGCGCGGAGTTTAACCTGGCGGATGGACTCCTCGCCGGTGACGTACAGCAGCCGGCGGTCCGGCAGGTACCGCGCCAGCTCGGTCATGAGCGTGCTTTTCCCGATCCCGGGGTCGCCGGCGATGAGGACAAACGACCCCTGCATGATCCCCCCGCCCAATACGCGGTCGAATTCTTGCACCCCCGTCACGATCCGGCTCTCCGAGGTGAGCTCGATGTCCTTCAGCGCCATCGGCTTCATCGGCCGCTCGGATTTCATCCCCAGCGACGACACCCGCGCCTTGACGGGCGCCTGGGTCATCTCCTCGACAAACGTATTCCACCCCTCGCAGCTCGGGCACTTGCCCAGCCACTGCGGCGCGGTGTGGCCGCATTGCTGACAGACGAAGCGAGTTTTGGGACGAGCCATGGTAAAAAGGGAAAAGTGAAAAGGTAAAAGGTAAAAGGTAAAAGGTAAAAGAGAAAAGGGAAAAGGGGGATGCGTTGAGCCGGGCGGCTGTCCTGAGGATACGGTACGGAGGTGACAACAGCCCGTCATAGCCGTGTCTCAAAGGAACCAACGGCCGGCTGGATCATATCGGTCCCTTCGTTTTTCAACGGCCGATGTCCCACGTCCTCCCGGCGTACCTCAGACCTGAACGGGTCCATGCATCTCATTCCTGGCGTGTCCACCTATGTCGGTTCTTAGCCTCTACATGCTCGATCCGATTCGTGCGCTGGGGCGGTACACGTTGCTGTTGACCCATGCGTTCGGGTCGTTGAACGAGTTTCACACGTACCGGAAGAACCTGTTCGACCAGATGGTCAAGATCGGGATCGATTCGCTCCCGATCACAGCGCTGGCCGCGGCGTTCTCCGGTGCGGTGACGACGGTGCAGACGGCCTATCAGCTCGTTTCGCCGCTGTTTCCGAAGTCGATCATTGGCTCTATCGTAGCCCCGTCGATGATCCTGGAGCTGGGCGCGGTGGTCACGGGCTTCATCCTGACGGGACGAGTGGGGGCTCGGATTGCGGCGGAGTTGGGCACGATGCGGGTGACGGAGCAGATCGACGCGCTCGAGGCGATGGGCCTCAACTCGATCGGCTACCTGATCATCCCGCGGGTCCTTGCCGGCGTGCTCATGTTTCCCGTCCTCTATATCGCGGCCGTGCTGGTGGGTGTGGGCGGCGGCATCGCGGTGGCGCACCTCGGCGGCTGGGTGCCGGCGGGGGAGTTTGTCAGTGGCGCGCGCGAGTTTTTTAATCCGTTCGACCCGGTATTTGGCGTCATCAAATCCCTCGTCTTCGGTTTTGTGATCACGTCCATTTCCTGCTACAAAGGGTACTACACCAGCGGCGGCGCGGAAGGCGTCGGGCGTAGCACCACGGAGGCGGCCGTGACGAGTTGTGTGTACATCTTGCTGGCGGATCTCGTGCTGGCGATGACGCTACTATAGGTATGATCGAAGCGAAAAACCTGTTCAAGAGCTTCAACGACCGGCCGGTGCTGCACGATGTCAACCTCCAGATCGAGGAGGGGGAGACATTTGCCATCATCGGGCGCTCGGGGTCGGGCAAGAGTGTGCTCATGAAGCACCTGATCGGGCTGCTCAAGCCGGATCGCGGCGAGATCTTGATCGATGGGGTGGACATCAATACCCTCGACTACCGGGGCTTGCGCAAGGTCCGACGGCAGTTCGGGGTGTTGTTTCAGGGCGGGGCGCTGTTCGACTCCATGTCGTCTTACGAAAACGTGGCGTTCCCGCTGACGACCTTCACCGACAAAAAGCCGGCGGAGATCGCACGTATCGCCCACGAATGCCTGGAAATGGTGGAGCTGAAGGATGTCGGCGCCAAGATGCCGTCTGAACTTTCCGGCGGCATGAAAAAACGCGTCGCGCTCGCGCGCGCCATCGCCCTGCGCCCCAAGTACATTTTTTATGATGAACCCAACACGGGTCTCGACCCCGAAACGTCCAACACCATCGACGAGCTCATCAGCGGGCTTTCCGATCGGCTGAACGTGACCAGTATCGTCGTCACGCACGATATGCACTCGGTCCTGAGCATCGCGGACCGGGCCGCGTTTATCCATCAGGGATCCATCCGCTGGATCGGTACCGTGGCGGATTTGCATGCGAGCACGGACGATGTGCTGCTCGACTTTGTAAAGGCCCATGAATACCAGATCGGCGGCCCGAGGGCGTCGGTCGCCTCCAGAACTCCATCCTATTGACCGTTTGATCTGTGAAATATTCGAACGAATTCAAGGTCGGCGCCTCGATCGTCATCAGCGTGGCCGTGTTTATCCTCGGCTCGCGCTTTTTCGATAGCATACCGCTGTTTCGGGGTACGTACGATCTCTATACGACCTTCGAGGACGCCCGCGGCATGGTGAACGGCAATGCCGTCCGCATCAACGGGGTGAACGTGGGCAGCGTCCAGGATGTCGCCCTGGATCCCGCGACCAACCTGGTGAGCATCCGCATCCGCCTTGATTCCAAGATCTCGGTGCCGCAGGGCTCCTATGCCGAGATCACGGGCATCGACGCGCTGTCGGCCGTCCAGCTCACCATCCATCCCGGCCCCGCCGGCAACCCGCCCATCGAATCCGGCGGGAGCCTGCCGAGCCAGCCGGCGTCCGACCTCCTCGCTACGATGACCGACCGCGCCCCGCAGCTGGTGGACCGGATCGATAGCGTCCTCGTCGGCCTCAACGCGACGCTCACGGACACCCGCGGCATCATCGAGCCGCAGAGCGACCTCCGCCTCATGCTCACCTCCCTCCGGGGCAGCGCCAACGAATTGGAGCGGCTCATGGTGGCGGAGCGGAGCCGCATCTCGCGCATCCTGGCCAATGTCGATACACTGACCGTGACGCTCGACGATGTCGCCGGCAGCGCAAACGACTCGCTCGCCATCTCACTGGGCCACCTGAACAGCCTCCTCGCCCGGATGGACGGCAACATGGCCCAGCTCGAAACCACGATGGCCAGCCTGGACGCCATTGTCGGCAAGATCGACCGCGGCGAGGGCACCCTCGGGCTCATGATCAACGACCCGTCGCTGTACCACAACCTGGACTCGACCGTGCAGAACATGAACGCGCTGTTGGTCGACTTCAAGCAGAACCCGGTGCGCTACATGAAGGCGCTGCGCCTGGTGGATGTGTTCTAGCCGCCGCCTCGGCCTGCATCTTCGCCGCCCGTCGCCCGTAACCCCGCCCATTCCCACCGGCACGATCCCCATGCCCACCTACGACGACGCCCTCGCGCTCCTGCATACCTGGACCCAGAGCGACAGCCTCCGCCGGCACGCCTACGCCGTGGAAGCCTCGCTGGGTGAATACGCCCGCCTGCTCGGGGAAGATGTCACGCTCTGGCGGATGACGGGGCTGTTGCACGACATGGACTACGAAAAGCACCCCACGCCGGCCGAACACCCGTTTGTCGGCGTCGAGGTCTTGCGCCAGGCCGGCTACCCCGAGGTGATGCTCCAGGCCATCCTTGGCCATGCCACCTACAGCGGCGTCGCCCGCGAAACGCCGCTGGCGAAGGCGCTGTTTGCCGTGGATGAACTCTCGGGCTTTGTGACCGCCGTCGCGTACGTGCGCCCCGAAGGCCTTACGGGCATGACCCCGAAGTCGGTTAAAAAGAAGCTGAAGGATCGCCTGTTCGCCGCCGCGGTGAGCCGGGAGGATATACAACTCGGCATCGAGGAAATGAGCGTCGAGCTGGACACCCACATCGAGACCGTGATCCGCGGCATGCAGGCGGACGCGCCGCGTATTGGATTTTAAGGTATGACCGACGACCCGAAGCTCCCTTCCGACGGCGCTCCGCCGCCCGTGACGCCGGACGCCCTCCGCGAGGCCGGCCTGCCGGAGGTGTCCGCCCTGCCCGAAGTACGCGACGCCACCCGCGAAAGCGCGCGCAACCTGCGGACGGTCCTCTGGAAATACATCCGTCGGCACCTCCCCGAGCGCGTCGAAACCCCCACCCGGTTTCCCGAGCCCCCGAAGCAGACCGGCAGCCAGGCGGCCATCCTCCCCATCCTGCGGCTCGTCCCGTGGCTGCTAGGCATCCTGTTCGGGATCTCGTTTTTTTGGGATTTTAATGGGATGAGCGCCAGGGTCGCCGGCGTTCCATTTCAATTCGACGGGCTCCTGCGGATCCTGGCCGTGAGCGGCCTCATTGGCTTCCTCACGAACTGGCTGGCGATAACGATGTTGTTCCACCCCCGACAGCGCCGGCCGCTGCTGGGGCAGGGCCTCATCCCCGCCCAGCGCGAACGCGTGATCTATCGCCTGGCGTCGACCGTTTCGGAAGAGCTCATCAATGCGGATATCATCAAAAAGAAGATCGAGGAGAGCGGCATCATCGGCCGGTACCGCGACATCGCGTTTGATGTGACGCGGGGGGTGGTCGAGGATCCGGAGTTTCGGAAAGAGATAAAGGATGTCGTGGCCGAGTATCTCGAGCAGGTGGTGGGCTCGGAGGAGGTCCGCCGCAAGATCGTCTCGTTTATCATCCAGAAGATCGAGGAGCACGCCGGCGGCCTCGGCGGCATCGCCCTCAAGACCTACCGCTTTCTGGGGGAGAAGGATTTCCAGCGACGGATCGATGAAGCCGTCAGCAAGCTGCCGACATCGATCGACAGCGCGCTCGATCAGTTTGATGGACTGCTGGACGCCATCCCCGAAAAGATTCAGGCCCGTTCGGAGGATATCGAGGATGCGGTGACGAAGACCGTGCTTTCGTTCGTCGAGAACCTGGATGTGTACAGCATCGTCGCGACCAACATGCAGGCCTACGACGAACGCCGGCTGGAGGACCTGATGAAACGCGCTACAAACGAACAGCTGAACTACATCAAGTACCTCGGCGGGGTGCTCGGGAGCATCGGCGGGCTGGTGATCTGGGAGCCGGTGGCGGCCATGACCGTGCTGGGCGCGCTGGGAGTGTTAATTGTCGGGCTGGACCGCCTCCTCATGGGGCGGCCGCAGGCCGGTTAGCGAGCGACACCGGCAGCCGGGCCAGCTTGACGGCGATGGGCTGGGGCCGGGAGGCCGTGGCTTCCTCGGGCCCGAAGTTCAGCAATAGATTGATGACTCCTTCCTGCGTGGTCTCCTCCATGATGAGTGTTCGGAGCCGGCTGGCGCCCTCGAAGCCCTTGAAGTAGCCGCCATACATCCGGCGCATCTCCATCACGCCCTTCCGTTCCCCCAGCCACTCGCATTTGAGCGTCAGGTGTTCCACCACCACCTGAATCCGTTCCTCCCAGGAGGGTGGGGGAGGGATCTCGCCCGTCTCCCGGTAGATCCGCGCGTCGCGGAAGATCCACGGGTTGCCGATGGCGCCGCGGCCGATCATTACGGCATCGACCCCCGTCTCCGCGAACATCTGCTCGATCTTCTCCGGCGTCGTTGCGTCGCCGTTGCCGATGAGCGGGATCTGGATCCCACTTTCCTCCTTGATGCGCTTCAACCAGTCCCACCGCGCCTCTCCTTTGTACATCTGCGAGCGGGTGCGTGCGTGCACGGCCAGGGCCTGAACGCCGGTTTGCTCGAGCATCCTCGCGACATCCAGGATCTGGATGGTCTCGTCGCTCCAGCCGAGGCGCGTTTTTACCGTCACCGGGCGGGTGGAGGCCGCGATGACCGCCTCCGTGATGGCCTGCATTTTGGGAAGATTACGGAGGATGCCCGCGCCGCCGTCTTTGCACACCACCTTCTTGACCGGGCACCCAAAGTTGATATCGATCAGATCCGGCCCGACCTCGTCGACGATTCTGGTCGCCTCCCGGACCTGGTCGATCTCGCCCCCGAAGATCTGGATGCCCACCGGACGCTCCTCGTCGTAGATATCCAGCTTCTGCCGGCTGTCCTCCGCGTCGTAGATGAGACCGCCGGTCGAGATAAACTCCGTGTACAACATATCCGCCCCGTACCGCTTGCACAGGATGCGAAACGGCGGGTCGCTCACATCCTCCATGGGCGCGAGAAACAGAGGTCTATCCCGAAATTCAATGGATCCGATCCGCATAAAGCGTCGCGTTAGCTGAGAACAAGGGGACACGAAGTATCGTGTCCATACGAGCGTTAAAAGGAATCAGCCGCCGAGTTTGCCTCGGAAGAGGAAAAAGACCGCCCCCAGCAGGCAGAGTCCCGCCCAGAGGTAATCCAGCGTCAGCTTCTCCTTCATGAAGTAGACCGAGAAGGGGACAAAGACGCTGAGCGTAATAACCTCCTGGAGGACTTTGAGTTGCCCGACGGTCATCACCTCGTGGCCGATGCGGTTCGCCGGCACCTGGAGCATGTACTCAAAAAAGGCGATGCCCCAGCTCACGAGGGCCGCGATCAGCCAGGGCTTCTCCGCCATATGCTTGAGGTGCCCGTACCAGGCGAAAGTCATGAATACATTGCTGCAGATCAGCAGTGCGATGGTCCAGAGCGTCGGAGGCATGCGAAGAGGTTTAATGTTTAAGGTTCGAGGTTCAAGGATGGATGGGATCGAGGGGTTCCAGTGGGATGGCAATGTCTTCCCCAAGCTTTCCTTAAACCATAAACCTTAAACCTCGAACCTGTAACCTTGAACCCTTCCCCCGTATACCCACCTAGCTTTGTCTCACCAACCCACGGGATCGACCTATGAGTGGTAAACGTGCCCTTCTTCCCGCCGTGTTCTTGAGCGCCGCGGCCGTTTTACTGGCTGGCTGCGGCGGGCCGAATCTGTTCGACCATCTCGGCGCCTTCGGACGCAGCGGGATTTGCTGGACCATCGTCGTCGTGCTGGACATCATCGCGCTCATCGAGGTCGCCGGCAGCAGCCGCTCGACGGGCGATAAGTTGGTCTGGGCCCTGATCATCCTCTTTTTCCCTCTCTTCGGGTGTATTGTGTACTACCTGTTCGCCCGGAAATAGGACGATGTGCGGCGCCCGTCTCGGCCTGAGATCCCCACCGGACCCGGGCCGGGACGAGGCGCATGCGCATGCGCCAAAAGCGCACGGCCACACGCGCCGAAAGCGATTGGCAGCGTAGGTAGATCCTTTGTTTTTTCCGGCACTGAAATCTAATTTCGCACAAGCGCATTCGTCGGGTGCGATTCTTGTGTTTACCCGCCCACACCGACCGGTACGTTCCAGTTGCCCCCCATCTGGTTTTTGACGGCGATACGTATCGCTGTCTCATCGTTGATGTAGCAGTACTCGATGGGAAAAGCAACGCTCTTTCTGGTGGCGGCCATGGTGGCCGCCGGCCTCATTACGCAACACTTCCAGACGTTTTCGTCGGACACCAACACGCTCAACTCCGCCTACGGAGAGCAGGTGGTCGCCCGCGACATCGCCCGCTCGGCCTATAACCTGGCCATGGCGGAAGCAAAGCGCGATTTCGCCGGCGCGGCGGCAAGCCTCGCGATGGACGAAAAAGCCTTCGGTGGCGGGACGTTCGATATCGTGCCCACGACGTACGGCTCGGACTCCCTGGTGCTCGAGATCACCAGCACCGCCGGCGAGGCATCGTACCAGATCCGCACCACCCTCGTGGAGGTCAGCATGCTCGATGCGGCGCTGATCGTGGAGGCGCCCCACGTCGTTCCGAGCATCAACGGACCCAATGTATTGATTACGGGCATGGACACGGATCCGGCCACGGACCCGCAAGGGCTGAGGGGAGCCGATCAGCATGGGATCAAAGTGAACATGGCGGGTATCGCAGGCAACTTTTACGATGCCTTTGGTGCTCATACGAACCATGTGAGCGGAATCGGTGGGAGCGGCATGCAGGCCATCAGCGCCGGCGCGTTCACCGCCGCCGTGCAAGACATCTACGCCGAAGGATTGCTCGAACACGACTTCGTGCAGTCGGATGACATCGATGGAAACGTGACGTTCGGCTCCGTGAACGCTCCGGCTATCGTCGTCGCGCAGGATATCAAAGTGAAAAGCGGTGGCCACCTTAAAGGGTACGGCCTGCTCTTGCTTGACGACGAGTTCGAGGTGAAGTCGGGCGGCACGCTCGACTGGGAAGGCCTGGTCATCGCCAAAGCGGAAACCAGCATCGATCTGGATTACAGTGGGACGGTGAACATCTACGGCAGCCACATCGTGCTGCAGGGCTCGAGCGCGTTTACAATGCCGGCGCCCGGCAAACTCCACATCGCCTACCTGTCGTCGTCGGCCGGCTTCCAGTCCAGCGTCAACATACACCCGTACGGCCAGGCGGCGCAGCAGGTATTTGCGAAGGGCGCGAACAAGATCGCCAGCGTGGACGATGTGTGGGAGCAGCACTTCGAGCAGGGGCAGCAGATCAACTTCTTCATCCGCACCTGGCCGACCTGGGGTGCCGTGAAGACCCAGACCCCGAACTACTACGACCAGTACGCGCGCGGCCACGAATCGCAGGTATCCCTGAACCCGTACGCCGACGTCATCCAGCTCGATGACGAGGGCTTTCACTGGCGGATCGGGTTCGAGGACCTGAACGAGGAGAAGGGGTATCCGTCCGACTGGGACTACAATGACCAGATTATCGAAGTCCTTGTGATCCCGGATTCCACCTGGAATCCGAATCAGACCCAGGACTGGTGGACGGCTGACGGCGGTGAGGAAGAGGGTGAAGAAGAAGAAGAAGAAGGGGAAGACGAGGGTGAAGAAGTCGAAGGCGGTGGTGGCGGAGGGGAAGTGGTCGGGGCCACGTCCTTTAGCTTCACCGCCCAGGGCAACGTCAACTTCTACTACAGCACCGAGGCCATCGCCCGGTTGAACAACCGGCTTGCATCCGTGCGCGCCACCCGCAAGATGATCGAGTTGAACCGAAACGATCGGCCGATGTGATCATGGTACACGGTGCACGTTTTGTCGTGCACCGTAGCAGCAGAAGTCGAGTTTATTTGCATGCGAGACGCTCCGGCCGGGGCGTCTCGCTTTTTTTTGGACGAAGTGGCATACCGTTCGCGGGCGTTTTGCGGATCGTTCGCTCTTCCGCGCTTCCCTCCACGCGCCCATCCATTGGCGCCGCGCGTCTTCTGGTTTTACACACATCCACGATTTAGGGATTATGATCAACTCGACACGATTTGCTGGGCTTCGCAACTATGGCCGGCTCTCCTTCCATCTGTTCTGCTTTCTGTTGATGGCCATGCCGGCGCTGGTTCAGGCGCAGGGCGGGGCGCCCCGCTGGGATGATCGGTTTCAGGGATTCGGCGTCGATGGCGCCATCTATGCGCTTGCTCAGGCATCGGACGGCAGTGTCTACGCTGCCGGCTCGTTCAGCCGCGCCGGTGGGCTGCCAGCCCGGAATATCGCCCGGTGGGACGGTCGTGCCTGGCGGGCCGTTGGGATTGGCCTGGGTCTGGGGAGCGAGGATGTCGTCAACGCCCTGTATGTCGACGCGAACGGGCGTCTTTTTGCCGGCGGCTCCTTCGCCGTAGCCACACAGTCCGACGGCTCAACGATCGAAGCCCACAACCTGGCGATGTGGAACGGCGCCCGGTGGGAAGCGATGGGCTCGGGTGTCGATGACGAAGTATTTGCCCTGATCGGCGACGGCGCGGGTTCGCTGTACATCGGCGGGGTCTTCCTGCGCGACGGGCTCGACGAATTCGATCTGGGAAAAGTGGCCGTTTGGGATGGGAACGACCTGTCTCCGGTGGGCGATGGGCTCGGGACCTCCAGTTCGGTATCCATCCAGACGATGGCGTTTGATTCACAGGGGACGTTGTACGCTGCCGGCCGCAGCCTCGCCGGCGGGATATTCCGCTGGAATGGGTCCACGTGGGGGGCGTTTGGCGCCCTGCACACAGGGGATGTGTACGCCATGGCGATCGATAGCCAGGACCGGATTTACGTCGGAGGCGCTTTCACGCAGGTCACACAGCCGGATGCGACGATCGTGCCGGCAGGCCGGATCGCCCGGTGGGAATCGACCGGATGGGATGTCCTGGCCGCGGGCGTGAACGGGGAAGTCCGCGCCCTCTCCGTCGACGACGTGGATCGGGTCTATGCCGGCGGGCTCTTCCTGCAGGCCGGAAGCCTGGCCGTGAACCATGTCGCCCGTTGGGATGGAGCCTGGGGCGCCCTCGGGCAGGGCGCCGGCGAGGATGGCTTCGAGGAGGTGAGCACGCTGTTGTGGACGCCGGACGAGGCCCTGTTTGTCGGTGGCGATGTGTCCTTCATCGATGGCCACGTGGCGAATGGATTTGGCGTCTGGGAGGGCGGTGCCTGGGGGACGTTTGGTGGCGCCGGCCTGGACGATGCCGTGCACGCCCTGGCGTACGATGCCCCGGACGGATGGTATGTCGGCGGCGCGTTTACACACGCCGGCCGGCTCGAGGCCCCGGGTATCGCGTACTGGAACGGAGACACCTGGGCGGCAGTCGGCGGTGGCGTGAATGGGACGGTTTACGCCCTGCTTGTCGGCATCGACGGGACGCTGTATGTGGGCGGCGACTTTCAAAATGCCCGACAAAGCGACGGCACCGGCCTGCTTGCCGCCAACATCGCGGCATGGGATGGGGCGGTATGGACGGCCCTCGACACGGGCTTTGACGGGCCCGTGTATGCGCTCGCGTTGGACGCCAGCGGGGCCCTCGTGGCCGGCGGTGCGTTCGGGTACGACGGGTTGGGGCAATCCGTGTTGAACCGCACCGCCGTGTGGGACGGTGCGGCATGGGTGGCGCTGGGGGATGGGATGGATGACGAGGTATTGGCCCTCGCGACCGGGTCGGATGGCACCGTGTACGCGGGGGGCGCCTTTACGTCCGCCGGCGGGGTGGCGAATACGGCCTATGTCGCGCAGTGGACGGGCGCCGCATGGGAAGCCCTCTCGGCCGACGTGCTGCTCGACAACATCGTCCGCGCCCTGGCTACCGACGACGCCGGCATGGTGTACCTCGGTGGCGACTTCACGAGCGTCTCGAATAGTCAGGCGGCCGGGTACGTGGTGGGCTGGAATGGCGCGCAGTGGGTATCGCTCGGAGGCGCTCAGAGCAATGGCGTTGCCGGATGCTGCGTGACCGCTCTGGCGGCCGGCGGTGACGGTACCGTGTACGTCGGCGGGGATTTCGAAGCCGTCAATCGCCCCGTCGGGCCGACGCTCGCGGCGGCCGGCGTGGCTTCGTACAGCAATACCGCCTGGCAGCCCATGACATCGGGTCTCGATGCCGCGCCGGCCGTGCTGGCGGTCGGCGGCGAGGATCTGTATGTTGGCGGCGCGTTTCGCGTGGCCGGCGGCTTCGCCTCGTCCTACCTGGGGCGCTGGAGCTCCGCCGTATCGTACGTGAGCACGGAGGACGAGGCGCCGGTGCAGCCCGTCGCCTATGCGCTGTCCGGCGTCTATCCCAACCCGTTTAATCCGACCGCCCAGTTCAGCCTGTCGGTCCAGCAGAGCCAGCAGGTGCGTGTGGAAGTGTACGATATGCTCGGACGCCGCATCGCGCAGCTGTTCGACGGGGTGCTCTCCGCGGGACAGGCGCGCGACTTTACCCTTGATGCCGGCGCCTGGCGTAGCGGGGCGTATCTCGTGCGGGTGTCGGGGGAAACGTTCAGCGCGACACGGAGCGTATTGCTAGTCAAATAGCGGCATTACAGATTAAAAATCTAAGATTACAGAGCATGTGTTCTCTGTGTGATGGCCGAGTTGGGCGACACCCCCGCGCAACATCGCATTTTTAATCTATAATGCCAACATGAGTTGGCTTCGGGCAGGCGTTGCGAAACCTGAAGTTTTACTTTAAGTTATAGCCGGATGCAAGTGGCTCGCGCGGAGCGGCGGTGTCTTGAACGACAGCGTGCTGACGTTGCGGCGAGCAAAAACCTGCGGTTGATTGCGCTGGAAGCGCATGCGGTATGGAGCACGTCGCTTTATATTGCGGAGCTTCCGGTCGATACCGAGAGGTGGTGCTTGTTTCTCGCGGCGATCCCCCCTGTGACGAGAAGTCAATGTGCACCCTGGTTGTGTGCATACAGGTTTTCAGGCGATCTGATTTTCTAAACGTAGCGATGCGTAGTTCCCGTTTTCAGCTTTTTTCGATGACGCCCGTTCGGCTCTGGCTTCCGGCGTTGATCGCCCTTTTTCTGGTTGTCCTGCCGGCCGAGGCCGACACCGTGGTCCGCCGCATCTCCTTTGCCTCTCGGTCGGACGGCCAGGGCATGGTGATTCGTGTCCACACCGATCAGGCGATCAGCGCGTACAGCGAGCCCCGCATGGGCGACGGACATTCGCTCGAGATCATGCTTTTTAACGCGAAACTGGCTCCGAACTATAAGATCGACAGCCCCTTTCTGCCGATTCGCGATGTGAGCGTGGAGGCACGCAATGGCCATCTGTTCGTGAGCATTGCGATCGACGACAAGATTTCGGTCGATGCGGCCGCCTACCCGGACAATCGGTCCAACGATCTCCTTGTGAGTCTCACTACACTGAGCCGTTCTTCGGATGTGGTTGTTGCGGCGGATCTGAATACAACAGGCAACCCGAATTCGGCCACGAGGCTCGGTTCAGCGAACGAGGCCCCGTCGCCCGTGCCCGTCGCGCCGGCCGAAGAAGCTCCGGCGGCTTCGAATACGGCGGCCGCGGGACCATCACAGGCTCGCCCGGCCAGCCTGTCGGGCGAGCGCTGGCAGCTGGATACCATCGTGATCGACGCCGGCCACGGCGGGCACGACCCCGGCGCGGTCGCCAACGGGGTGCGGGAGAAGGATCTCAACCTGAAAGTGGCGTTGAAACTGGGGCAGTACCTCGAAGACCTGCTCAAAGTGAATGTCGTCTACACCCGGACAGACGATCGCTTTGTGGAGTTGCATGAGCGCGGGCATATCGCCAACCAGGCCGGCGCGAAGCTGTTTATCTCCATCCATGCCAACTCGTTCTCCAAAAAGCCGCAGGTGCGCGGGACGGAAACCTACTTCCTGGGCATGCACAAGACGGACGAAGCGCGCGATGTGATCGAGCGCGAGAACAGCGTCGTCAAGCTCGAAAGCAATCCCAACCAGTACGATGCGTTCTTCCAGAACAGCATCCTCCGCTCGCTGGCGTTGAGCGCCAATATGCGGATGAGCGAAAAGCTGGCCGCCAAAGTGAACGAGGAGTTCGTCGAGCGCGCCCGCCGGCCCAGTCGAGGGGTGAAACAGGCCGGCTTTATCGTGCTCTGGGCGGCATCCATGCCGGCGATTCTGGTGGAGATGGGGTATATCACCAATCGGTTCGAAGCGGCCTATCTGAATAGCGAACAGGGGCAGGATTATCTGGCCAGCGCGATCTACCGCGCCGTTCGCGACTACAAAGCGGAATACGAAAAAGGCCTCGAACTGGCGACCACCCGCTGATCGGGCGCGGAGTTCGGGGCGATCGAGACGCACGGCCACCATCATGACGTCCCCCGACCTCGCCACGCTGCACGCGGCTCTTCGAACCGTTCCCGACTTCCCCACGCCGGGAATTCTGTTCCGGGATATCACGCCGATCCTCGGTCATCCCGCGCTGCTTGATACGGCTATTCGTCTGCTGGCGGCCCCTTTCGCGGGCCGCGGGATCACCAAAGTGGCGGCGATGGAGGCGCGCGGGTTTGTGCTGGGTGCTGCTCTGGCGCGTGAACTGGGCGCCGGCTTCATCCCCATCCGGAAAAAAGGGAAGCTGCCGTACGACACCCATGTGGCCTGCTATTCGCTCGAATACGGGTCCGATGCGCTCGAAATCCACACCGACGCCTGCGCACCCGGCGCCCGGGTGCTGATCCACGACGATGTGATCGCGACGGGCGGTACCGCGCTGGCAGCGCTCCAACTCGTGCAGTCTGCAGGAGGTACGGTGGTTGGCTATTCTTTTCTGATCGAACTCGCCGCGATGGGGGGACGAGCGGCCCTGGAGGCCGGCGGTTATCCCGTGAACAGCGTGTTAGCCCTCTGACCCATGACGCCACGTCTACCCATTGCCCCCGCCATGATGCTCCTCGCCGGCGTGTTCGCCCTGAGCGGATGTGAAGTGCTTGAAGAAGTGGGCGTGATCACGCTCCAGCCGGCCACGGTTGAAATGAGTTTTCGGTTCTCGAATACCCTTACGGGCATTTCGCGGGAAGTCACCTCCGAAGAAACGCTCAACCTGGACGATCTTCTGGCCGACAATCAATACACCCGCGAGGAGGTCGTCGCCGCACGGGTCACGCGAGCCAGCATCCGACTCACGACGCCATTCCAGGAAACACTCGAGGCCATTTCAGACATCGAGATCGCTTTGCAGTCCTCCCAGCGCGGCCCTGATGTGGTCGCCACGCTGGCTAATCCCCCCGCAGACAAAAACGCGTCGATGGATGTCTCGGGCCGCGCCATCGGGGCATACGCGGAGAACGGACCCTTCCAGGGCGTGCTCTCGCTGGTTGGAGCGAAAGATGTCGATGAAGATTACCTGGTATTTGTCACGCTGACCGTCGAAGTCGATGTCGAGGGCTTCTGAAAGGGGATGATCAAGCACTTCAGACGCGGCAATCCGCCCTCGGGCCAGCCTTAACGAACGGCGATACAGGAGATCTCGACCCGCGCTCCGCGCGGCAGGGCCACCACACAAACAGCCTCACGCGCCGGCGCCATCTCGTCGAAATACCGGGCATACACCTCGTTGACCAGCGCGTAGTCGTTGATATCCGTCAGATACACCGTGCAGCGCACGACGTGCCGGTACGACATGTTTGCGGCTTTAAGCAACGCCCCGAGGTTTTCCAGGACCCGTTCCGCTTCGCTTTCCACGGAGTCGGTCACCATGCTGCCCGTCACGGGGTCGATCGCGATCTGTCCGGAGCAATACAAGGTGTCGCCTGAGAGGATGGCCTGACTGTAAGGTCCAATTGCCGCGGGCGCCAGGTGGGTCTTGATGCTCGAACGTGGGGTAGACATAGGGAGAGGTCCGGCGTTAAAAATAAGTCGTTATTGATATATCGGTACGGCAAAGGAAGGGCATGGCACCATACAGGCTCGTAACTTCCGCTCTGGCGCCCCGGAACACAAACGAAAAATGCTCTAATTGTGCGAGCAGTCGGGGTGACTGGCGCCATGCCTCATTTTTTCCGAGATCCACAACCCTCTCCTTCATCATGTCAAACGTCCGTTGCTCCCTCGTCGTAGTACTGTCCTTAGTGGTCGGCTTTTTTATCACGCCCATCGTTGGGGCCCAGAATGCGCCGCCCGCGCCGGCGTGCCACGCGGAGCCCCTGTATCGGGCGTTCGATTTCTGGATCGGCTCGTGGGAGGTGTTCGCGCCAAACGGCAATCGCGCCGGCTCCAACCGGATCGAGCGGCTGGAGGGGGGCTGTTTGTTGCTGGAACGGTGGACGTCGTCGCAGGGCGGAACGGGCACGAGCATGAACTTTGTGGACCCCGTGGATGGGCTATGGCGGCAGGTCTGGATGGACTGGGGAGGCAACAAGATCGCGCTCGCCGGCGGGCTCGAACACGGCGCCATGAAGCTGACCGGCGAACTCGTTGATCCAAAGGGGAATCGGTCCGGGCTCCGCGGCACCTGGACGCCGCTGAGTGATGGCCGCGTGCGTCAGCTGTTCGAGCAATCCCTTGACGGCGGCCGGACGTGGACGACCTGGTTCGACGGGTACTACAAGAAAGTGGAAACCCCCTGAGGCGGCGTTTTGCAATCGGCGGGCACAATCGTTGCCAATCGGTACCCAAGAAGCGGATGGGCGCGAATCGCGGTCATTTTTTCCTTCTGGATATCCTGAACTACGCCATTCCTGGTGCGTTGTACAGGCAGCATCTTCTTCCAGCGGCGTTCGCGGCTGTCCGCTCTAGCTCCCCGGCTCTTCCCTTTTTCGCTTTTCGTTGTAACCACCGGCGCTGTACGACCTCTCCGAGCGCCGGGGAGCACATCCGACATGTCATCTCGCGGCGAATTGTTATTGCCGGCGCCGTCGCATGCCACCCAGTTTCCGGGAGGCGCGGCCAGCAGCGCCCGGTTATCGGTAACCCTCGGCATCGATTGGGGGACTTCGTTCACCAAGGCTGTGGTGCGGGCGGAGTCGCGGGCCTACGCGGTCCTTTTCGACGATGCCGCCCTCGGGGCGGATGCCTATCTGATGCCCTCGCTTTTGTTTCTGGATGATCGGGGACGAGCGTTTGATCGGCGTAGAACGGGCGGGAAACGCATGGGCGGGCTCAAGATGGAGCTTTTCCGGCTGGCCGGTAGCGAGGAGTCCGAAGCGGAAAACAGTGCCCGGGCGGTGGTCTATCTCGCCGGCGTCATCCGCCGGGCGCGCGTGTGGTTTCTGCAGGAGCAGGCCGGCGCCTACCGGACCCGCCGGCTCCGCTGGAATCTGCACCTTGGCATGCCCTCGGAGGGCTTTGCCAACGCCGAACTGGTCGATGCACTCTACACTGTGGCGCAGGCGGCCTGGCACCTCTCCACCCAGCCCGGGCCGCTACGGGTCGAGACGGCGTTGTATGTCTGGCGCGATGTAAAGCAGGGCCGCGCTCTGCCGGGGCTCGATTGTGAGCATGTCGACGTCTTACCCGAGATCGCGGCACAGGTGGTGGGTTATGCCCACGAAAACCGCGCGCGACCGGGGTTGCGCATTCTGATGGATATCGGGGCGATGACAGTCGACCTGGCCGGGTTTGCGCTGTTCGAGCACGATGGGGCGGATCGCTATGCCTGTTACGGGACGAATGTGAGCCACGCCGGCGTCCAGAACCTGCACCGGAATCGTATCCAGTTCTTGCTTTCCGCTCTGGAGGGCAAGCCACTCGAGGGCGAGACCTTCGCGCGGCTGACGATGGCGATGCGCAAGATGGAAGACCCGGCGCAGCCCGTGCCGCGCACGCTGCGGCCATACCTGTCCGGCCAGCTCCGTACCCTTGTCACAACTCCGGATAGTCCCGATGCCGAGATGGCCGAGCGGTGCCGGCAGGCGCTACAGGCCCAGCTCGCGGCGCTCTGGAAACAGAAGGCGGCACACCAGCGAAGCTGGGCGGAGGGGCTGCCGATCTTCATGTGCGGGGGCGGATGTACACAGCCGGTCTATCAGCAGGCCGTCCGGGAAGTAAGCGCGCGCTGGCAGGCCTTCGCCGGCGTGGGCGCGTTCCGCCTGTTTACCCTTGCGCCGCCGGCCGACCTCGTCGTTCCGCGCCTCGCGCCTGAGCTCTACCACCGCCTGTCGGTCGCCTACGGCCTGACGTTCCCGGCGGAAGAGGTGGGGGCGCTGCGGATTGCGAAAATGGAGTGATTCACCCTACCAGATTCTGCACGACCTTCCCGTGCACATCCGTCAGGCGGTAGCGGCGGCCCTGGTGGCGGTAGGTGAGGCGTTCGTGGTCGATGCCGAGGAGGTGGAGGACGGTGGCCTGGAGGTCGTGCACGTGGACGGGGTCCACGGTGGCGTTGAACCCGAACTCGTCGGTGGCGCCGTGGCTGTAGCCGGGGCGGACGCCGCCGCCGGCCATGAACACGGTGAAGGCGTACGGATGGTGGTCGCGTCCCCAGACGTCGTAGTCCTCGATCTTCCCCTGGAGGAAGGGCGTCCGCCCGAACTCACCGCCCCAGATCACGAGGGTGTCGTCCAGCAGGCAGCGTTGTTTGAGGTCTTTGATGAGGGCCGCGCTGGGGGCGTCGGTGTCCTGGCACTGGATTTTTAGCTGCTGGTTGAGGTTGCGGTGCTGGTCCCAGCCGGCGTGCATGACCTGTACGAACCGCACGCCGCGCTCGGCGAGCCGGCGGGCCATGATGCAGTTGTAGGCATAGCTGCCCTGGCGGTGGACATCCGGCCCGTACATCTCCAGGATGTGCGCCGGCTCGTCCGAGAAGTCGGTGAGCTCGGGCACGCTGGCCTGCATCCGGTAGGCCATTTCGTACTGGGCGATGCGGGTGGCGATCTCGGGGTCGCCGTAGGCGTCGAGGTTGATCTCGTTGAGCTGGGCGAGGTCGTCCAGGATCCCGCGGCGCATGTCCTTACTCATCCCCTCCGGGTTCGAGAGGTAGAGGACGGGGTCGCCGCTGCCGCGAAACTTGACGCCCTGAAACCGCGACGGGAGGAAGCCGCTGCCCCAGTAGTAGTCGTAGAAAATCTGCCCGCAGGTGGCCTCCTTGTCGCGCGAGGTCATGACGACAAACGACGGCAGCTCCTGTGAATCGGTCCCGAGCCCATAGGTGAGCCACGATCCCATGCTGGGCCGGCCCGGGATTTCGGCGCCGGTGAGGAGGAAGGTGATGGCCGGCGCGTGGTTGACGGCCTCGGTGTACATCGATCGCACGAAACACAGCTCGTCCGAGATTTCGGCGATTTTGGGGAGATAGTCCGACACCCAGGCGCCGCTCTGGCCGTGTTGCGCGAAGTTGGTGATGGGGGAGAGGACGGGCCGATCGGTCTGCCCCCCGGTCATGGTGCTGAATCGTTTCCCATCGGTGAGGGAGTCCGGGATCTGGGTGCCGTGCCACTCCTTTAGCGCCGGCTTATAGTCGAACAGATCCACATGCGACGGCGCGCCGTTCTGAAACAGGTAGATGACCCGCTTCGCGCGCGGGGCAAAATGGGGGAGATCGGCCAGGATGGGGCCCGCGGCCTGCCCGGAGGCGCTGCCCCCCAGCAACGAGCCCAGCGCGGCGGCGCCGATGCCGGCGGAGAACCGGCCGAAGAACTGGCGACGGGTGATGGCCGCGATCATTTCCTGGTATGGATTCATTGCTTCGTCAGCGTTTCGTCGAGGTTCAGGATCAGGCTACACAGGCCGGCGAAGCTGGCGGCTTCGACGGGGTCCAGCGCCTCGTTGCGGGGTTTTTCGCCAACGGCGAGGAGTTGGGCGGCAGCGTTGGGGTCGGCGGTAAATTGCTGGCGGAGGGCCGTCAGCCGGCCGGCGAGGATGGTGTGCTCGGCCTCTGTCGGGTACCGCGATGTGGCCAGCCGGAAGGTGGTGTCGATCCGTTCCGCGTCCGTATTCGCCATCCCCATCACCCGCTCCGCCATGACACGGGCCGCTTCCATGTACGTGATGTCGTTCAGGGTGACGAGTGCATGGAGGGGGGTGTTGGTTCGGGAGACGTTGACCGTGCACGTCTGCCGCGACGCCGTATCAAACAGCGACGTCGGGCCAACGATGCGGCGCCAGAAGATGTAGAGGGTTCGGCGGTAGAGGGCGTCGCCATGGTCCTGCGTGTAGCGCGTCTGCCCGAAGGTGGCTTCTTCCCAGATGCCCTCGGGCTGGTAGGGGAAGACGGGCGGGCCGCCGAGCGAATCCACCAGCAGGCCGGCGACGGCCAGGGCCTGGTCGCGGAGCATCCAGGAGGGGAGGCGGTAGCGGGGGCCGCGGGCGAGGAGGCGGTTTTCGGGGTCGCGCTCGCGCTCCTCGGCCGAGGCGGGAGACGCACGGCGGTAGGCCTCGCTGAGGACAATCTGGCGGTGGAGGGCCTTGACATCCCAGCCGGACTCCATGAAGTCCACCGCCAGCCAGTCCAGCAACTCGGGGTGCGACGGTTGTTCGCCCTGGACCCCGAAGTCTTCGGCGGACTTTACCAGTCCGACGCCAAAAAACGCCTGCCAGTAGCGGTTGACGGTGACGCGGGCGGTGAGCGGGTTGTCGGGTCGAACGACCCATTCGGCGAGCGCCAGGCGGTTGTTGGTAGCGTCATCCGCGAGTGCCGGCAGGAACGCCGGCACATCCCGCGAGACCGCCTCGGCCGGCTTGTTGTACACGCCGCGCTCGAGGATCGTCGATGTTCGCGTTTCGGGCCGCTCGTCCATCACCATCACCCGGACGTTGAGGGCATTCTGTCGGTCGCGGTCGACGACGGCGCGGCGGAGGGTATTCAGCAATCCGGCATACGCCGGCTCGGTATCCGCGAATCCCTCTTCCAGAAGCCGGAGGTAGTAGCTGCTGCGCCGTTCAGGCGCCAGTTTCAGGGCGTCGACGTTTTCGCCGATGAGGCCACGGGCGTTGGGCGACTCCGCGGCCGTTTTGCCGGCGGGGCGGGGGAAGAGGCGGTCTTCGAGGAGCCGCACCTCGCGGGCGACGGCGTCGACCGTGCCCTGCAATTCATCGAGGCGGACGAGGTCTTCCGGTTTGCTCAGGTCAAGCACGGGCTCCACCTTGCCATGCGCGAAGCCGCCCTCCTCGGAGGTCTGGTTGAAGTAGTCGAAGAACTGGTAGTATTCCTTTTGCGTGAGCGGGTCGAACTTGTGGTCGTGGCAGCGGGCGCAGTTGACCGTGAGGCCGAGCCAGACGGTGCCGAGGGTTTCGACGCGGTCGAACACATTTTCGACCCGGGTCTCCTCAGGGATGCGGCCGCCCTCGCCGTTGTACATGTGGTTGCGGTTGAAGGCCGTGGCGAGGACCTGTTCGACGCCGGCATCGGGCTGGAGGTCGCCGGCGAGCTGGTCGACCGTGAAGCGGTCGTACGGCACATTCTGGTTGATGGATCGCACGACCCAGTCCCGCCAGGGCCACATGGTGCGGGTGGGATCTCCCTGGAAGCCGTTTGTGTCGGCGTAGCGGCCGGCGTCCAGCCAGTCCCAGGCCCAGCGTTCGCCGTAGGCCGGCGAGGCGAGGAGGCGATCGACGACGCGGGTGTAGGCGTCCGGGGCGTCATCGGCCAGGAAGGTATCCAACTCCTCGAGGGTGGGTGGGAGGCCAGTGAGATCGAGCGTAAGGCGGCGGAGGAGCGTCTCCTTCGGAGCTTCGGGGGCGGGGTCGATCCGTTCGCGGTTGAGTCGGGCAAGGATAAACCGGTCGATGGGTTGTTCGGCGTCGGCGTCCGGCAGCGGGGCTTTTTCGGGGGGGATAAACGACCAGTGCGGCTTCCACTCGGCGCCCTGCTCGATCCACCGGACGAGCACCGCCTTGTCGGCGGCCGAGAGGGCGAGGTTCGATTCGGGCGGCGGCATCATCTCCTCGGGGTCGTCGGAGAGGATGCGGTGGGCGAGGACGCTGGCGGCGAGGTCGCCCGGGACGATGGCGTAACCGCCGGAGTCGAGCCGGGTGGCGAGGGCGCCCTCCTCCGTGTCGAGCCGGAGGCCGGCCTCGCGGGTGGCTTCGTCGGGCCCGTGGCAGGCATAGCAGCGGTCCGACAGGATGGGGCGGACGTCGAAGTTGAAGTCGACGCGTTCGGGAAGGTCGCTAGCCGCCCGGCGGACGTCGCGGGGCAGATCGGACCGGCAGCCCGCGAGGGCGACGGTGACGAAGAGGAGGTAGTGCAGCGTGGAACGAGGCATGGCGCGTATCGGACTCGGCGAATTCCTGGACTGCCAACATAAGCCTCGGGACGCTAAGTTTCATGGGGGCGGGGAGCGAAAAAAGGGATGCTAATGCTTCTTGAGTACCCGACGAAACGACCAGGCCGTGAGGCTGAGCACAAAGGCCCAGCTACCGAGCATGAAAACGAGGGATGGTAGTGCCATGTTTATGCCTCTTTAGAATTTGGATGATGTGTGCACATTGACTTCCTCGAAGCCGGCCCGGTCGTCATAGCCGTTTCGCTTCCAGGCGAGCCAGACGAAGAAGGCGAAGACGCCGGCCATCCCGAGCATGATGGCGCGAGACCACATGACGACCGGGATGGCATCGAGCGCGTAGGGTTCGCCTTCGGGGTTCTGGGCCATGGTCAGGATCGGCCAGGCTTCGGAGTACCCCCACCAGAGGAACAGGACGATCAAATACGCCGGCGTCACGAACGTCATCACGAACTTGACGAAACGGGGAAGTTGGATGTCCGCCCCCTGGTGGATCGAGTTCCAGGCGCGTTCGGGTGAGAAGATCCACATGAAGATCACCACCTCGACCACCGCAAAAAGCGACAGGCCAAACGTTCCGCCCCAGTAATCCCATTCGTCGAGGAAGCCCTGTCCCAGGTATCGAATGTGAAGGCAACCAAATAGGAGCACGACAACCCCGAGGGCCATGGCCACGGTTTCACGCCGGATCTTGAACTCCTCCCGGAAGAAGGCGATGATCGGTGTCGCCATGGCGACGGACGAGGTGATGCCGGCGAAAAACAGCAGGCTGAACCACATGAATCCGAGCACGTTGCCCAGCGGTAGCTGCTGGAATACGACCGGCATGGTGGCAAATCCCAGATTAAACGAGCCGGATGCGGCGATCTGGGTGGCCCCCGTTACCCCGAAAAAGACGACCGCGGCCGGGATGGCGATGGTGCCGCCCAGGATGACCTCCGCGGTTTCGTTCGTGGCGGCCGTGGCCATGCCCGAGAGGAGGATGTCGTCCTTTTTACCCAGGTAGGAGGCATATGCTTGTAGCGTTCCCATGCCCACCGACAGCGTGAAGAAGATCTGGCCGGCCGAAGCGAGCCACACGCCGGCGCTGCCGAGACCCGAGAAGTCGGGCCGGTAGATAAACTCGAGGCCGTCGGCCGCGGTAGTGCCGATGCCGGGTTGTGCCGGCAGGAAAAGCACGACCACCGCCAGGACGGCCGCGAAGAGAAACAGGATGGGCATCCCGATCCGGGCGAGACGCTCGATCCCGCCGGATATCCCCCTGGAAACCACCCAGATGTTGATGGCGAGGGTGATGGCGAAAAAGAGGAACGGCAGCCCGAGGTGGGTCAGCGTCGGGTCGTTTACCCCCTGGTAGGCGCTCAGGTAATCCGACATGCCGGCCTGTGTCGTGATGCCCCAGTAGTTTTTTGTTATGGAGAAGAAGGTATAGGCGAGCGTCCAGCTTTCGATGTACGTGTAGTAGACGAGCACTACGAGCGGAATGACGAGTCCGATCACGCCGACGTACTTGGCGGCGGGGTGCTTCCAGAGCGTGGCGAACATCCCGGGTACATGGCCCTTCCGGTAGGCGCCGGCGTGGCGCCCGATGCCCCATTCGATCCACATCAATGGGATACCCAGCAGGAGCAGTGCGATGAAGTAGGTGATCATGAACGAGCCGCCGCCGTTGTTGGCCGCCTGCGTGGGGAAGCGAAGGAAATTGCCGAGTCCGACGGCGTTGCCGGCCATGGCGAGGATAAGGCCGATGCGGGTTCCCCAGGCTTCGTGGGAGGAATGTTGTTGGTTCATGGGATTCTAGTTCAGGGTGGGAGACGGACGTCGAAAGGAGTCGAAGCACGCCATCCGATTGAGGCCGTGCGGAATCTGTCGGGGCTCGAACGACGAGGATCGGGAGAGAAGCGATTCCTCGCAGGCTCAGACCGGGGAATCAGGCCTGGGCTTGAAGAGGGTACTTCGGGCGGTTTCGGCGGTGGGCTGATCCAGAGGAGTTGCCTTTGGGAGTGTTATGGAAAACAGCACCGCGGCGCCAAGGATGGCTGAAATAACACCCAGGCTCATGCCCGTCGAGACGTGGAACCAGGTTGAAAGGAGCATCTTCGCCCCGATGAATACCAGGACAAGCGACAGGCCGACCGTCAGAAAACGGAAGCGGTCCATGAACTCTCCGAGCACGAAAAAAAGCGCTCGCAGACCGAGCAATGCGAAGACGTTGGAGGTGTAGACGATAAACGGATCCTGCGTGACCGCGAAGACCGCCGGGATCGAATCCAGCGCAAAGATGACATCCGTCACATTGACGATGATCATGACCACCAGCAGCGGTGTGGCCACCCAGCGAGGCCGGCCGGACGGATGCTCCAGATCGCGGACGAAAAAACGGTGGTCGTGCAGCCTGGGGGTGACCGGTACTACCCTGTGGATAAGCTTGACCAGGCGATTCTGCTCGAAATCGACGTTTTCCTCACGTGGAGCCATCATCCGGATGCCGGCAACCACCAGAAATGCCCCGAATGCGTTGAGCATCCAGTGGAACTCCTGGACGAGCCAGCTGCCCGTGGCGATCATGGCGCCCCGGAGAACCAGGGCGCCAACTACCCCCCAGAACAGGATCCGCTGTTGATGGGCGGATTTGATGCCGAAGTACGAGAAGATGACGAGGAAGACAAACAGGTTGTCCACCGAGAGGGATTTCTCGATGACGTAACCCGTAAAGAATGCAATCCCTGCCTCGGCGCCGCGCCAATGGTAGACGCCAAGATTAAATACAAGTGCGAGGACGATCCAGAACGCGCTCAGGCCCAGGGCTTTTGAGGTGCTAAACGGTTCGTCACTTCGTCGAAAAACGCCCAGATCGATGGCGAGGAGGACGAGAATCAGCAGGTGGAATCCAACCCAGCCCCAGATATTTTCCATGGGAATCTATGCGTGTGCGATACAATGGTCTACAACGGGTGGGCGTACCCAAAAGGGAAAGGGCCATGCGCTGAAGGCGCATGATGCGGCTACTGGCCCGGCACATACAGCCCCCCGGGCGGAATGACCCGCCCGGGGGCTGACCGTCACCACCCGGGCAGCAACGAATAGACGATGCCGCCGACCATCAGCAGGCCGAGGAGGAGAAAGGAAACCAGGAGCGCCATGACCCACCAGTTATTGGGTTCGAGCGGGGTGGCCGGGCGCTTTGCGTTAGAGGTAGGGGTATGCGCCGACACGGCCGTCGGCGACGGGCGGGATTTCTGGGATGTTTTCATGGGATTGATGCTGCAGGTATCGCGGGAATACCCGACGCCAGGGCATGGATCGGCCCGGGGCGGGCGTTTCAGACGGGCGGATGCCGCATCAAATCAGAAAAGACCCGAGCGTGGCGCGTTCGACGCGCTGCACGCGAGAGAGGACGCAGGTGATGTGCTGTGCGGGGTAGCGGCGATCTATCGGATCGGGTAAAAGGACGAGCTGTGTTGTCGCGACCGGGGTTGGGGCGCGTTTGCGGGTTTCGGAGTTGGACTCCGACGTGGGCACCCGCGGGGCGCTGACGAGGACGGCCGCGGCGGTCGAGGGGTCGCGCGAAACGGAGGCGTTGATGGGTTGCGATGCGTCGGCATCATGCGTGGATTCCGGGATCTGGGCGACGTCGGGTCGCACGGGCTCGTTCGAAGAGACGAAGGGGCGGCCCGAGCCGAACAAGCAGGTAACAAGCAGGACCCCGAAAAGAAATGCCAGGCCCTTCCAGCGCGGGACAAGCCCGTCAGCCGGCGAGAACTCCACCACACGCGAAACAGATAACGTACGCACGTGCGAACAAGGTCAGCGGGTGACACAGGCCGGCTCGTGGCGAGGCGGATGCATCACGAGGGCTTTAACGAGCGCCCGGGGGCAAGTTTCTGGTATAAAAAAATATCACTCGTGGGTGCGATTCCAGTACACGACGAGGTTGTTCGTGGCCCGGCCGGCGGCGACGATGTCCAGATCCCCATCCCCATCCATATCCGCCACCTTGAGGTCCTCCGTCGCCATCGTATTATCGTCAATACTATGCGTCGTCCATACGATGCCGCGTTCATCGGGCACGTACAGGCGGATGCCCACCTTGCCCTCGGCGTTCGGGTTGCGCCAGCCGGCGACGACCTGGTCGCGCCCGAGGCCCAGCAGATCGGCCGCGGCGAGGGCATGGCCTTCGGCAAAGGTGCTATCGAGCACGATCCGGCGGGGTTGGTTTTCCTGAAAGGTTACGGCGACCGTGGTCCCGTGCATCGGCTCGATGGTGGCGAGGAAGGATGCTTGACGGAAGCGGCCCATCCGAACTTCGCCGGCCCCGTACGTCATCCCCGGCACCGGGGCGGCGCCGGCTGACCAGCCGCCGTTCTGGTAGGTCGCCACGCGGACGCCTTCTTTCCCGGCGATGTAGAGGTCGGTTTTCCCGCCGGCTTCCACGGCCTCGACATTGTGCGTCATGTGCATGGCGTCGTCGACCACCGTTGTCGGCCAGGGGAGTGCGGGGTCGGCGGGGCGGGTATAGGCGATCTGGAGGACGCCGGTGCCTTCGCCGGCCTGGTTGCCGCGCCCGTGCAGCGGCGCCACGAGCAGCTTGAATGTATCGCCGGTGCGCACCCAGTACATGCGGTGGACGGTGGGTTCGTGGGGAAGCTGGATGGGCGTCCACGGCAGCGTCGGATCGGCGGGGCGGGCGAGGTAGTGGACGGAGCCGGATTGCGTGGCGTCGCTCGTTTCGCCCGGATTCCACATGGCGCCGACGGCCACCTCGACCCTTCCATCGCCGTCGATGTCGCGCGCCGCGAGGGCGACGTTATCCCGGGCGGTCAGACTATCCACCAGAACAAACCGTTGCCAGTCTGGATTGCGGTACCACACGTACTGCTTTTTGTCCGCCAGCAGGATGTCCGGCCGGCTATCGCCATCTACGTTGCCGATGGCGAGGCCGTAACCGATCGCAACGTTCGCGTCCAGCGTCTGGGCTTCGAAGCGAGGGGCCGGCGGAGGCGGCGTTGCGCAGCCGAAGGCCAGGGAAGTGCAAAGTGCAACGTGAAAAGTGGGGAATCGCATCTTTAATACTTGGGACAGTTTATTAGCTGGGCCATACCTGACAATTAGGCCCCTCCTCGCTCCGAGGAGGGGCAAATCCCGTCGGCGCGAAGCGGTGACGGGATGGGGAGGAGCGACGAGATGCCGGAGGGATGGGTCAAAAGAACCCCCCGGTCTCTGCCTTTATATACTCAAACTCGGCCGTCAGGCCGCGTTGTAAAAAAATGATCCGCGTTGATGCCGGGCACTACTCCTCCCCGTTCCAACATCGATAAATCGACGTTGGAACTCGCCCCTCCTCGAATCGAGGAGGGGCCTGACTTGTTAAGCGGTAATGCTCTTATTGTAAACTGTCCGAAGTATTGATCTTATCTAACCGACTGTTTCCGCCGGGCCGGGGCGTCGTCCAGCTCCAGGTCTGCCGGCGCTTCCCACTGCTCGCTGGTGATGATCGCCTCGAGGTGTTCGATGCGTTTCTGTAGGCGGGCCGAATCCGGCTCGGTGGCGGCGGAGATCTTGAGCTTCTCCATGGCCTGCGCCATCGTGATCGGCCCTTCCGGCATTTCCTCGCCGTGCATGAGCTCGTAGAGCATGCGCTCTTCCCATTCCCGCGTTTTGGCGCCTTTATGCCCGAATACGCGCCGGGCGTGTACGATCAGGATCGGCGTCCAGGCCATCAACGGAAGCATGGCGATGGGGCCGGCTTGCGGTTCAGCGAGGTTGATGGTGATAAAAACGAGATTGGTGGCGAGGAAGCCGGCGGCATGGAGGTAAAATCGCTTGAGATCCTCCATCCGGTCTTTAAACGTGGAGAGGACGCCTTTGGCTTCGCGGCGGGTCATCATCGGTGTGCTCATAAGAATGTCTGGGAAAGGAAGTAGGCGAGCGTACGGGCCTGGCGAGGAGAAAGTTGAGGAATGCGACCTGTTCGAGCGCATTGTCGGGCACTTCCGAGGAGGCGGCGCATTCTAGACCGAGTCGATCCTCCTTCAAGATAGGATTCCCACATCCAAAATAGGATTCCCATGGCGCAGAAAGAAGACCGAGACCTCGAAAAGACCTATACGACGGCCCAGTTCGTCGCCAAGCTCCGCCGGCTTGCAGACGCCCTCGAAACCGGCGAGCGCTTTACGATCCAGATCGCCGGCGAACGCATCCGCGTCCCCGCCCACGCCACATTCAACATCGAACACGAGCGCGGAGACGGCGAAGAGGAAATCGAATTTCAGATCACCTGGAAAAACGAGTGAGGGTCCCGGTATGACACTTCGCTACCTCCTGCTTGCCGTTCTGCTTACCGCTTTCTCGGCGTCGCCGATAGACGACCGGGTGCGCTCGGCAACGCGTGTTGACCGGGTACATCAGGAACTCGGGTTGACGGGTGAAGGGGTGATCGTCGCGCTGCTCGGGCGCGGTATCGACTACGAACATCCGGATTTTCGGAACGATGACGGCACGAGCCGCATCCTGTACATTTTCGACATGACGGACGACACAGGCGCCGGCGCGCCGGGCAACGCGTTCGGGTTGGGGACCATCTACACCCAGGCCCAGATAAATGCCGCGCTGACGAGCGGCATCCGACTCCCGGCGCGGGACGCACTTGGGGTGGGTACGGCGGCGGCCGGCCTGGCGGTAGGAAATGGCCGGGCGAGTGGCGGCCTCTATGCCGGCATGGCCCCGAAGGCCGATCTCATCGTGGTGCAACTGGTTGGTGGGGCGCCCGGGCATGGCGGTGAGCCGGAAGAGCTGGAGGTAGGCGTCCGCGACATCGAGGCCGCCTTGGATTTTGTGCTCGAAAAAGCCGGCGAAACCAGCCAGCCGTTTGTAGCCGTGGCCACGCTGAGCGGCATCGGGCCGGTGCCGGATGGCACTACCGCCTGGGCGCGGGCCGTGGACGCACGCTTTGGCGAAGACTTGCCCGGGCGGGTGTTTGTCGCGGCCACGGGAGATGATGGGGGGATGCCCAATCACGCGGCCGGCGCCATCCGCACGGGCGAGTCGGCGGACATCCTGATCCAGAAAGGGGACCCTGGGCCGCTTCGATTCGAGTTGTGGTATTCGGGTTCGGACAAGCACGACGTGACGATCACCGGTCCTGGCGGGACCTTCGGGCCGTACCCCGCGCCGGCGGTGAACGCGGATCAGGACTCGCGCACCGAGGTCGATTTTGCCTACTACCACAACGGCGCCACGGTCGATTTCCATGAGGCCCTCAGCGCGCGCCGCGAGATCGTCATCGACTTCGAGACGGTCGGCGACTACACCGTTCGCCTCACCCGCCGCGCGGGTGTCGACGGGCGGTTTAACGCATTCCTGAGCCCCTCGCGTCTGTTCGAAGGGACCAACAACGGTTTTGGCTCGCTTGTTACGCCGGGTTATAGCGTGTGGCATATGGCCAGCGCCCAGTCGAATGTAGCCCCGAATGCGTACGTAATCCGGCCGGACTGGACCGACATCGACGGGGTGGAGCATAGCGTCGAGGATGAGGGGGACCCGGGGGAGTTATGGGCCGGCACCAGCATCGGGCCGACGCTCGATGGCCGGCGTGGGGTGACGGTGAGTGTGCCGGGCGACCGTCTCATCGCCCCGTACGCGGCGCGTTCGGTGATGGCCACGGTGCGCGAGCAGGTTGTGCGGGACGATGGCGCCGGCGGGATGTACGGGCT
>JBGSPJ010000217.1:0-1970 GCA_041738655.1 Rhodothermales bacterium | reverse complement strand
GTCGCCGGCTTCAGGCGCGCTGGCGGCCGCGGCGGCCGGCAACACATCGTCAGACACCTTCTGATCCAGAAAGCCGATGAGGGCGACCGGCGTCGAGACGTCCTCGATCAGCTGCCGGAACGAGATCTTCGCCCCGAAGTGTTTCTTGATCGCCTGGCTGAACTGGATGAGAAACAGCGAATCGAACCCCAGCTCGAGAAAGGTGGAGTTGTTGTCGAGCTCGTTCAGATCGAACCCGGAGAGCTCCATCAGCACTGTGCGCAGCTTGGCGTGCACGCGAGTCTGGCGGTCGGACATCGGTAAGGTGGACATGTAGGTTCCTATACTACAGGTGAGATTAATCGAATGAATGGGTCTTATCGTGGGTCCGATAGGCCTTACTGCGCCTGCCAGGCTTGCAGCTGGCGGGCCATGACTTCAATTTGTTGGGCGATGATGCGCTGGACGACATCGTCGGGCGCGGCGATGGGATAGCCGTCGCCGGCATTGGATTCCAGAATCTGGCCAGAGACGCGAGGGGGGGCCGGGGGGGTGTAATTCCCTGTCGTCACGGTTTCCTCCTCCGCCGAACCGCCCACCTGATCGTACCAGAAACGTTTGCGTTCGAACGGATAGGTGGGCAGATGCGCCCGCCGGCGGGATTCCTCCGGGTAACATCCCGCCCAGTTCATCTCGACGCCGGCCTGCCACAGCCGGCCGGCTACGCCTAGGGCGTTCGCCAGGGCCGAAATCTCCTGTTGGACGTGCGGCGAGGACGACAGGATGGCCTGCTTCTCCTTCCGGTCCGGGTGCTGTTTCGCGAGCGTGCTCAGCGTCTGCCCGGGGCCCACTTCCAGGAGCACCCGGTTCGGATCGGCCACGAGGTGGCGGACGCCGCCGGCGAAGTTGACCGTCTGCCGCAGATGCGTGGCCCAGTACTCGACATCCGTCGCCTGCTCGGCCGTGAGGGCCTCGCCGGTGACGGTAGACAGGATCGGGATCGTGGGTGCATGGAGCGTCACGGCCCGCACGGCCTCGCGGAAGGCCGGCACGGCCGGCTCCATCATGGCGGAGTGGAAGGCGTGCGACGTATGGAGCGGGCGGACGGAGATGTCGCGCGCCTCCAGCTCTTTCTCGAACGCGTTGACGGACCCCGTCGGCCCGGAGACGACGCAGAGCGACGGGCTGTTGATGGCCGCGATCTCGAGGTCGGCCGGCAGCAGGGCGCGGACCTCCTCGACGGGCAGGCGGACGGCCAACATCGAGCCGGCCGGCAGATCCTGCATCAATTTTCCACGGGCCGCGACGAGCGCCAGGGCGTCCTCGAGCGAGAAGACGCCGGCCAGACAGGCCGCTACGAACTCGCCCACGCTGTGGCCGATCAGGCTTTCCGGCTGGATGCCAAACGACAGCCAGTACTGCGCCATCGCGTAGCTGACGGAGAAAATGCCCGTCTGCGCGATCATTGTATCGTTGATCCGGGCCTGCGCGGCGTCCGTCTGATCCGGCGTCGGGTAGATAAACGCGCGGAGGTCGAGCCCGAGGTGGGGCCGGAGGAGGTTGGCGCAGCGGTCGAACGCCTCGCGGTAGACCGGGGTGTGGCGATAGAGATCCTGCCCCATGCCCACGTGCTGCGATCCCTGGCCGGGAAACATAAACGCTACGGGCGACTGCCGGCGGATCTGGTGCACGGTGAATACGCGCTGCGGATCCGGGTTTTCGAGGAGGGCGATGGCCTCGTCGATGGAAGCCGCGACCAGCGTGCGGCTGTAGTTAAACACCTGCCGGCCGTTTTGCAGCGTAAAGGCGACATCCGCCAGATCCAGCTCCGGGTGGTGCGCCAGATGGCGGGCCAGGTTAGCCGTCATGGCGTCCAGCGCGGCACTGCTGCGGGCGGAAAGCGCGATCAGGTGGTACGGCTGCCGCGAAGCTTCGCGGTCGAAGGCCGGCGCCTCTTCAAGGACCACATGCGCGTTGGTGCCGCCGACGCC
>JBGSPJ010000184.1:0-5097 GCA_041738655.1 Rhodothermales bacterium | reverse complement strand
GGCGAGACCCTGGCGGACACGTTTCGGGGGCGCGGCTGGCGGATGCGGCGTGTGTTTGCCGGCCGGCGGTGGGATGCGTTTCAAAAACGCGGGGAGATCGGCGGAGGCCGGCCGCCGGAGTTCGCGGGAGCGCTCGATGAGCGCGCGTATCTTCGCGGGATCGTCCATATCGGTACGGGATGAGCGGGATGAGAACGGCAGCCTGTTCGAACTGCCTACCCCGCTACATGCGCAAGTCCCTTACCAGATTGCCCGATATCGATAAAATAAAAACCGCTGGTTCGGTAACGAAGATGTGACGAAGTCAGGACAGGCGTTCGATCCGCAGCGCAAGGCGCACTGGCGCGGGGTCCGGCACATCGTAGATGGGATAGGGGTCGAGGCGTTCAAATTCCATGCGGTACCCGAAGCGGATGGCCTCCAGTCGATTCTGCTCCGCCTGATCAAAAAAGCCGCGCACCCGAAACGTGTCCGCCAGGGTCTCGCCCGAACGCGTGATGAGTTCGATTTCCGCCTCTCCTTCCCAGAAACATTGGACCCCCTGGGGGCAACGGGATTCGGCCGTGCGTTTGACAAACGTCACGGAGAAGTTGGATCCCCGAAGGCGGGCCGTTTGCCCCTCGCGGAGATTAAAGGGGTCGCCCGGGTAGACGAGCACCTCAGCGGAGGGCGAATCGTCGTCGAGCACCGCGCACCCGGGCGTGAGAGCGGTCAGCGCGAAGACAGCGAGGAGTACCAGCGATGTCCAATAGGTCGGCCAGAAGCTGGCAGCAAGCGTGTCGAGAGCGAGAGCCTTCATAGGGGTGGAGGAGGCTGGTTTCAGAGGTGAGTGCCCTATTCGACAACCGATGGCTCCCGGATATTCCGGGAGGGTTCAGGGTTCGAGGTTTAAGGTTCAATGGCACTCCTTGAACCTTAAACCTCGAACCTTAAACCGTCGTTCGCAGCGTCAGCTGGTGGAGGCCGCCGAAGGAGGACCAGGAGCTGAAGGCGTAGTCGAAGTGCAGGCGTGAGACCTTGATGCCGGCGCCGAAGCCGAAGCCGGCGAAGTCGAGCCGGCTTTTAAATTTGAGCGCTTCATGCCGGCTGTGGTTGTACCCCACGCGGAGGTTGAACCCCTCGCTGAACTGGAACTCGCCCCCGATGGCCACATGATGCATGGCCTCGTCGAATCCCGTCGCGCCGGACTCCAGTTCGCCGATCGACTGGAGATCGTAGCCCGTGACCGTAACGACCAGTGGGAGGTAGCGCAGTTTTCGGGACACCGCGACGCGCAGATCGAGCGGCAGTTCATCCTCCACCGACCCCAGCGAATTCAGGGTGAACCCGAGGTTATGGACGGAAGCGCTGGCCGTGAAGCCGCCGTCGAGCGCGTGGTAGAGCAGCCCGACATCCGCGGCGAGCGCGGATGCGTTGAAGTCGCCAATGCGGGAGAAGATGGAGTGGACGTTGGCGCCGAGGAGGACATGGTCGTCGAAGCGGCGGGCGAGGCCGAAGGTGAACGCGATGTCCGAGGCGTTAAACGAGCCGATGTCTTCGCCGGCAGCGTCGCGTTCGGTGAGGTCCCCCCATCCCATGAAGCGAACGCCGAGGCCGGCCTGCCCGAGACCGCCCAACTGGAAGCCATAGGCGGCGATGCCGGCGCGAATGTCGCCGACGTGGTTGAGAAACGACACCGAAAGCTGGCGATCGACGAGTTCACTCAACAACGCCGGGTTGTAAAACATGCCGTTGATGTCGTCGTCGTACATCGCTCCAAACGACCCGCCCAACGCCGCCGAGCGGGCCGAGGCCTCGAGGTTCAGAAACGAAAACCCGGACGGAGCCAGCTGCGCGCGCGCGGTCGAAAGAGCGAGCGCGGCGAGTAGGAGCGTCGCCAGGAAGAAAAGACGATGATGCGACATGCGGCACGTTCTGGACGGATGATGAGAGGCCGTTTTTTTCTACATCGGCCGGCGAAGGGGGATCCAGGATGGAATGAGATCGCGCGATGGGGCGTCTGTTAACACAACGTAACAAAACCGTCTGGCCGGAAACCAAACCCCGAAACAGCGTTAAACCACGCAACAAGCGACAAATTTCGTCGATCGAAACGCGTCACACCATTCCTATCCAAAAAAGAATATGTTCAAACACGTACGCTTCGCTCTCCTCGCGGTCATCCTTCCGCTGGCGGGCTTTGTAACTCTTGGCCAGCTGGCCACGACCTATACGGCCGACAAGGCCCACTCCGAACTGGGCTTCAAGGTGCGTCACCTGGGCATCAGCAACGTGCGCGGCGAGTTCACGGACTACGACGCGACCGTCACGATGGACGGAGAGGACATCTCCACCCTGATGGCCGAGGCCACGATCAAGACGGCCAGCATCAACACCGGCATCGAGCGCCGCGACAACCACCTGAAGTCGGACGACTTCTTCAACGCCGAGCAGTTCCCGGCGATGACGTTCAAGAGCAAGGCGGTTCGCAACATCAACGGCAGCTCGTTTGAACTCGTGGGCGACCTCACGATCCGCGACGTCACGAAGGAAGTGGTGTTCGAGGCCGAGTACCTGGGCGCCGGCAAGATGATGGAGACGGCGAAGGTTGGTTTTGAGGCCGAAACGGTGATCAACCGGTTCGACTACAACCTCAAGTGGGACAACCTCACCGAAGCCGGCGGCTTCGTGGTGGGCGAAGAAGTGACGATCGAACTCGCGCTCGAGCTCGACGCCGTCAAGTAATCCGACGAGTACGTCAGACTACGGGGGCAACCGGTGCGTCAGTGCCGGTTGCCTTTTTTTGTTCGATCGCCCTCCAGCGGGCGGCGAAACATGAAATCCGCGCCCGCCGGCCGCCGGCGATCGGATCAACTGGCTACCCGAGCGCGTTCGGATGAAGCCGGAGGCGCGCGCGCGCACGGTTCCTCTTCATTGCATGAGTCCTTTCCATGATCAAGTTTATCCAGAAGCTTTTCGGCGGCGACTCGAACGAACGCGAGCTCAAGAAATTGTGGCCGATTGTCGGCGAAATCAACGGCTGGTACGCGAAGTTCAAGACCCTCTCGGATGACGAGCTCAAGGCCAAGACGGGTGATTTCAAGGCGCGCATCCAGGAGGCTGTATCAGAAATCGAGGCGCGCCGGGACGAGATCCGGCATGAGCTGCGGACTGGCCTGACCGAGCAGGCCGCCAGCGGCGACGGACAGCCGTCGGAGCTGTCGATTGAGGAAAGCGGCCGGCTTTCGGAAGAACTGGATGCCATCGACCAGCAGTGGTTGGATACCGTTGAAGATGTGCTCGAAGAGTTGCTCCCCGAAGCCTTCGCCGTGGTAAAATGCGCGTGTGAACGCCTCGTGGGGCAGTCGTGGAAGGCCGGCGGCACCGTCGTGAACTGGGACATCGTCCCGTATGACGTCCAGCTCATCGGCGGCATCGTGCTCCACCAGGGGCGCGTGGCCGAAATGAAGACGGGGGAAGGCAAAACCCTCGTGGCCGTGGCGCCGGTGTATCTGAACGCCCTCGCCGGCCGCGGCGTCCACCTCGTCACCGTCAACCCCTACCTCGCCCAGCGCGACGAGGAGTGGATGGGGCCGATCTTCCACTTCCTGGGTCTGACGACGGCGGTCATCGACCGCCACGAGCCCCACACGGACGCCCGCCGCGCCGCCTACCGGGCCGACATCACCTACGGCACCAACAACGAGTACGGGTTCGATTACCTGCGCGACCACTCGTTTGTCACCGAGGCCGACCATCTCGTGCAGCGCGAGCACTTCTTCGCGATTGTCGACGAAGTGGACTCCGTCCTCATCGACGAGGCCCGCACGCCGCTCATCATCTCGGGCCCGGTCCCCCAGGCCAACGACTCGCGCTTCGACGAACTGAAGCCGCCGGTCGACCAGCTCGTGAAGGCCCAGCAGAAACTCGTCGCCGGCTTCGTCGCCGAGGCCGAGAAGATGCTCAAGCTGCGCGATGACGCGCGTGCCGGCGGCGAAAACAAGAAGGCCAATGAATACGAAGACGCCGCCGGCCTCGCCCTCCTGCGCGCCCACCGCGGCTTCCGCAAAAACAACCGGCTCGTCAAGCTCATTAACGAGCCCGGCGTGGAGCAGCTCCGCCAGAAGACCGAGTTCTTTTATCTCCAGGAAAACGCGAAGAACATGCCGTTTGTCGACGAGGAGCTGTATTACGCGCTCGACGAAAAACAGCACGCCATCGAGATGACGGAGAAGGGCCGCGTGTTCACGGCCAAAGCCTCCAATCAGGACGTCAACCTATTCGTCCTCCCCGACATCGGCGAGGAAACGGCCCTCATGGAAAAGGCCCATGCCGACGTCGTGAAGGCCCTCGAAGCCAGTATCCAGAAGATGGACGACCTCACGCCGGAGAAACGCCAGCACAAGCTGGAGAACGACCTCCGGCTGCTGGGCAGCGAACTGGCGGAGAAAAAACGGACCCTGTATACGACCTACTCGGACCGCGCCGAGCGCCTCCACGCCATCGAACAGCTGCTGAAGGCCTACACCCTGTTTGAGAAGGACATCAACTACATCGTCCAGGAAGACAAGGTGATGATCGTCGACGAACACACCGGCCGCGTGTTGTCCGGCCGGCGGTATTCCGACGGCCTCCACCAGGCGATCGAGGCGAAAGAAAACGTGAAGGTACAGGCGGCGACGCAGACGTACGCCACCATCACCCTCCAGAACTACTTCCGAATGTACCACAAGCTGTCCGGTATGACGGGCACGGCCGTGACGGAGGCAGAGGAGTTCTTTAAGATCTACAAGATCGATGTCGTCGTCATCCCCACGAACAAGCCGGTGACCCGCAAGGACCTGGATGATCTCGTGTTCAAGACGCGGCGCGAGAAGTTCAACGCCGTGATCGAAAAGATCACCGAATACAACCAGAAGGGGCAGCCCGTGCTGGTGGGCACGACCACGGTGGAGGTCTCCGAGACGCTCAGCCGCATGCTGACGCGGAGCAAGATCAAACACAACGTGCTCAACGCCCGGCGGGACCGCGCGCTCCAGGAAGCGCTCATCGTCGCCGAAGCCGGCGAGCGGGGCGCCGTCACCATCGCCACCAACATGGCCGGCCGCGGCACCGACA
>JBGSPJ010000178.1:0-5279 GCA_041738655.1 Rhodothermales bacterium | reverse complement strand
TCGCGCCGGCGTTGCGACCTGGCGCCCTCGTCACCGACGTCGGCTCCGTCAAACGACCGGTCATGGCCCACGCCGTCGGCGCCCTGCGCCCCGAGAACCGATTTATCGGAGGCCACCCCATGGCCGGCTCCGAGAAAAATGGCGTCGCCCACGCCGATCCGTTCCTGTTCGAAAACGCCACCTACGTCATCTGCCCCCCTGAAGGCCTCACCGAGGCCGATCTGCAACGCGAGCATCCGGATTTCCTTGCCATTCTTGGCGCCACAGGCGCCCGTATTCTCGTCATGGAGGCCGATCGGCACGACCGCATCGCCGCCGCCGTCAGCCATCTGCCCCAGCTCCTGTCCGTCACCCTGATGAACTTCGTCGGCGATCTGCACGACGACGATGGCGGTTTCCTGCGGCTCGCGGCCGGCGGCTTTCGCGACATGACGCGCATCGCGTCGTCGTCGTTCGACATGTGGCGGGATATCCTCGTCGCCAACGAAGGCCCCATCCTCGATATGCTCGGCGGCTTCACCACCGCCCTGCAAAAAACGCGCAATCGGGTCTTCAGCGAGGATATGGACGCCATGGGGCAGGCCTTCGCCGACTCCCGCGCCCGGCGCGATACGATCCCCAAAACAAGCAAAGGCTTCCTGCATCCTCTGGCCGATGTGTACGTCTATGCAGAAGACAAGCCTGGCTTTCTGTTTCGGTTGACCCGCGTGCTCCATCTGGCCAACATCAACATCAAAGACCTGGAGTTATTGAGAATACGAGAAGGCATCGAAGGCGTCTTTCGCATCGGATTCGCGGACCAGCCTACCGCCGAGATAGCCATCGCCGCGCTGGCCGGCGCCGGGTATACTTCCTTCCAGATGTAAATGAATTGCCGGCTATATATCCTTCAGGATCAACGAGTTAATCCCCCGGGCCATTGATTATCGCGGCGCCGGTATGTATCATGCACGATTGCATACCCCTCAACAATTGAATCGATTTCCCGGGCATTAACGCCCCAGGTAATGCAAACAGAACAACTTCGCACCACCCCGCTCCATGGCGAGCATGTCGCGCTGGGCGCCCGGATGATGCCGTTCGGGGGCTTCGATATGCCCGTCCAGTACAGCGGCATCATCGATGAGCACATGGCCGTCCGGCAGGCGGCCGGCCTGTTTGACGTGAGCCACATGGGCGAGGTGCTGGTAACCGGGCCGCAGGCGACGTCTTTTGTACAACACCTCGTCACCAACGACGCGAGCAAGCTCTACGACGGCCGCGCGATGTACGCGGCCATGTGTCAGCCGGACGGCGGCATCGTCGACGACTTGATCGTCTATCGCTTCAGCGAGACCCGGTACATGCTGGTCATCAACGCCTCGAATATCGAGAAGGATTTCGGGTGGATGCAGGCGAACAACCCCATGAGGGCGGCATTGGAGAACGTATCGGACCGGATGGCGCTGCTGGCCATCCAGGGACCGGCCGCGACGAACATTGTCCGCCGCGTCATGCACGGTGCTCTGCCAGAGATCGCCTATTACCACTTCGCCGAAGTGGCTCCGGCCGATTTTATGGGGATGCAGGATATTATTCTCTCGCACACAGGCTACACCGGCGAACCAGGTCTCGAAATCTATTGCCGCAACGAAGACGCCGTCGCCATCTGGCGCGCACTGCTACACGAGGGACAGGCGGACGGCCTGAAGCCCGCCGGCCTCGGCGCCAGAGACACCCTGCGGCTCGAGTCCGGATTCTGCCTCTACGGTAACGACATCGACGCTACAACAACGCCGCTGGAAGCTGGCCTGGGCTGGATCACCAAGCTGGACAAGCTGGACTTTGTCGGCGCCGATGCGCTGCGCCGCCAGAAAGCGGGCGGTGTCCCTCGCCGGCTGGTCGGATTTGTGATGGAGGAACGGAGCGTTCCGCGGCACGGTTACGCTATCCTGAACGAACAGGGCGCCGAGATCGGGATCGTCACGAGCGGTTCCCAATCGCCGATTCTGGGCGCCGGCGTAGGCATGGGGTATGTCGTCAACGATCCGGCCTATACCGCGCCCGGTGCCGCTCTGGCTGTACTCGTGCGCGACAAACCGCGCCGCGCCGTCATCAAGAAACCCCCGTTCCATAAAAACTGATCTGGTTCGGTATGGCCGCTGGAAGTAAGGCAAAACGAGCATCCTCACGCGGCGCGTCGGCTCCCATCATAGCCTACGAGCGCAAGCAGGAAGTACTCGGTCTCATCATGATGGCGATCGCGTTTCTTGTATTCCTCGCGCTCGCCTCGTACAACGAAGCCGATAACGGCCTCGTGGCCGGCGGACGCTTATCCGACGCCATCGCCACCCACAACCGCGCGACCAACTCGCTTGGTCTCGTTGGCGCCGCTCTGGCCTACGCGCTCATCCCGAAGTTCCTGGGATACCCGGTCATGGTGTGGACCCTGCTCCTCTTTTCCTGGGGCTACCTCTTCTTCCGCGCCCGCCCGTCGCTCTACCTGCCCATGTACACCACCCTCGGGATGCTTGGCACGTTCGAAATGGCGACGTTTTTTGGCTGGTTGGGCGTGCGTACCGGGCTGAACACGGTTCACTTCAGCGGCGCAGTGGGCATCGGCATCGCCGACTGGCTCATCCGGGTGTTCGGCGCTACAGGGAGTTTTTTCCTGATGACGGTGCTGACGATGATCACGGCGATGCTCATCGTCGACCGCGACTTGCAGCGCTCGATGGACCGCCTCGAGGAGGGCATCGTCTTTATGTTCAACTCCATCAAAGGCGGTTTCATGGCCATCAAACGGGAGGTGGTGGATAACCGGCCGGCCCGCATCGACCGCCTGAAACGCGAACGGTTGACGATGCTTGAGGAAGACGCCATCCTCGCCGAGGCCGACGTCCCGCCGCGTCGCGCTGTGGCCGAGATGGGCAACGTCGCCGGCGTGCACACCTACCGCGCCCCGGTGGAAGAACCAGGGCCCGATGAACGTGACGACGACGAAGACGGCCTCCTGGCTCTCCCCCAGACGCCAGCCCCAACCGGCGGTGGCGCCCCGCGGCTCAACGACCTCTTTTCCTATCAGGCCGGGGAGATCCCCCCGCCGCCTCCGCCTCCAAGCGTGTCGGACTTTCAGCGCGCCTTCGAGTCGCCTCCCGTCCGTCCCCCGCAGGACGACCTGTCGCTCACCGTCCAGCAGCCCATCCACGAGGAAAAGGCAGACCAGATCAAGGCCGCCCTCCAGGCACAGTCCGAGCAGTTCCAGTACCGATTCCGCTTCCCCTCGGTCGAGCTGTTGGATAAGTCGGACGACTCGGTCGCGATTGACCGTGCGGAGCTCGAGGAGAACAAACAGATCCTGCTCGATAAGCTGGCGACGTACAACATCCAGATCACGGACATCAAGGCGATCGTCGGCCCGACGATCACGATGTACGAGCTGACGCCTGCTCCCGGGGTCAAGATCAGCAAGATCACCGCGCTGGAAAATGACCTCGCGATGGCCATGGCCGCACGAGGCATCCGCATGATCGCCCCGATCCCGGGTAAATCCGCCATCGGCGTTGAAATCCCGAACCGGCACCGCGAACTGGTCCGCCTTCGCGACCTGATCGCGACCAAGCGATTCAGCGAAGCCAAGATGCGCCTCCCCTTCCCGATCGGCAAGACGATCGAAGGCCAGGTGTACATCAACGACATCGCGTCGATGCCCCACCTGCTCATCGCCGGCGCAACCGGCGCGGGCAAGTCGGTGTGCCTCAACACGCTCATCACGGGCCTCCTCTACGCCTGCCACCCGAACGACCTCAAGTTTGTGATGATCGATCCTAAAAAGATCGAACTGCAGCAATACGGGCGGATCGTGGACCATTACATCGCGATGCCGGCCAACTATGAGATGCCGATCATCACGGATGTGAGCCAGGCGCTCGGCGTCCTCCGGAGCTGCGAACGGGAAATGGAGTACCGCTACAACCTCCTCCAGAAGGCGATGGTGCGCGGGCTTTACGAGTACAACGAAAAATTCCGCGCCGGCGAACTCGACGCCAATGTGCCGCACCGGCACCTCCCCTACATCGTCGTCGTGGTCGACGAGTTGGCGGACCTCATGCTCACCGCCGGCAAGGAGATCGAAGGGCCGATCGCGCGCCTGGCCCAGATGTCCCGCGCCGTCGGCATCCACCTGGTGCTCGCCACCCAGCGCCCATCGGTCGACGTCATCACCGGTCTCATCAAGGCGAACTTCCCGGCGCGTATCGCCTTCCAGGTGGCGTCCAAGATCGATTCCCGGACCATCCTGGACGCCAACGGCGCCGAAGGCCTGGTCGGAAACGGCGACTTGCTCTATATGAAAGGCAGCCAGATGATCCGGCTCCAGGGCCCCTACGTATCGGTCGAGGAAGTCGACTACATCACCGAATTTATCGCCACACAGCAAGGACCCGGGCCCTACCAGCTCCCCTCGATCGAAGATTCCCCCGAGTTGGAGGTGGTGGGCGGAAATGGCGGTGGATCGCCCGAGGATTTCGACGACCTGTTCCGGGAGGCGGCGCGGATCATCGTCCAGAGCCAGCAAGGATCTGTCTCGTTGCTTCAGCGCAAGCTTTCGATCGGCTACACACGTTCGGCGCGGATTGTCGACCAGCTCGAGCGCGCCGGCATCGTGGGCCCGTTCGAGGGCTCGAAAGCCCGCCAGGTCCTGGTGACCGACGAGGCCGAGCTCGAGGAAATCCTGGCGAATCGGTCCTGACACCCCTCATGTCCACTTCGCGTTTCCCGCGCATCGGCATCCTCGGAGGGGGCCAGTTGGGCCGAATGCTTGCCCTCGCCGGCATCCGGATGGGGCTGGGTATCCGATTCCTCTCCCCCGAACCCTCGTCTTCGATGGGTGGACTCGGCGAGTCGATGGTAGGCGACTGGCGCGATCCCGCTGTGCTGGCCGCGTTCGCCGAGGGGTGCGACGTCATCACCGTGGAAAGCGAGTGGGCCCCTCTGGAGCGATTGATCGGCGTGGCGCCGTCCGACACCCTGTGGCCGTCTCCGGAGACGCTCCGCCTCGTGCGCGACAAGGGCCTTCAGAAACGTACCATAGAGGCCGCCGGCCTGCCCACGCCGGCGTGTGTCTGCTGCGCCACCCTCGATGAGGCCCAGGCTGCCACGGCGGCATTCGGTTTCCCTGCCCTGCTCAAACGGTATCGCGGGTCCTACGACGGCTACGGGAACGCCACCGTGCGCTCGGCGGACGAGGTGCGCGCCGCCTGGCCCCGGCTTGCCGACGCCGACGGCCTGCTCGTTGAAGC
>JBGSPJ010000175.1:0-19026 GCA_041738655.1 Rhodothermales bacterium | reverse complement strand
GCGATCAGCCGGGCGCCGAGCCCCTCGGTGTTGGAGGCCTCGCCCCGCAGGCGCACGCGCAGGTAGGATGCGCCGGCGAGGTTATTGCGCCACAGATGGGCAGGGCCGCCGTTTTCAGTAAGGAGGACGTCGAGATCGCCGTCCCGGTCGTAGTCCGCATAACTGGCGCCCCGGGCCACGAGGGAATCCCCGGGCACCCCGGCGGTGAGGTTTGAAAACACACCCTGCCCCTGGTTTGCGTAGAGTTGCGGCGGCTGGCGGTACGTGGAGCCGTCGTTCATGGGGCTTTCGGGCCACACATGCCCGTTGGCGGCCAGCAGGTCGAGGTCGCCGTCGTAGTCGACGTCGAACAACCCGAGCCCGAACGTGAGGGTCATCAGGCTGGATTGGGCCATCCCCGAGGCCGAGACGCGGTCGGTAAACTGGTCGTTGCCGGCGTAGGTGTAGGCGCCCAGGGTCTCGTTTGAAAAGTTGCCGATGAAGATGGATTCCTGGCCACTGCCATCCACCACGCCGGCGTCGATGCCCATGCCGGCGCGGACGCTGCCGGCGAGGTCGAAGGCGATCCCACTGGAGACGCCGATCTCGGCGAAGGTGCCATCCCCCTTGTTTTTAAACAGCAGGTTGGGCGCCGCGTCGTTGGATACGACGATATCCGGCCATCCATCCCGGTTGTAATCGAACTCCACCACGCCGAGGGACCGCCCGGGCGCCGGGACGAAGCCGGCCTGTTCCGTGGCTTCGGCGAAGTTTCCATCCCCCTTATTGCTGTAAAAGCGACTGGAAAGACCTTCGTAGAGAAACGGAGCACAATAGATTTTGCGGCCGTACTGCTTCTCGATGTTGGTTACGCCTTCGGTATCCATAAGCACGACGCCGTTGATCGAGCAATAGATGTCCGTCTCGGGCGACCATGCGGCGTAGTGGGCGACATACAGGTCGAGATCGCCGTCGCGATCGGCGTCGAAGAACAGGGCCGCGCTGGTCCAGGCGGATTCCCTGGCGACGCCGGCCTCGTCGCCGACGCCCGTGTAGGTGCCGCCGTCGTTTCTGAAGAGGAAGTCGCGATGGAGCGTGGTGAAGAAGAGATCTTCGTCGCCGTCGTTGTCATAGTCGGCCGCGACGATGCCCATGCCGTAGGCGCGGATGCCGGCCAGCCCGGCCTCGGCGGTGACCTCGGTGAACGTGCCGTCGCGGTTGTTGTGGTAGAGCCGGAGGGCGTCAGTGGCGGATGCCGGCGCTGGCTCCAGCGAGCCCCCACCGACAAGGACTATGTCTGGCCAGCGATCGCCGTCGTAGTCCACGAATCCGCCTCCGGAGCCCATCTGTTCGGGAAAATACTGGTGGCCGGTGGCTCCGTTGTCGTGGCGAAAGCCCGCCAGACCGGCCGCAGCGGTGACGTGGGAGAAGGAAATCACGACGGGTGGACGAGAAGCCGGGGGTGGGGCGTCGTCGCGGCTGGCCTGACATCCGAGGCTACCGAGAGCACCCATGATTATGATGACGAATCGGGAAATACAGGGCGGCGTCATACGGAGGATGCGTGCGGGATGTCAGGCTGGGTGGTACGAAAAAAGCCCGGGCCATCGGCCCGGGCTTTATCCCTTAGGCGTCGCTATCGGTTACTTCAAGAAGAGCATCTTGCGTGCCTGGCGGAAGTCGCCGGCTTCGATGCGGTAGATGTACAGGCCCGATGCAGCGATATTGCCAACGTCGTCGCGGCCATTCCACTGGATGGTGTGTTCGCCGGCGACACGCGCCTCATCGTTGATGAGGGTCGCGACGCGCTGACCGAGCACGTTGTAAATCGACAACCGGACATTCATCGCTTGCGGGATAACGAAGGAGATGTTGGTCGTCGGGTTGAACGGGTTCGGGAAGTTCTGGCCGAGCGCAAACCCGTTGGGGGTTTCACCTCCTTCTTCAACCGACACACTTTCCGGCGTGATCATGGGCGTAGGCGAACCCGGCACATAGACCCCGACGGCGTTCAGGATCGAATCCCGCAAAGCCGCAATGTGGGCATCACGGTTCGCCAGATAGTCAGCCTTGGCGCTCGGGAACCAGTTGAGGTCACCTACCGGTAGGCCATCCGTGCCGGCCGTCTGAAGGAAGGCGTTCGTATAGCTCAGATCAAAATCTGGAGGCCAACTCAAGACTGGGAACTGGTTTTCGTCAAACGTTATCGGACTTTCGATCCGCCAGTCGGACCAGGGCTCGGTTGGCGTTAGCCAGGTACCCGAGACGTAGTTAACGATCGCCTCGGTGTTACCCGGGTGTACCGTGAACTGAGGATCGAATCCGGAATAGTTGGTGCCGATCGTATACTCCGGGTCGTTGATGACGAAGGAGTCGACTGCGGCATGCTCCCAGAGAAGGCCCGGCAGGATGGTGTCCGCCTGGGTGGAGAACCATTCGAGGAGCTCCGGTTCACGGTAAAACAGGTTCTGGCCCAGGTAGAGGGAGATTTTGTCCAGGCTGTCGGACGCCTCGAAGTAGTGGTTCCAGGTGGTCCAGTGCGAGTCGTACGTGTTATCCGTGTACTTGCGACCGATGAAGTCGAAGTTGTGATAGATATTATTAGCCTGGATCATCTCCTTGGCGCGCTGTTCCTGGCCCGCCTTGGTGCTGTTCAGGTACGAGTTGTGCAGCTCGTGGATGGTGGCGTTGAAGAACGGCCCGCTGTTGGTGAGCAGGCGGCCGGAGTTGACGACCGTGTTGTTTTCGATCGTCACGTTTTCGCCGGCCACATCCATACGAAGCGGGAAGCCGCCCCACTGCGAGTTCAGGGTACGGACGCCGTTGATGAATACACAGTCGGTGACCGTGATGTCGATGCCCTTCGCCTGATTCTGCATGGCGAAGTTCTGCCAGTTGGCGAAGGCAACGTTTTTCGCCATGTACTTGGTGCCACCGGTGTTGGTAACGAAGTTGCCAACGGTTTCACCCGTGCTCACAATGCCGCTGATCAAGAGGTTTTTCAGGACCAGCGAGCCGCCGGCCTGGATCTCGAAGAACTGGCGGGCTTCGCCCTGCTGACCGGGCGTATTCACGACAACGGGCGGGTTGACCTGGTCACGGATCCAGTCCGTATCCGGGCCGACGATCTCGACCGGGAAGGTCAGGTCGAGCCGGCCGTCAAAAGCATAAAACTGACCGGGCTCGACGCTATAGACGGAGTGAAGCCGGTTGCCGTTGCCATCGACATCGCCGAGGATCTGGACGTTGACGAACTGGAGCGGGTCCAGTGCGAGGGTGTCGGATTGCGCACGGGCCGTGCCAACCAACGTAAGTGTTACAAGTAGTAGTAACAGGTTTCTCATTACTCAAGCCTCGTGTTTGGTGTCGGTTAGGGAGGGTAAACGCCACTGCGATATGGCGTGTCATGTCTCTTCATGGCGAGCAGGCCTCGCCCGGAGAGAACAGCGTTGTGAGGACAGTGGGGGGACAGTCAGATTGTGTGGGTGAGCGCAGCCGGCATTGCTAAAATTCGTAGCGTAAGCCGATGTCGACCGTTCGGCCGTAATAGTCGGCCGAGGATAACTTTTGTAGCACACTCACAAATTGTCGGTCGGAGCTATCGGTGATATTGTTCAAATTCAGGTAGGCCTGAAACCCGCGCCACGGAAGTCGCTGGTAGAGGATCAGGTCCCACCGGTACAGGGCGTCGGTGAACGAGTCGAGCTCCGCTCGAATGCCAGGATTGCCGAGCACGTTGTCCTGATACAGGAACGATAAACGCGCCGAAAAGCCCTTGAAATCGTAGCCGAGGGTGGCGTTGAAGATGTCGTTGGGCTGATCGGGCATGCGGCCGACGCGGGTCGTATCCCGCAGCTCGGACTGGCCGAAGGGACCCGGGGTCAGGCGAACGAGCACCTGGAACGGGTACTCCGTCTTGGATTGTATGTGCGTGTAGTTGACGTTAAACACCAGCCCGCGAAGGAAAGACGGGAGATACCAGAAATTTGTCTGCCATTCCAGCTCGAAACCTTCTACGTCCGTCTGCGCATCGAGATTGATCCAGGTATTAACAACGGACGTGGATCGATCAGGCAGGATGGTTCGATTGTCAATGTCCTCGGAATCACGCGTCCGGAAAGTAAAGGGCGTCATCAGGTTGTCGATCTCCTTGCGGAAGAAGCCGGCGGTGAAGAGGCCGATGTGGTCTTGATAGACCGACGCGTAGATGTCGTAATTCTGGGCGGTCGCCGGCTCGAGTGTCGGGTCCCCCAGGTTGATGGAGGGCCCACTGAACGTGTTCAGGTAAATAAACGGCGAGACCGCGCGGTAATCCGGGTAGATGATGCTCTTGGTGTATGCGAAACGGACATCCAGCCATGGGGTGGGCTTGAGGCGGGCCTGCAACTGGGGAAACCAGTTGCCACTGCTGCTTTTCGACTGGAGGAGCTCGTTGTTAAAATCCTCGAAGTTCGGGCCGAACTTGTGGGTAGAGAAGGCCTCGTAGTCGATATCATATTCTTCGTACCGGATCCCGGGAAGCAGCATGAGCCACCTGCCCAGGTTCAGCTCTGTCGCTCCGTACCACGCCACAAAATTACGGGTGTAGGTGTAGTCGCGCTCAAACGATTGCTGTTCGTCGAAGAAATACGCCTCGTTGTCGGTAGCGAGTCGTTCGAATTTGCGGATTTTGTCGACGTCAGGGACATAAAAAAACTGATCGATGCCGGCGTCGCCACTCTGGAAATCCCCGATGTCATAGTTCGGATTTTCGAACAGAAACGCACGGATGCCCAGGTTTTCATCCACCGAGGCCAACCCGAGATCCACCCACAACGACTCACGCATCGCGGCCACGAACCGCTCGCCGGCGAAGGTACGGTCCGGCTGGTTGAATTGCTGCGTTTCGTCGTTATCGCGGTTCGTGCGGGTGTATTTGCCGCCGACCTTCAGATTCCCGGTGATATTGCGTGTGAACTGGTAAGGGATCGTGAAATTGAGCACGGCCTCCTGGGCGGATTCCGTGATATCTCGCTCAAGGGTCGCGATGCGCGTCACGCGCAGCGCATCGCTGACTGTGATGTCCTCCAGAAATTGCCGGGGCGTGGCCGTCTCATCCGCCGTTCGAGTGATGGCCGACTGGCCCTGTTCGGCGCCGATATTCAACCCGATATCACCGGGGCGGTATTGTCTTGAAAACGAGTTGGACAGCGAGAAATCCGCCTGGATGCCGGCGAGTCGAAATTCACCCTGCAGCGCGTTGCTCACCACGGTGTTACTCAACTCGCGCAGCGCGGAAAAGGCACTGAACTGGTTGCCAAGGAGCGACATGGAGTTTTGCATCTCCACCTGATCCTCGGAAAGGTTGCTGATGAAGTTGTTCAGCTGCAAGGCGCCGAAGGGGAGCGCATAATCGAGCACAACCCCGCCGCCCTTGCGGCTACGCTCCGTTACGCGGTCGGTAATCAAGACGCTCTGGAGATCGATCGCGGCGAGTCCTTCCTCGATCTGCGATTCCTCGTTGATGGCATAGCCGGCGCTCAAGACGTCGGAGTTTCGGTTGAAGTTATCCATGAACGCGGAGGCCTGGACGCCTAGCCGGTTCTTGAGGAACCGGTTGCTCACCAGCGCGGTGCCTCGCCAGTTGCCATACGTCTCCCCTACCGAACCGTAGCCGCCCTGCATCGAGACTTTGGAATGAAGCCCGGGCTCCGCCTTGCCGATGCGCAGGTTTACCGTCCCACCCACCGCGTCGGCGTCCATGTCGGCCGTGAGCGCTTTTGTGACTTCGATGCCGGAGAGCACGTTCGGGGCGATCATGTTCAGGTCGACGCTGCGGTCATCGCGGTCGGTCGACTGCATGCGCACGCCGTTCACCATCATCACGTTGTACTTCGGCGAGAGCCCGCGAACGGCCACCTGCTGCCCTTCGCCGCCACTGCGCACCAGCGACACACCAGGAAGACGCGCCACGGATTCGGCTGCGTTCACGTCGGGAATCTGCTGGATACGGTCTGCCGACACCACGTTCTTGATCGTGACGGCGGAAATCTGCTGATTGATGGCCGCCATCTGTCCCTCGGCCTGGGCGGTGACGACGATATCTTCCCCCTCAATCGTCGTAAACGCCATCGCCAGGTCGACCACAAGGTTCTCCCCCGCCACCGTGATGGGCATGCGGGCTTCCTGATATCCGATGTACGAGGCGATCAACACATACGAGCCGGCGGAAATACGAGGAATCAGATACCGGCCCTCCGCGTTCGCCGCCGACCCGAGCGTGGTGCCCTCGATGACTACGCTGGCGCCAGGCAGGGGCTCACCCGTGGCCAGATCGGTCACGATACCGCTGATTTCAACACTCCGCTGTGCCTTCGCGTGGGGAACGACGGCCAGTGTTGCTATCAACAAAAAATAGAAAACAGTGCAACGCATGTTTAACGACATCAAAAATAGTAGGTCACTACAGGGGTAAACAGGGGGTTATGCAAGCGGGCCAAGTGTAGGGGTCCACTCCAAACTAAACAAGCCAAAGGTAAAAAAAACTTAACGTGTGTGATGAACTGCACGGTAGGAGCCGCGGTGTGATGGGTCAGGATAACGCAACGCAGTAGGTGTCCATTGGAAAAGCTATATTAGCCGGCGTTTTCCCATCACGCTAGCCGCCCATCGCTATGTTTATCGGGATTGATAGCTCTACAACCGCCACCAAGGCCCTCCTGATGGATGGCGAAGGCGCCGTGATCGGCGTCGCCTCGTCGGAGTATGCCTATGAAACGCCCCGACCCCTGTGGAGCGAGCAGGACCCCCATTTCTGGTGGAAAGGAACGGTCGAAAGTGTTCGAGCCGTGATTTCGAAGACCGGGATCAACCCGGCGGCCATCGCCGGCATCGGCCTTACGGGCCAGATGCACGGGCTGGTGTTACTCGACGTGCACGGCGAGATTATCCGGCCGGCGCTACTCTGGAATGATCAGCGCACCGGAGCGGAATGCGACGAGATCCGCGCCCGCGTCGGGCGGAGCCGGCTCATCCAACTCACGGGCAACGACGCCCTGACCGGGTTTACCGCGCCCAAAATCCTGTGGGTCCGCAACCACGAACCCGATAACTACGCCCGCATCCGCCAGATGCTGCTGCCGAAGGACTACGTGCGGTACCGGCTCACGGGTGACTACGCGACAGACCGCGCCGGCGCGGCCGGCACGCTGCTGCTTGATGTGCGGACACGCGACTGGTCGGCCGATGTCCTCGATGCGCTGGACATCCCGCGCGCATGGCTACCGGATACCCATGAAGGCCCGGAGATTACCGGCCGTGTCTCGGTCGAGGCTGCGGCGTTGCTGGGCATCCCGGCAGGCATACCGGTCGTGGGCGGCGGCGGCGATCAGGCCGCGCAGGGTGTGGGCGTTGGCGCCGTAGAGGAAGGGATCGTCGCGCTGACGCTCGGGACGTCCGGGGTGGTGTTCGCCAGCGCGAACCAGCCGGCCATCGAGCCGGAAGGACGCTTGCATGGCTTCTGCCACGCCGTGCCCGGCCGGTGGCACATGATGGGCGTGATGCTGTCCGCCGCCGGCAGCCTCCGCTGGCACCGGGACACTGTCGCGCCGGATGTGTCGTTTGAGGACCTCGTCGGCGCCGCGACCGAGATCCCCGCCGGCAGCGAAGGATTGCTCTTTCTACCGTATCTGACCGGCGAGCGGACGCCCCACCCGGATCCCTATGCCCGCGGTGCTTTTGTGGGGCTGACGGTGCGGCACACCCGCGACCATCTCACCCGCGCCGTACTCGAAGGAGTCGGGTTCGGGCTCAAGGATAGCTTTGAGCTGCTGCGGACCTCCGGCCTCCCGCCGGCGCGGCAGGTACGTGTCTCGGGCGGCGGAGCCAAAAGCGCGCTCTGGCGCCAGATCCTGGCGGATATCCTCGGGGCCGAGCTGGTGACGGTCAACACCACCGAAGGCGCTGCCTACGGAGCCGCCCTGCTCGCCGGCGTGGGCGTCGGCGCCTGGCCGAATGTGGACGCCGCGGCAAAGGCATGTATCCGCGTCACCGGCAGCACCCCGTGCCGGCTCGACGTGGTAGACGCCTATGAACAGTACTATGCGTTGTACCGGTCGCTCTATCCGGCGCTAAAAGAGGTCAATGAGGCGCTGGGCCGGATGGACTGACAAGGGTTATCCCAAAGTGGCACGTATGCGCTCCAGCAGCCGTTTTGTTGCCAGGATCCCGTCGTGCTCGCTGTGCGCGCTCCCCTCATACTCGATCCCGACGTGCCCCGAAAACCCACTTTCCACGGCAATTCGGAGGATTTTCCCGAAATCGGTGCTGGTCTCCTCGCCGGCCGCGTCGAAGGCGTAGGATTTGGCGCTGACCCCGCGGGCGAAGGGCATCATCTCCCCCACCCCTTTGTAGCGGTCGTAATACGCGCCGGCGAGCCCCGCCGAGGAAGGGCCACCGTATTCGTCGGCCGGGTACCAGTTGCCAAAGTCGGGCAGCGTCCCCACATTCGGGTGGTTCAGGGTACGCATGAGATGGGCCACCCAGTCGCCGTGGCTGGAAAACCCGCCGTGGTTCTCGACCACCACATTCAGCCCCCGGCTGGCCGCTTCGTCGCCGAGCTGGCGCAGCCCGTCGGCCATGAGTTTCGTCTGTTCTTCGGCAGACCCGTCGCTCCGAGCGTTGATGCGGATCGAATGACAGCCCAGGGCGCGGGCCGCGTCGAGCCACATCAGGTGGCGCTCTACGGCGTTTCTGCGCAGTTTGGTATCGGCGTCGCCGAGCCGGCCTGTGTCGTCAACCATGATCAGCAGGCTCCGCACGCCTTCGCCATCGGCCCTCCGCTTTAATTCAGCCAAAAACAGCTCTGATGGCAGGAAAAACTGGTTCACGTATTCGACGGCGTCGATTCCGTACGTGCGTTTAGCCACGACAGGGAAATCGAGCGGGTGCAGCTGCCCCGAAAACAGGGTCCGGTGGAGTGACCATTCGGCGAGTGAGATCGAAAACGTCGGCTTGGGGGGATGCATGGAGGCAGGCATGAGCGGAGCGAAGGCGGCTAAAGCAGTGGTCTGAGCCAGGAAGGTACGGCGGTTCATGGGAACGTCCGGTTGGAAGGAGGCAACGTACACGCGGGAGGCAACTTAGGGCGGAATCGGGCACTATTTCCATCCTTTATTTCCACTGCCATCGATCGCCGGTTTCCAGGACGCCGGCCGGCCCCTGGCCCTCCAGCCACGTTTTGGCCTCAGACGACCCCTTGAGATAGGTATCCAGAAAGGCCGTCGTCAGCGCCAGGATCACGCGGTGGTGGTTAGGATTTCGATCGTCGCGGTCTCGCCGGCGTGCCGCATCCGAAAAGGCCGAATGGGCCGCGCCGTCGAGCACAACCTCGTAGGTACCGCCGGCCGGCAGCGCCGGGTAGACGGCGAGCCGATCCGCCAGTTCGATATCGTCGATCGGCGCGGTGTCTTCCGTGCCGGTCATGAGCATCCAGGGGATGTCGACATCTCCGAACGCCCGAATGACGTCGCCTGCTCGCGGGGCGCTGGGGCTATAGATCACGGCCGCGTCAATCCGCTCGTCGGTGTACCGAGCGGCATCCCCTGGGGCGCGTTGCCCGCTGACGGCCTGGGTGGTTATGGCGCCGAACGAGTGGCCGGACATTCCGATATGGCTCAGATCGAGGCGGCCGGCGGCCGGATGCCCCGTTTCTTCCACCCACTCCGCCAGCCGGTCGAGCACGGCATGCACATCTCCGATCCGCAGTCGCAGATTTTCCGCATTGGCCGCCTTTTTGGCGTCGCGGACGGCGATTCGCGGGCGTTTGTCTTTCCAGACGGACTCATCGCTGCCGGGATGCTGGAGGAAGACAGCTACATAGCCGCGCGCCGCCAGGTGGTGCGCCAGATAGACACCGTTCTCGCGCGAGCCGCCCAGTCCGTGGCTAAACAGCACGACGGGCCTGGGGCCAGGCGCGGCCGGCAGGTAAAGACGCACAGGGATCGTACGCTTCCTGGCGACATCCACCACCCCCAGATCGTGGTAAGCGGCCTCGAAATCAACCGGTACGGCGAGGGGGTCGTAGACGGGGGACTGTGCTCCGGTGGAAGGGGGGCATATGGCCCAGATCAGGGCGATCGATAGAAATAGCAGGCGTAACATGGGAATTCGGTCGTTGGAGTCGCAAAGCGCACGCCGAGCCGGCGCACAAGGAAGTCCTTATCTAATGCGCCAGAACTACCCTGGATTACCTCATCAGGCTCCATCGGGAGGGCAAAATACCCGGCGAGGTAGCGCTCGATAGACCCACCAGACCCAGCAGTAGGCGCACCGGCACGGCCGGGGATTGGGGTAATTTTCTTCCGTCCGCAGCAAACACCCCCCCGGCCTTCGGCCACTACCCCCCCGCTCCGATGTCTACCCCCGAACTCGCCTCCGCCACCGTCCGCCACTCCCGCGTCAAGCAGGCCGCCAAGCAGCTCATCGACATCGTCATCGTGCTCGTCACGATGCCCTTCTGGCTCCCGGTTTGCGCCGTGATATACGTCGCCATCCTCCTGGAAGACGGCAAGAACCCGCTGTTTCTGCAGGAGCGCCTGGGCAAGGACGGCCGCATCTTCCGCACCTTCAAGTTCCGGACGATGGTCACCAATGCCGAGGAAGTCCTCAAGCAGGCTCTTGCTCAGAACGAAGCGCTGCGCCAGGAATGGGAAACCTTCTTCAAGCTCCGCAAAGACCCGCGCATCACGAAAGTGGGCAATATCCTGCGCCGGACGAGCCTGGACGAGCTGCCCCAGCTGGTGAACGTGCTGATCGGGGACATGGTGATGGTCGGCCCGCGCCCGCTGCCGGCGTACCACCACAACGCGCTGCCGACGGAAGTCCGCGAACTGCGCAACGTCGTGAAGCCGGGGATCACGGGCCTCTGGCAGGTCTCCGGCCGCAGCGACAGCGGTCTGGACGGGATGAAGCAGTGGGATCCGTACTACGTTCGCAACTGGTCGATGATGCTGGACCTCCAGATCCTCGTCCGCACCGCGACCGTCGTCCTCACTCGGCAAGGCGCCTACTGATTGGCGAGAAGCGAATAGTGAATAGCGATCGGATTGGCGAATAGTGAATAGCGAATAGCGATTGAGAGGGGGCTCCCCAATCGCTATTCACTATTCGCTTCTCGCTATTCCGAAAGGTAGGCTACCAGGTCCGCCAGTTCTTCCAGGCGCAACGAGCGGCCGAGCGCCGGCATGAGCGACTGGCCCAGCATCTCCTTGCTCGCCACGTCGGACACCGAGTAGCTGTTCGTCCGGCCGCCGGCTTCGCGGAGGCGGATTTCGTCGCCGGACTGGTTGAGGATGTAGCCGACCGCCTCGCTCCCATCCTTCAGTTTCAAAACGTAGCCTTCGTAGCCAAAGCCGATGCCGGCGTCGGGGTAGAGGATGGCGGTGTAGAGGGCTTCCGGGGTCAGCTTGTCGCCTATTTCGGTCAGGGCGGGACCAAAATCGACCCCATGTCCCTGGACGACGTGGCAGGTGCTGCAGAATTGCGCGAACACGATGGCGCCCGACTTCGCGTCTCCTTTCAACGCGGTGAGGGTTTCGATGGCCGGCAACGCCTCGCCGGCGAGGCCGGCGGGAGGCTCGAAATACTGCTCGGCCTGACCGCGGCGGCGGCTGTCCGTCGACGCAAACAGGATGCTTGAAGCGGTAGCAGAGAGTTCCTCGGGGAAGACGCCCTCTTTGAGCAGCGCCAGCATCCGGTTTTCACCCTGCCAGCCAGGGCCAAAGGCCTCCAGGGCACGCCGGCGCACCTCCATCGGCAGCGCGTCATCCATCACCAGCGCCTCGAGGGCGCCGCGCGACCCGCCGGATTCGACCCCATCCAGCAACGCGATAATGGCCGTTGATTCTTCAAGAGGTGCCGAAGCCACGGCATCGACGACACGCTGGCGGCCGTCCAGATCGAGCAGGATTCGGCCGGCGTCCTTGCCCAGGTCGCTCGAGGGGTCGGCAAGGGCCATCGTAAACAGGGCTTCACCCTGATCGGCCAACTCAAATCGATCCACCAGATCGAGGAAGGCACGGGTGCCGCGGACGTCGTTCAGCGTCGTGTAGATGGCCTCGCGGGTCGAAGCGGTCGCCAGGGCATCGTCGCCGGCCAGATGCTGCAGGCTGAGCACCCGGATGTCGAGTTTTTTGGGATGATCGGCGGCGAGGAGGCCGCTCAGCAAGCCCGTTTTTGCCGGACTCTCGGGATGGAAATCGAGCGCCCGGAAATACCTAAGCCGCTCGGCATCACTTGTCGTCGGTGACAGGATCAGCTCGGCGAGTAGCGGGAGCGCGGCTTCGGCGCGGGCGCGCCAGACGATGTCGCGGCCGGCGGGGGTGTCCCAATCTTCCCGATTCTGCTCCTGCCAGGCCTCAAAAAACGCGTCCCACTGGCGATCCGCGGCGATGCCGAGCGCCTCGAGGTACCAGCGATCCATCCCATCGTGGTGCGCGGCGAGACGGGCCCAGAGTGCCGGCGCTTCCGATGAGTCGTTGTGGCGGAGCGCGATGGCCGCCTCGCGCCGCACCTGGGGCGACGGGTCGTCTGCCCCCTGCCGGATGTAGGGAATAAGCTCCAACTCGAGCTGCCGCGCCATGCGGAGACCGGCAATCCGAATATCTTCGTTTTCATCCGATAACGCGGTTTCTACCGTTGCCGGCCCACGCCCTTCGATCTGACCCAGCAGCCATAGCGCCCTGGCCTGCATCCGCGGATTCGGATCGTCGAGCAGGGCGTCCAGCGCCGGTTCAGCGGAGGCGCCCATCGCCTGCAAGGCTGTCCACGCCAGATACCGTGTTGCCACGTTAGGGCTTCTTAATGCAATAACGGCTGTTTCCGGGGAAGTCAGGTCCACCGACGGAACGGTGTACGGCGTCCGAGGCGGCGCGATCCGGTAGAGCCGGCCCTGCGCCAGGTCGCCCACATGGTGGCCGCCGACGCCGGGGTCGTACCAGTCGGAGACGATCAGCGACCCGTCCGGCGCCACCGCCACGTCCGACGGCCGAAACCACTGGTCGTACGATCCCTTCAGGATATTGACGATCTCGGCGCTATAGCCGGCTCCCGCTTTTTGTACCGGATAGGAGCGGACAACGTTCGGGCCGGCGTCCGTGTGGATCATCTGGTCCCAGAACACCTCCGGAAGCAGCCGGCCTTCATAGATGGCCATGCCCGTGGGCGAGCCGGCGCCGGTCTGCAGCAGGTTCGGCACCACGCCCGGGTCGTTCAGGTGCCAGTGACGCAGCGGAATCTCCTCCTCCCAGCCCGTACGCCGCTGACGCCAGTCCGCCCCCGTCATCTCATCCCGAAACCCGTAATTGCCATACTCCATGACAAAGTTGATGCGCGTGGCGCGGTTGCCGTCGTCGTCGTTGTCCGACTGCCACAACGAGCCAAACGCATCCACTGCTACCTCGTAGTTATTGCGGAAGTTGTGCCCCAGCACCTCAAGGTCGGTCCCGTCCAGGTTCATCCGGAACACCATGCCCTGGCGATACGGCTGGCCATCTTCCTTCACTTCTTCACCGGACGCGTCGACCACCTGCACCCCGTTGGCGTCCAGCAGCTGCTTCCCTTCATTGCCAAAGTTAAAGTAGAGCCGGCCGTCCGGCCCGAACGTGAACGCGTGCGCGCCGTGATCGTGCTGGACACCTTTTATCCCGGAGAAGAGAACCTCCTTACGATCCGCCACATCGTCTCCATCGTCATCCGTAAACACAAAAATGTTCGGGCTGACGGACACATACACCCGGTTGCCGAAGACGGCAATTCCAAGCGCGGCGTTGACATCCGTCCCTTCATAAAACACCTTGCGCGAATCGGCCAGGCCGTCTCCGTCCGTGTCTTCCAAAATGAGAATACGCTCGCTTTCTTCGCGAACAGGGTTCTGGGGATTGAGCTGGGGACGGTAATTGATCCCCTCCGTCACCCACACACGGCCCCGTGCGTCAATGTCGATGTTCGTCGGGTTCGCCAGCATCGGCTCGGCCGCGAACAAGCTCACTTCCAGGCCGGGCACCACCTCCAGACCATCGAGGGCGTGCTCTATTTCGCGGAGCTGATCCGGGCTCAATGTCGCCCCCACCCCGCTCGGCACGAGACCAAACTCGTTTACGACTGGCGGCTTCTCGCAGCCCACGAGGAGAAGTCCAATTGCAATAACGGATGTTAATAGGGCGGGGCGCATGGGATTCTTCGATGAGGTTTCAGGTAACGCGGAAGCCCAACGTACGGAAGATCGAGCATTTCTGCGTATATTCGCGCCAATTCTTGTCCATCCTCGTCACCCGCTCCTTATTGGTAGAACCACCCTACGTGATCCAGTCCGAAGCCTCGCTCACGCCGGCCGCGCTCCTGCCGGCCATCCGCCACATGTGGGACCTCAGCGCCCACAAAATCACCGCCCTCGCCGCCTCGTTCGACATCGCCCGCGGCGCCCCGGTGTTTACCGTCGAAGGAAAATACACCGCCCGGGGTTGGACGGAGTGGACGCAGGGCTTCCAGTTCGGAGCCGCCATCCTGCAGTTCGACGCCACTGGCGAAGAATTCTTTCTGGAGTTGGGCCGGCGGCAGACGGTCGACTTCATGGCGTCCCACGTCTCCCATGTCGGCGTGCACGACCACGGGTTCAACAACGTCAGCACCTACGGCAACCTGCTGCGGCTCATGGCCGAGGGCCGCACGCCCGAAAACACCTGGGAGCGCCGGTTCTATGAACTCGCCCTCAAGTGCTCCGGCGCCGTCCAGGCCGCGCGGTGGACGGCCCTGCCCGAAACGGGCGGGTACATCTACTCGTTCAACGGCCCCCATTCGTTGTTCTCGGACACCGTCCGCTCCCTCCGCGCACTCGTCCTCGCCGACCGCCTCGGCCACGCCCTCATGGGGGAAAACGACGCTCGCATCTCGCTCATGGGCCGGGCGATCGACCACCTGCGGAGCACGTCGCGCTACAACGTTTACTTCGGCGAAGGGCGGGACGCCTACGACATCGCCGGCCGCGTCGTCCACGAAAGCATCTTCAACCTCAACGACCGTCGGTACCGCTGCCCCAGCACACAGCAGGGCTACACGCCGTTCTCCACCTGGACGCGTGGTCTCGCCTGGATCGTCTGCGGGTATGCCGAACAGCTGGAATACTTCGCCACCCTCCCGGATTCCGCTTTTATATCCTACGGAGGCCGTGCCGAGGTCGAGTCCTTGCTGACCCGGACCGCCCGGGCGACTGCGGATTTTTACCTGGAGTATACCCCCACCTGTGGCATCCCCTACTGGGATACCGGCGCCCCCGGCCTCGCCCGATTGGGTGACTACCTGGATCGGCCGGCCGACCCGTTTAATCACCACGAACCCGTCGATAGCAGTGCCGCGGCCATCACGGCGCAAGGGCTGTTGCGGCTGGGCACCTACCTCAACGGAAAGTCCGCTGGCAGCGGAGCCCGGTACCTCCAGGCCGGCCTCACCACCGCCCGTACCCTCCTCGGCGCTCCGTATCTCAGCGAAGACCCGAACCACGAAGGCCTGCTGCTCCACGCCGTCTACCACCGCCCGAACGGCTGGGACCATGCCCCGGATGCCGACGGCGTACCACGCGGCGAGTCGTGTATGTGGGGCGATTACCACCTGCGCGAACTCGCACTGTATATCCAACGCCTCGCCGAAAACAAGCCGTATCTAACGTTTTTTAATGTGTAGCAGCCAAGCGTCTTTCCTGAACGTGATGCTGCGCTAAATACGCCATAGGTCGCGTCTTATAAAGATCCCTCACTACGTTCAGGATGACCGGGCCACTTTTAACTTTACACTTTACACTTTTCACTTGTAAATGCTCTCTCGTCTCTGCCTCCACACCATCACGACAAAGCCCTGGCCGATCGAAACAGCCAGCGACGCCTATGCGAGGGCCGGCGTGGCGGGCATCTCCGTCTGGCGCGACGCCCTGGACGGACGGTCGATTCCCGAGACCGGCCGGCGGATTCGCGAAGCCGGCCTGACCATCGTCTCGTACGTTCGTGGCGGCTTTTTCCCGGCAACGGTGGCAACCGCCCGTGCACGGGCGATCGACGAAAACCGACGGATCATCGACGAGGCCGCGGCGCTCGGCGCTCCGCATGTCGTGCTCGTGTGCGGGGCGACGCCCGGGCAATCGTTGGACGAATCACGCCGGCAGATCCGGGCCGGCATCGAGGCGGTTCTCCCACACGCCAGAGAGCGTGGGGTAAAGCTGGCCATCGAACCGCTGCATCCGATGTACGCGGACACGCGTTCTGCCATCGTCACACTGAGCCAGGCAAACGACCTGGTGGAGGCCGTCGCGGACGATTACCTCGGCGTGGCCGTGGATGTCTACCACCTCTGGTGGGATCCCGCACTTTCTGTTGAAATCGCGCGTTGCGGGGACCGTATCCTGGCTTTCCACGTTTGCGACTGGCGCTCACCCACCCGCGACCTCCTGAACGACCGGGGTCTTATGGGCGAGGGTTGCATCCCCATCCGTGCGATCCGCGGCCAGGTAGAAGCAGCCGGCTTCGATGGGTTAATCGAGGTCGAAATCTTCTCCACTGAATACTGGTCCATGGACCAGCAGGTGTTCCTGGATCGCATCGTGGACGCGTACACACGCCATGTGTGAGGCCATGGAGATGGGTAATTGTTACTGGTTGATGGTCAATCAAGGCTGTTAACAAAAACGCTAACTACCGCTGTATTGTCATCCCCGACCCCGATCGGGGATCCAGCCGAATGGCAATCCTGCTGGATCCCGCATCAAGTGCGGGATGACAAACTGCCTTTTGGGGTCGAATCGCAATTTTGTTAACACCCCTGATGGTCAATCGTCGATTGTGTCAATAAAAGAATAAAAGATGGCTACGATCCACAAAGTCGGCATCATCATGAACGGCGTTACCGGGCGCATGGGTACGAACCAGCACCTGATGCGCTCCCTTGTGGCCATCCGAAAGGAGGGCGGCATCCCGATCAGCGAATCCGAGGTGATCTACCCGGAGCCCCTGCTCATCGGCCGCAACAGCGTCAAGCTCGAGCAGCTGGCGCGCCAGGCCGGCATCGACCGGTGGAGTACGGACCTCGCGGGTGCGCTTGCGGATCCGGCTTATCCTGTGTACTTCGACGCGCAGACGACCACGCGGCGCGTCGAGGCCGTTCGCCTGGCCATCGCCGCCGGCAAACATGTGTACTGCGAAAAACCGACGGCCATGACGGCCCGCGAGGCGTACGACCTGTACCTCTATGCCCGGGAGGCCGGCGTTAAACATGGCGTCGTGCAGGACAAGCTGTATCTGCCCGGGCTCGTGAAGCTCAAAACCCTCATCGATAGCGGGTTTTTTGGGAGGATTCTGAGCGTTCGGGGAGAGTTCGGCTACTGGGTCTTCGAGGGCGACATCGTCCCGTCCCAACGGCCGTCCTGGAACTACCGCGCGGAGGATGGCGGGGGGATTCTGGTTGACATGCTCTGCCACTGGCGGTATGTGCTGGACAACCTGTTCGGGGCCGTCCAGTCCGTTTCCTGCCTCGGCGCCACCCACATCGACGAGCGGTGGGACGAACACGGCAAACCCTACGCCGCCACCTCGGATGACGCGGCGTATGCCACCTTTGAGCTGGCCGGCAACATTATCGCCCACTTCAACTCGTCCTGGTGCACCCGCCCCCGGCGCGACGACCTGCTGACGATCCAGGTGGATGGCACGAAGGGGTCGGCCGTCGCCGGCCTGCAGCAGTGCTGGCTCCAACCCTATGGCGCGACGCCCCGGCACGTCTGGAATCCCGACATCCCCAACCCCATCGACTTCTACGCCGGCTGGACACTCGTGCCCGATCACAAGCCCTACCCCAACGCGTTTCGCGCCCAGTGGGAGCTTTTCCTGCGGCACATCGTCACCGACTCGCCTTACCGTCTGGATCTGCTCGAGGGCGCCAAAGGCGTCCAGCTCGCCGAAAAAGCCATCGAATCCTGGAAAAAACGCGCATGGGTGACCGTGCCCGATCTCGCCGAGGACCTCGCATGAACCGTATCGCTCTGATCACCGGAGGCACCCGGGGTATCGGACTCGGGATCGCCCGGTCGCTCGCCGCCGAGGGGTACGACCTGATGCTGTGCGGCCGGCGGCCGGCGATCGAGGTCATCGATGTGCTCACCGAACTTGGCGCGACCGGTGTCCGCGCCGCGTATCAGGTAGCCGATATCGCCGAAGCTGGCGAACGCGCGGCTCTGATCGACCACACGCGGGACACCTTCGGCGCCCTGCATGTGCTGGTGAACAATGCCGGCATGGCGCCGCGCGTCCGGCACGCCGTGATCGACGCCACCGAGGCCAGCTTTGAGGAGGTGCTCCGCGTCAACCTCCAGGGCCCGTATTTCCTGACGCAGGCCGCCGCGCGCTGGATGATCGATCAGCAGGCGGGAGACGCTTCCTGGCGAGGATGTATTCTCACGATCAACTCGATCTCCGCCACCGTGGCCTCGCTCAACCGGGGGGAATACTGCGTCTCCAAGGCCGGCCTGGCCATGGCCACCCAGCTCTGGGCCGTTGCCCTGGCGCCCCACGGCATTCCCGTCTACGAAATCCGCCCCGGCCTCATTCAGACCGACATGACCGCCGGCGTCGCCTCGAAGTACGATGCGATGATCGAACAGGGCCTCCTCCTAGAACCCCGCTGGGGCACCCCGGAGGATATCGGCAAAGCCGCCGCCATGCTCGTCCGGGGTGACCTCCCCTATGCCAGCGGGCAGGTCTTGACATTGGATGGTGGCTTGACGCTACAGCGTCTGTAAGGCGTTGAACGTTGCGCGTTGAACGTTACGCGTTGAACGTTCTTGCGTTGATCTGATACATCCCACTCGCCTTTTACCGCCTGCCGCTCGAAGATCCCTCACTGCGTTGCTAATGACATCTTATGTAGAGACGCCCCGGTGGGGCGTATCAGCGAGGTTTCCGAAATACTAAAACCGAACAGACGAACGTGAACGACAGGAGACGCCCCACCGGGGCGTCTCTACAAAATGGG
>JBGSPJ010000173.1:0-8590 GCA_041738655.1 Rhodothermales bacterium | reverse complement strand
TCGGCGCACCGGGCGCGGGCGCACCGGTCAGGATCACCGCCAGCAGGGCCCCGACGGCAACGGTCTCACCCTCGGCCACCAGGATACGATCCAGGATGCCGGCCGCGGCGGCGGGCACCTCGGTATCCACTTTGTCGGTGCCAATTTCGAGCAGCGGTTCGTCCAGCTCAACCCGATCACCCGGTTTCTTGCGCCAGGCGATGATCGTGCCTTCCGTAATGCTTTCGCCCATTTTGGGCATGATGACGGGCACCTTGCCACCGCCCGTGGCGGGAGCAGGAGCCGCCGGCGGAGGCGTGGGAGCCGCTTTCGGAGGAGCCGGGGCCGCCGGTGCTTTCGGAGCCGCCGCCGGAGCCGCGGGAGGAGCCGGCGCTTCGACGGTCGCTCCCAGCTCGGTTTCGATAATGGCGATCACGGCGCCCACCTCCACGGTAGCGCCTTCTTCCGCCAGAATCGCATGAACCACACCGGCCGCCGAAGCCGGTACCTCGGTGTCCACTTTGTCCGTGCCGATCTCCAGCAGGGGTTCATCCAGCGCGATCCGATCGCCAGGCTTTTTGTGCCAGACGATGACCGTTCCTTCGGTGATGCTCTCGCCCATCTTGGGCATTTTCACGTCAACCTTCGCCATAACGATTCCGCTTCTTAGGGCTGTTTCCCACTCGTTCATCCGTACCCACACCCGAGCCGGCCAAGTGTTTCGCCGGGCTTTATTATCACCTCCACAGGCACCAGGAGCCGGGTTAGAGGAGCGGTGCGATCACCAGAGATACGACAGCGATGAGCTTGATCAAAATATTGAGGCTCGGGCCGCTGGTATCTTTCAGCGGATCCCCGACGGTATCTCCCGTCACCGCCGCCTTGTGTACATCGCTGCCTTTGCCGTAGGTAACGCCGTCGATGGTGACGTTGCTTTCGATGAGCTTCTTGGCATTGTCCCAGGCGCCGCCAGCGTTCGACTGGAAGATGGCGAGCAGCACGCCGGACGCCGTCACGCCGGCGAGCAGGCCGCCCAACATGTTCTTGTCGACAAAGCCCACGATCACCGGCACCGCCACGGCGAGCAGCCCCGGAGCGATCATTTCGCGGATCGCGGCCTTTGTGGAGATATCGACGCACCGGGCGTAATCGGCCTTGGCCGTTCCTTCGCGCAGGCCGGCGATTTCGCGGAACTGGCGACCGACCTCCTTGATCATGTCGCCGGCGGCGCGCCCCACGGCGCCCATTGCCATCGCGCTGAAGACATAGGGCAGCATCGCCCCGATGAGGAGGCCGGCGAGGATGACCGGGCGGGAGACGTCGATCGTGCTGATGCCGGCCTGTTGCATGAACGCCGCGAAGAGCGCCAGCGCCGTGAGCGCGGCCGAGCCGATGGCGAAGCCTTTCCCGATGGCGGCGGTGGTGTTACCTACCGCATCCAGCTTGTCGGTCCGCTCCCGCACTTCGTGCGGCAGGTGCGCCATTTCGGCGATCCCCCCGGCATTGTCGGAAATCGGACCGTAGGCGTCGACGGCCAGCTGGATACCGGTCACCGAGAGCATGCCGAGCGCCGCGATGGCGATGCCGTAGAGGCCGGCAAAGTAGTCGGCGCCAATAATGGCCGCCGCGAGGAGCAGGGCCGGGATCCCCGTCGAATACATACCCACCCCGAGGCCGGAGATGATGTTCGTAGCGGCGCCCGTGATGCTCTGGCGGGCGATGCCCCGGACAGGGCTTGTCGTGGTCGACGTATAATACTCCGTCACGAGACCGATCAGTACGCCGGCGGCCAGTCCAATCGCGACGGCCATGAACACACCCGTCGCGGTATAGGCGACGCCGGCCACGGCCCAGGATTGCGGCAGAAAGGCGTGGATAATGAAGTACGAAGCGATCGCCATCACTCCGGCGGCGCCGAACTCGCCCATGTTGAGCCCTTTCTGCGGGTTGCCGCCTTCCTTCACCCGAACGAAAAACGAGCCGATGATCGACACCACGATGCCGACGGCGGCCAGCGCCAGCGGAAGCATGACGGCGCCCAGGGCCGACCCACCTTCCGCCTGGAGGCCGGTCACGAAGGTCGCGCCGGCGCCCAGCACCATCGTGCCGACGATCGAGCCGACATAACTCTCGAACAGGTCCGCCCCCATCCCGGCAACATCGCCCACGTTGTCACCCACATTGTCCGCGATCGTCGCGGGGTTACGCGGGTCGTCCTCCGGGATGCCCTCGTATACCTTGCCGGCGAGGTCGGCCCCGACGTCGGCCGCTTTGGTGTAGATGCCCCCGCCCACGCGGGCGAAGAGCGCGATCGAGGAAGCGCCGAGCGAAAAGCCGGTCACGACGTTGATGATCTTGATCGTGGACCAGTCTGTAAAGGTATCGTAAACGATAAACAGCGTGCCGAGCCCCAACAGCCCCAGGCCGACCACCGAAAGGCCCATCACGAGCCCTCCCGAAAAGGCGACATTAAGCGCGGGCGCCAGCCCGGTCCGAGCGGCCTGCGTTGTGCGTACATTCGCCTTTGTGGCCACCGACATCCCGAAAAACCCTGCCGCGCCCGAGCATAATGCGCCGATCGCAAAGGAGACGGCGACGAGCCACGACGAGTCGGCATTGCCACTATTCGCGAACGCGAGCAGGAGCCCGACGACCGCCACGAAAATGGCCAGGACCCGGTATTCGCGTCGTAGAAACGCGCGAGCGCCCTCCGCGATGGCCGCGGCAATCTCCTGCATGGCGGCGGTGCCAGGATCTTGCCGGCTCACCCATCGCGATTTCATGAAGGCGTAGACAAGCGCCAGGACACCGGATAGCGGTATCAGATAAGTAAGCAGGGATGTATCCATACACTAATAAGATGAGACTTGGCTATGCATTCCCGGGCGGCCATCGGAATGGTATACGGCCCAGCGAGTCCCGGGGAAATGACCTAAAAAAGTAAAGAGCTTTTAAACATCACACAGTACATATTGTTTTCGTACGATCAGCCTCGATCCGCGTCCGAACGGCTATTAAACCGGTTCATCGCGACGGTGATGCCGTCCGTGACAAATACACGCGCGGCGTCGTGCGCCGAGCGGATCGCCGCTTCAATCGCCGGCTTGTCGCCCGCGGCGAAGGGCTCCAGTACATAATCGGCCTGTCGGCCCGGAAGAAAATCGCTTCCGATTCCGATGCGTATTCTTGGAAACGCATTGGTCTGGAGGCTGTCAATGATGTCCTGCACCCCATTGTGTCCTCCCGCACTGCCCTGTTGGCGGATTCTGACGGCGCCGACGCTCAGATGGATGTCGTCCACAACGACGAGCAGGTCGGCCGGCGAGAGTTGATGACGACGCAGCAAGCCCTTGACGGCTCCACCGCATCGGTTCATATACGTCAGGGGTTTGGCGAACCCTACGGAAAAGCCACGGAGGCTGGTCCAGCCCACAAGGGTCGGACCAGCCTCCATCGATAAGACTGTCTTCGTAGACGCAGCGAGCGCGTCGACGACCATGAACCCTACGTTGTGGCGGGTATCGGCGTATTCAGCGCCCGGATTACCGAGCCCGACAATAAGGCGTTTCGAGCGTGCCATGCCATGAAAGTGCCAGGCGACCGGCGCGAGCAGGCCGGCTTCGGGCCCCCCGCGGGGAATCGACCGTTATCACGCCTCTTTGGCAGCAGTCGTCGTCGTCGCCGCCGCTGCTCCATCGACGGCCTCCGTGGCAACACGTGGCGCGAGGATCGAGACGATCGTCTGGTTGGGCACGCCGCCGAACTCGAGGTTCGGCACGTTCAAATCCCGAATGTGGATCGACTGTCCGACGCCGAGGTTGGTAACATCCACGTCGATATGACCCGGAATATCCTTCGGGAGGCAGCTCACTTCCAGCTCATTCAGCACGTGCTGGGTGACGCCGCCCTCCATCTGGCCCTTCGGCGTGCCGACATACCGGATCGGGACGTTCACGGTGATCTTCACGCCGCGTTGCAGCACCTGAAAATCAGCATGGATCGGCTCGTCGGACACCGGATGGTAGATGATCTCTTTCAGGATGCACTCCCAGCTCGACCCGCCCATGTCGATCTTCACGAGGTGCGTTTCCTCGGTGCGGATGAGCTGAAAGAGGCCGAAGGCCGGCATGCTGAACGCCTGAGGGGCCGTATTGTGACCGTACAGGACGCAGGGCACGTTGCCGGAGAGCCTGGTTTGGCGAGCGGCTTTTTTACCTACCCCGCGTGGCGAGGCTTCGATGGTTCTGAATTCCATGGCTTCGAGTACCGCGCAAGCGCCGGCGCCTTCGCCGGGACCGCTCGCAACGCGGCGACGGTTACGTGATTATGGCAAAAAGAGCGTTGAGACCGATTCATCCGTGTAAATCCGGCGAATGGCATCCGCGAAGATGGCAGCAACGCTGACCACCTCGATCCGCGGCGACGGCCGGCGCAGCGGAATGGAATCCGTCACGACGAGCCGGGTCAATTCGGACGATTCGATCCGTTCGTAGGCCGGCCCCGAGAGCAGCGGATGCGTACAGGCCGCCATGATCTCGAGCGCGCCCGCCTGGCGTAACGCCATCGCGGCGCTCACCAGCGTGCCGGCCGTGTCCACGATGTCGTCCATGATCAGCACATTCTTCCCGTGAACCTCGCCGATGATGTTCATCGCCTCGGCCTCGTTCTGGCGCGGCCGGCGCTTGTCAATCACCGCAAGATCTGCCCCCAACCGCTTGGCGTACGCCCGGGCCATCTTGAGCGCCCCGATATCCGGCGCGACGACGACCAGGTTGGTCAGGTTGAGTGTCTGAAAATAGTCCGTAAAAACAGCAGACCCGTACAAATGATCCACGGGCAAGTCGAAAAATCCCTGAATTTGCGGGGCGTGGAGGTCCATCGTGAGGATACGATCCACGCCGGCAACCGTCAGCATGTTCGCCATCATCTTGGCCGCGATCGACACCCGGGGCTGATCCTTTCGCTCCTGCCGCGCATACCCGAAATACGGAATCACGGCGGTGACCCGGGCCGCCGAGGCTCGCTTCGCGGCGTCGATGAGCAGCAGCAGTTCGATCCAGTTGTCGCCCGGCGGACACGTACTCTGGATGATAAAGATGTCTGTACCCCGGATCGACTCGTCGTACCGGCAATAAATCTCGCCGTCGGAGAACTCTTTGATGATCAGATTACCCAGATTCTGACCGTACGACGCCGCGATCCGCTCGGCCAGCATGGGGTTGGAGCGACCCGCAAAAAGCGTGATGGGGTGGCCCCTGAACGATGTAAGCATGTGCCCTGAATGACGCTGAAAGAAGAATGCCCCGCACCCCGAGCCACGGGCTCCAGCGGCATTTTATCGACAGTTTTGTTATCGACAGTATTGTTATCGATGGTGTGTTATCGATAGTGTTGCCCGGGGAGGATTCGAACCTCCACATACGGCTCCAAAGGCCGCTGTCCTGCCATTAGACGACCGGGCAAGGGATCCCCTCGGAGAACCTCCCACACGTCCCAAGGGTGCGCGGAGAAACTACCGAGCCAGGAAGTGCCAGTCAACGCGGGGCCCGCCGCATCGGTTTCTCGGCCGGCGCCGGGTGTTCACTTTAGCATAAAGTTCAATCGGCGCAAGCCGTTTCATGGGTGCGAGCTGGCTCCCGCACCCGAAAGAGATCCCGCCCACCGTCCGGCATCTTGCGTCTCGGTTCCTTACCTTGTTCGCCGATGTCTGTTCGACAACCCTCAGCCTACCCCAGACCGCTATGAACACCAACAACCGAGACTCCCGCCGCGAATTCCTGAAAAAAGTAGCGGCTACGTCCGTCATCACCGGAAGCCTTTCCAGCCCATTGAGCGCGGCCTCCGTGGAAACGCTTCGCTTCCCCACACACCCGCGGGTTTCCCCGAACGACACGGTCCGGATCGCCACCATCGGCATGGGCATCATCGGGTTCATCGACACCCACACCGCGCTCCGCGTCCCGGGTGTGGAACTCGTCGCCGCGGCCGACCTCTACGAGGGCCGGCGGATCCACGTCAAGGAGGTCTTCGGAGACCACGTCGACACCTACGTCGATTACCGCGAGATCCTCGCCCGGACGGACATCGACGCGGTCCTCATCTGTACGCCGGATCACTGGCACGTGCCCATGGCCAAGGACGCCCTCCGCGCCGGCAAAGCCGTCTACTGCGAAAAACCAATGGTGCACAAGGTCGAGGAGGGGCTCGGGCTGATCGATGTGCAAAATGAAACCGGCAAGGTCTTCCAGGTCGGCAGCCAGTACGCCAGCTCCATCCTCTACGCCCGCGCCCACGAACTGTACAAAGAAGGCGCCATCGGCACCCTCAACATGATCGAGGCGATCACCAACCGCAACTCGGCCCTCGGCGCCTGGCAGTATTCGCTACCGACGGACGCGAGCGAGCAGACGGTCGACTGGGACCGCTTCCTCGGCAGCGCCCCGAAACGCCCGTTCGACGCCACCCGCTTCTTCCGCTGGCGGAATTACTGGGATTACGGCACCGCCACCGCCGGCGACCTCTACGTCCACCTCTTCACCGGCATCCACCGCACACTCGACGCCATCGGGCCCACGGATGTCGTGGCGCAGGGCGGCCTCCGGTTCTGGAAGGACGGCCGGGATGTGCCTGACGTGCTCCTGAGCCTCTTCACCTATCCAGAAACCGCTCAGCACCCCGGCTTCAACATGTCCCTCCAGACGAACTTTGTCGACGGCCAGGGCGGCGGGTTCCACTTCAAGTTTATCGGGGATGAAGGGGTGATGACGGTCGGCGGATCGAGCGTGACGGTAGAACGCAATGGTCGCTGGGAGCCGTCGATCGACGAGATCATCACGGGCTACAACTCGGCCGCCACGTTCTCGCTCGCCGAGCAACAGCGCCTCGCCGAGCACCTCCGCAAAAACTACGTCGCCCCCATCGCCCCGGCCATGACGGGCCGGATGGAGTACCAGGCGCCGGATGGATACGACGATCGGTTCGACCACTTCACGTACTTCTTCGACTCCATCCGCAACGGCCGGCCGGTCTACGAAGACGCGACCTTTGGCTTCCGCGCCGCCGCCCCGACCCTGCTCGCCAACCAGAGCTATGTCGACAAACGGCCGTACAGGTGGGACCCAGTGGCGATGAAGATCGCCGGCTGACCCTGAGCCTCCATGACCGAACCGACCTCCCCGCCGATGATGGGCATCATCGGCGGGATGGGCCCCTACGCCGGGCTGGACCTCGTCCGGAAAGTATTCGACGAAACGGAGGCCGGCACGGACCAGGAACACCTCCCGCTCGCGCTCCTCTCCGTGCCGGGCGACATCGTCGACCGGACTGCTTACTTGCTCGGCGATGTCGACGAGAACCCCGGGTACGCTATCGCACGCATCGCGTTGGCGCTGGAGCGGGCCGGCGCGAGCGTCGCAGGCATCCCGTGCAACTCGGCCCACGCCCCGGTTATTTTCGATGTCATCCGGCAGCAGCTCGCGGAGGCCGGCAGCGGGCTCCGGCTGCTCCACATGATCGAGGAGACAGCCGGCTACCTCGCCATGCTCCCCCACCCGCCCACCCGCGTCGGCGTCTTATCCACCACCTCGGTGTTCCGGCTCGGCCTCTACCGCGACGCCCTCGCGGGTGCGGGTATCGAGGCGGTGTTGCCCTCCGCCGAGATGCAGGAGACCGTGGTACACGCCGCGATCTACGACCCGCAGTATGGTGTGAAAGCCAGTTCCTCTCCCGTGAGCGAGCGGGCCCGGGCGGACCTCGAATCCGCCGTCGCCACCCTGGCGGCACGAGGTGCCGAGGCCGTCGTGCTGGGATGCACCGAAATGCCGCTGGCCCTACCCGGCTCACATGCCGCCGGCGTCTACCTGATCGACCCCACCCGGATTCTGGCCCGCGCGCTCATCCGCGCCACATATCCCGGGCGCTTGCGGGGAAAGGGTTAAAGGTTAAAGGAGACCTCCTTAAACATAGAACCTTACCCCTTGAACCCTTCTTACGACCCCTGCTTCACGAGCACGATCATGCCGCGGTCGTTGCGTTCGACCTGGTCGATAAACGTTCGGTAGGCCTCGTACCGATCCTCCGGGATGCGGCGATCGGGGATTTCGAGCCGGCGGGTGTACACCAGCGTCCCATCCCCCTCCACCTCGATCGAAATCGTGTAGCGTCCAACGGAGGTATCGAGATCGACGGGTTCCGGGATGGCCTCCACGGCATAGCCGGCCGGCCACCGGAAGCGCAGACTATCCACATCGAGAAAGGCGTAGGACAGGAGGTACGGCCGGTCGGAGCCGAGATGCTCGGGCGGGACGCTGATGGAGCGTTCGAAAAGGTTGGGTTGGACAAACAGCCGCGTCCCCGTCCGCGAGCCGTAGCGGGGCAACGCGAGGGTCATCGGCAGCGCGAGGGTATCCGCCTGACGATCAACGCTGGAGAAATTCACCTGCTCGATCTCAAAGGTTGGCAGTTCGATGGCGCGGCGCAGCCAGTCCATCCGGTCGCGGTGAGGCGCTCGAGCGAGAGCGTAACGGACGTTCTGCTGTTGGTGGCCGGTGTACCGCGTGACGACATCTACCCGGGCGTTGCCGGTCGCGTCCACCACGACGGCCCCGCTCCG
>JBGSPJ010000115.1:0-1790 GCA_041738655.1 Rhodothermales bacterium | reverse complement strand
GCCGCCGCGCTGGCCGACCGCGTCCGCGCCGCCGGCGGGTGGGTGTCGTTTGATCCGAACATCCCGCTGGATCGAATCTCACCCGAGGCGCAGCCCCGGGTGGTGGGGTTTCTGGATCGGGTGGATGTGCTGTCGTGTGGTGAGGCGGAATGGGAATGGATCCAGGCGAACACCCCTTCTGCTGCGTTTCCCCTGCGGATCCTGACGCAAGGCCGGCAGGGCGCGATCCTCATCGCCGGCACGCACGAGGTCTTCGTCCCCGCGCCCGAGGTCCCCTGCGTCGACCCCACCGGGGCGGGGGATGCGTTTGTGGCGGGGGTCCTCGCGGAAATCGCCACTCGGGGTCTGGCGGGGCTCACGCGGGAGGATCTAGCCCGGTTTGGGGCAGCCGGCGCCATTCAGGCCGGAAAGGCCATCGGGGCGGTGGGGGGGCGGGGGGAGTCCAGGAGACGCCCCACCGGGACGTCTCTACATAACGCAGCCCAGGCTCCAGGCTGAAACCGCCCCGCCATCAGGTAGTCTGATGCACCATTCCGCATCCCGAAACCAACGCTCTTCGTCCATGCGCCCCACCCTCCAGATCCTCCTGTGTAGCGCCGCGCTTTCCATCGCCGGCTGCGCCCGCCTCATCGAAACCTCCATGCCCGAGGACATCCTCCGGCGGGCGGACAACACCCCCGAGCGGTTCCTCCGGGTCGACGCGGCGGGGACACCGCTGCCCAATGCGTTTGGCGGGGATACCTGCCACAGCCCCCTCGTAGACCTTCGCGACGGGACGCGGATCACCCTCGTGCGCTCGGCCAACGGCTGGGGCGATTATCAGGTGGATGAGGCGCAATACGGCGTGGACGAGGACGAACGGCTGCGGATCCGCTGCGCCAGCGGCATCCCCGCCGGCGTCGTCCGGCGCTGACGCACGGTTTCGTCGCAATTCTGTCACATCGCTATAGGGCGCCCCGGGGGGTGCGATATTACCAGAACTTCTCCGGCTCACATCCGGAGGGGCATTCACCCCCTTTGATTCCCCTCGATCCCAGGCGCCATGCAGCGTGAAGTGAAATACCGAAAATTCCCGATCTCCTTCGGCGAGCGGCTGTCGGATATCCCGGATTACCAGCAGTCGCTCCAGCTCGGATGGACCCTCAAATGGTCGTATATGACGGTTGAGGATGGCAAACGATACGTCGAGGCCCTCCTCGAAAAGACGCTGGCCGGGAGCGAGAAGTCGGCGGTGTAGGAAGCTTTAGTTAAACCTCAAGTACGCAATCAGATCCACCATCTGCCGGGGGTTAAGCGAAGCTTCGAGGCCGGTGGGCATGAGGGTTTGATTCATGTTATGCATCGATACGACATCCTGCCGGGCGATGGTGACGTCTTGTCGGGCGAGGGTGCGGAGAGTGAGGCTGTTGGGAGAGTCGGCGGCGAGGAGGCCGGTCATCACTTCGCCGGACGCGTGCTCGACGGTCCACACCTCGTAGCCGTCGGCCAGGGATCGGCCGGGCATGAGGATTTTTGCTACGAGGGCTTCCGGGGACCAGTGGCGGACGGTGGCGAGGTCGGGGCCAAACGCCTGGCCGTGTTCGCCGGCCACCTGGTGACACGTCCCACACACCTGTTCAAACGCGGCCTGGCCGGCGGCGATGTCGCCCTCGCCGGCGAGGGACGCCATGTACGTCGCCACGATTTGCTCCCGTTCGCCGGGTTGCTCGCTCAGCAGCGCCCGTGCGCGGTCCTTGAGCGCTCCGTCCCAGTCGCGCATCAACTCTACCGTCCGATTCCATCCGATAGTC
>JBGSPJ010000145.1:0-3502 GCA_041738655.1 Rhodothermales bacterium | reverse complement strand
CCGGCCATCGCGAGCACCGTCGGCGCGAGGTCGATGGTGCTGACGAGCTGCGGATCGACCGTCCCGGCCTGTACCTGTCCGGGCCAGCGGACGATCAGCGGGATGTGGATGCCGGAATCGTACAGCCACCGCTTCGCGCGCGGCATCCCGTCGCCGTGGTCGCTCCAGAACATCACAATCGTATTCGTTAGGAGCCCGTCCGCGCGGAGGTTGTCCAGGATGTCGCCGGCCCAGGCGTCCATCGCGGCGATGTTATCATACATCCGCGCGAGGTCCTCGCGGACGACCTGTTCGTTCGGGTAGTACGGGGGGACGATAATCGCAGCGGTGTCGGTCCGGATGGGTTCGCCCGGGCGAGGCCACACGCGCGATTCGTGGGTGCCGGTGTAGTTAAAGACGCTGAAAAACGGCTGGTCGGTGTTGCGGCGGTTCTGGTAATGGGCGCCGGGGCCGGACTCGTCCCACGCGGTCAGCGGTTGCCGGGGGTCGGTGTGCGGCGCGAACTGGTAGTCGGTTTTGGCGTCGTTTGTGGTGTAGTAGCCGGCGGCCCGGAGGGATTCGGTGAACGCCTTGACATGGGGTGGGGGAACGGCCGAGTAGGAATGGGGCGGCGTGGAGGTGCGGTGGTGGTGCGTCCCGATGGTCGTCGGGTACATTCCCGTGATGATGGCCGACCGGCTGGGGGCGCAGACGGCGGCAACGGCGAAGGCGCGGGTAAAACGGACGCCCTCGGCGGCGAGGCGGTCCAGGTTGGGAGTTTGCGCGACCGGGTCGCCATAGACGCCCAGATGGGGACTCATATCCTCCACCGAGATCCAGACGATATTCGGCCGCTGCGCCAGCGCCGGCGTGGCGAGAAAAAGCAGCGCGACCAGCGCGAGCGTTCGGGGGAAACGCCGGCTGGTCGCTGTACAAAATACGGGCATGGGAGGATATCGGGCCGGCGTCACAGCGAGACCGCGGCGCGGGTCCGGGGCGATTCGTCGGGTACGTCGTTGCCGCGGGGGACGAAGGACTGGATGCCGGTGATCGCACGGCCGAGGATGAGGCCGTGGATGTCGTAAGTGCCTTCGTAGGTGTTGACGGTTTCCAGGTTCACCATGTGGTGGATGATCCGGAAATCCCCCGTGATTCCATTTCCGCCCAGCATGTCGCGGCCCATCCGGGCGATCTCGAGCGCCTTGCCGCAGTTGTTGCGTTTGGCGAGGGAGATCATCGCCGGCGCGGCGCGGCCGGCGTCCTTCAGCGTACCGAGGCGCCAGGCCAGCAGCTGCATCTGCGTGATCTCGGTGGCCATATTGGCCAGCTTGGTCTGGATGAGCTGCATGGAAGCCAGCGGGTAGCCGAACTGTTCGCGCTCCATCACATACGTCCGCGCCCGGTGGTAGCAGTTTTCGGCCGCGCCCACGACGCCCCAGGAAATCCCATACCGGGCATTGTTTAGGCAGGAAAACGGACCCTTGAGGCCCCGGATCTCCGGGAAGACGTTCGCGTCCGGCACGAAGCAGTCGCTCAGCACGATCTCACCCGTGATCGAGGCGCGGATCGACATCTTATTGTGGATCTTGGGCGCCGAAAATCCCGGGAAGCCTTTTTCGACCAGGAAGCCGCGGATGACGCCTTCGTCGCTGCCGGCCTCGCGGGCCTTCGCCCAGACCACCGTGACGTCCGCGAACGGCGAGTTCGTGATCCACGTCTTGGCGCCGTTGAGCACCCAGCCGCCATCCACCTTACGGGCCTGGGTGACCATCGAGCCGGGGTCTGACCCATGGTCCGGCTCCGTAAGCCCGAAGCACCCGATGAGTTCACCCGTGGCCAGTTTCGGCAGGAAACGCTGGCGCTGCTCCTCCGTCCCGAAGGCGTGGATGGGATACATCACAAGCGAGGATTGCACGGAGGCAAACGAGCGATAGCCGGAGTCGACGCGTTCCAGTTCGCGGGCGATGAGGCCGTAGGCCGTATAGCTCACGCCGGCGCCGCCGTATTCGGGCGGGATCGTCGCCCCGAGGAGCCCCAGAGCGCCCAGTTCACGGGGGATCTCCTCGTGGAAGACCTCGTGCTGGTTGCCTTCAAGGGCGCGCGGCTCCAGGTGGTTCTGGGCGTACTCGCGCGCCGCCTCCATGATCATCCGGTCCTCTTCGGTGAGCATTTCCTCGAAGAGAAACATATCGTCGGTATTAAACGCCTTTGAAGACATGGTGTAGGTGCGTCCTGCGTAGAGGGTTATGGAGGTGACGTTACGCGTTTACTCGTTGAACGTTATGTGTTTCGTTCTGGAATCGCGATTTACAGTCCAACAGAGCCTACGAAAACATCAAACGTTCAACGGAAAAACGTGCAACGCGTAACGTTTTTATGGAGGATGGTGGGCATCTAATGAACTCACCCGCGCCGGCGTTCCCCGAAGAAAAATCATATCGTCGGGTGGATTTGATGAAAACGAACGGCCTTGCCGGCGGGACGATCGGTTTTTGAATCTACTTCCGTTATTTTCGGCGCAAAAGCCCGTCCCGTCCGCCATGTCGGACGCCCTGCCAGAACGAACGTATGCGCATATTGCTGATTGGAAACGGGGGTCGCGAGCACGCGATGGCCTGGAAGCTTGCCGCCAGCACCCGCTGCTCGGCCCTGTTTATCGCCCCGGGCAATCCGGGAACGGCCCGGGTGGGGCAAAACGTGGCCATCGCGGCGACGGACATCCCGGCGCTGGTGGATTTCGCGCGGCGCGTGGCGATCGACCTGACGGTGGTCGGGCCCGAGCAGCCGCTGGTGCTCGGGGTGGTGGATGCGTTCGAGGCGGCCTGCCTGTTGATTTTTGGTCCGAGCGCCGCCGCGGCGCAGCTGGAAGGCAGCAAAGCCTTCTCGAAAGCCTTCATGGTCCGCCACGGCATCCCGACGGCCGCGCACCGCACCTTCCCGGCCGCCGCGTACGACGAGGCGCTTGCCTATCTGCAGACGGCCGATATGCCGGTTGTCCTCAAGGCCAGCGGCCTGGCGGCGGGAAAAGGAGTGGTGATCTGCGAAACCCGCTCGGAGGCGGAAGCGGCGCTGCGCGATATCGTGCAAGATCACCGCTTTGGCGACGCCGGCGACGAGGTGGTGATCGAGGAATTCATGCAGGGAGAGGAGGCGAGCCTGTTCGCGGTGTGTGATGGCGATGATTACACGCTGCTGGCCACCGCGCAGGATCACAAACGGGTGGGCGATGGCGACACCGGGTTAAATACCGGGGGCATGGGGGCCTATGCGCCGGCGCCGCTGGTCTCGCCCGACCTCGAGGCCCGGATCTGCCGCGAGATCGTCGAGCCCACCCTCGCCGGAATGAAGGCCGAGGGCGCGCCGTTTCGGGGGTTTCTGTATGTTGGGCTGATGATCGACGCGCGAGGGGCGCGGGTGGTGGAGTACAACTGCCGGCTGGGCGACCCCGAGGCGCAGGTGCTGCTGCCGCTGCTTGCGTCGGATTTCCTGGAGCTGGCGCTCGCGGGGGCGCAGGGGCGCATCG
>JBGSPJ010000132.1:0-4327 GCA_041738655.1 Rhodothermales bacterium | reverse complement strand
GACGAAGTGGGCAAGGAAATCAAACGATTCAGTGCCTCCTTCATCAACGAGCACGATCTGTGGGCGTTATCACTAAGTCAAAGAGCAACTGCTAGAAGTCTACAGCGCAAAACATAGTTAAAACTCTACAGCGCCTGACATGTATCGTGCCCCTACGTCAACGCAAAAAGGCCACCGACCTGCGTCGATGACCTTTTTTCTGTCGGGGTGGCGGGATTCGAACCCACGACCTCTTCGTCCCGAACGAAGCGCGCTACCGGGCTGCGCCACACCCCGAAAGTGCGCTTGATACTTCCGCGGTGCCGGCGGGTTTCGTGCTTCCGGAAGCCCCCGTTCATTCTTCCCATCCCGCCATCATGATATCGCTCTCGGCCCGATCGACGAAGGCGACCAGGGCTCGGGTGCCATCCGGCGACAGGGCCAGGCCCGATTCGTGGCTCAAGGCCTTCGCCGGCAGCGCAGCGACGCGTTCATCGCGGCCGGTCCGGAGATCCAGCCGATGGATCGCAGCCCCGGCTCGGTCTCGTTTGACAAAAAGGAGGTCGTCGCCGACTACCGCCCAGTTCCCGTAGTCGCTTACGGCCAGCTCCGGCAGCACACGGGATTCCTCTCCTTCGCGGGTTCGCCGCCACAGGCCGGCCTGGCCATAGCGGCTGACAAAGAGCCGTCCGTCCGACGCCTCTTGCGACTGGTACCCGCCCTCTCGCGTCACCTGGATGGCATCGCCGCCACCGGCCGGCATTTTCCACACTTCCCAGCGGCCCGTCGTGTTCGAGGCGAAAAAGACCCAGGCGCCGTCGAGCGACCAGGACGGTGCTCGGGCCTCGATTCCGTCGCCGGTCAGGCGCTGGGGCGTCCCGCCCTGCGCATCCACCACATAAATACCGAATTGGCCGCCGGCGTACGCGTTGAAGGCGATGTGCCGGCCGTCTGGGGACCAGCGAGGAGATTGGATAAAGGCTCCATCCAGCGACGCCAGCGGAGCCGCGGTTTCAGCGCCGACCTCTCCCACCCAGAGTTCAGGCCGGCCCGATCGGTTGGATACAAAGGCCACCCGTCGTCCATCCGGCGCGTAGGTCGGTTGGAAGTCCCAACGCGTCGATGCAAACACCCGGCGTGGCGCCCCCTCGTCGGGCGCGACAGCATCAAGCGTCACTTCCCAGATATTGATCTCGAAGGCCCACTCTTCATAGGCGACGTGACCGCCGGCGGGTGACAGAGCCGGCCCGCCCGGGTCGAGCGTGTTCACCCCGGCCACCCACTCCGGCTCGCCGCCGGCCGCATCGATCCGCCAGAGGCGGTAGTCGCCCGAACGGTTGGATGAAAACACGAGCGAACGACTGTCGGGCGCCCATGAGAAACGGGCGAGATCCCGTTCGTCAAACGTCAGCCGGCGGGCGGCCTGGCGGCCATCGATGGGAATGACGTACAGGTCGTGGATGGATCGGTCCGGCCCGCGGCTGAAGGCGATCCACTGCCCGTCGGGAGAGAAGCGAGGTAGGAAGTCGGACTGTCCGGGCGGGGGGAGGGGGAAGGGCCGGCGCGCCTGCGTCGCGGCGTCCACCAGTACCAATCCACGGAGACCGCTCGCCGAATCGACGTCCGTCGCCACCAGCCAATCCCCGTCCGGCGACCAGTCCAGGCCCCGTTGGGAGGGCGGGCAATCCATCTGCTTGCGCTCGGCTCCGCCCAGTGCCGGGACGAGGTAGACGCCGCAGCTCGCGCCGGCCAACCGCAAAAAGGCCACGTGCCGGCCATCCGGCGTCCAGGTCGGCGTGACGTCTAGCGCGGGGTCCTCGGTCAATCGGATCACAGACTCCGCCCCGATCATCCGGACGTAGATGTCCGACCGCCCATGCTCGTCGTACCGTTCAAAAGCCAGCAGTTCGCCGTCGGGCGAAAAGACAGGCGATTGCTCCACCCCGATAAACGACGTCAACGGCGTCGAGGGCATGGGTTTCGGGCGGGCGAAGGTGACGACACCGAGATAGACTAGCCCAGCCAGCACCACGATGCCCAGGACGGCTCCGGCGACATTCCTGGTCCTGGACCGCGCCGGAAATGGCTCCTCCACCCAGACGCCTGGCGCCGAGGGCACGATCTCGATATCGTCCGCACACTCGGGAAACGAGTCGCCGGCGTGCGGGGCCATCGGGGCCTCATCTGTGACCGGAGCAATCAGACGATATCCCGTTTTCGACACCGTCTCGATAAAGCGCGGGGTCCTGTGCGCATCCTCGAATAGTTTGCGCAGCTGAGAGATCGAGCGCGACACCACATAGTCGGTCACAACCGTCCCACCCCAGACGCGCTCCAGCAATTCATCGCGCGTCACCACCGCTCCCGGGCGGTCGGCCAGGCATACGAGAACATGCATCACCTTGGGCTCGACGACGGTGGAGCCTCCAGGCCCCGTGATGCGATTGAGCTGAGGTTCGACCAGCCATTCGCCAACTTTAAAGCGGATTCGAGTGGTCTGCATAGCTGTCGTGGTTCGGATTGTATGACTCCATGATACCCCATTTTCGCGCCGGCAAAAAGTCCTTTCGGAGAGGCCGGCCCGGTCGTAACGCCTCTTTTTCCATCCCTCAACAAAGCATCACCGGAACTACACGCCGCCCTCACGTCCGCCCGCGGTGGCCAGCGCTATTCTCGGTCGCCGGCCTCGAAATCGCCGGCATGCCCCCGGCACATCTCACGATCATCTATCAAAATCTTATGTATCACCCTATGACTACCCGTTCGCGCTTTTCCGTGGCGCTGCTTGTTATCCTGACCGCGCTGCCCGGCCTCGCCTTCGGTCAGACCTTCACCCGAATCACCGATGGTGCCATCGGCACCGACCGAGGTAATACGCTGGGCGCTGCCTGGGTCGATTACGACGGAGACGGCGACACCGACCTCTTCGTCCCCAACGCCGCCGGAATCGCGGCCAACCTCCTGTACCGTAACGAAGGCAACGGGAGTTTTTCAAGGATCACCGAAGGCGTCCTGGCCGACGATCCGGGCATCGCTGCCCTGGGCACCTGCTGGGCGGATTACGACAACGACGGCGACCTCGACGCCTTTAACGCCGGCGCGCCCAACTCCTTCCTCTACCGGAACGACGGGAAGGGGGTCTTTACAAAAATCGTCGATGGCGACATCGGCGGCGCCTCCGACAACCGGGGCTGGAGCTGTGCCTGGGGCGATTACGACGCCGACGGCCTTGTCGACCTCTTCTTCGCGCACCCGGCCGGCTTCCTTAGCACGCCCATCCCCAACACCCTCTTCAAAAACGACGGCGACGGCTCGTTCACCCGTATCACCGACACGCCCATCACCGACGGCATCGCGCCCTACACGGTAGGAAACTGGATCGACTACGATGACGACGGCGACCTCGACCTGTTTGTCGGCAGCGGGCCGGCTATCGGAACGCTCGGACCCGACTTCCTCTTCCGAAATCGCCTCTCCGAAACGGGCTCGGCCTCGTTCGAACGCATCACCGACTCGCCCCTGAACGACGACCACGACGGGCAGACGTGGAATTTTATCGACTACGACAACGACGGTGACCGCGACGGCTTCGTCACCAACTACTGGGGCGGTTTCCCGAGCGGGATGCCCAATAGCCTGTACCGCAATACCAACGGGGTCTACACCGCCGTCACCGACGGCCCGCTCGTCACCGACGAAGCCTTCTCACTCGCCAACGTCTGGGCCGACTTCGACAACGACGGCGACCTGGATGTCTTCATCACGAACGAGTTCGGATTCGACAACGCCTATTACCGCAACGACGGCGCGCCGGATTTCACCTTCACCCGGACGGACGACTTCGCCGGCACCACGCTCAGCAACTACGGCGCGACGGCCGGCGACTACGACCTCGACGGCGACCTCGACCTCTTCTTCCCCAGCGGCGGTGGCGGCGGCAATCACCTCTATCGGAACGACGCACCCGCTGACAACGGCTGGATTAGCATCCGGATGGTGGGCGACGCTTCGAACGGCGCGGGCGTCGGCGCGCAGATCCGCGCCCGGGCTATTATCGCCCGGAAACCCGTCTGGCAGCGCCGCGAGGTATCCACCCAGAACACCTTTAACGGCCACAACAGCCTGGATGTCCATTTCGGCCTCGGCGACGCCTCGGAGGCCACAACACTCGAAATCGCCTGGCCCTCCGGCACGGTCGATGTCGCGACAGATGTGGAGGCCAACACGTTTTACGCGGCCCTCGAAGGGGAAGGGTTGATCGATCTCTCCGAGTACCTCCTCCTGGACGTTAAAACCCGGGTCGAGGCACTCGTCGCCGGCGGGGTGCTCACGGCCGGCCAGGGCGGCG
>JBGSPJ010000053.1:0-3332 GCA_041738655.1 Rhodothermales bacterium | reverse complement strand
GCGAGGGCGCGCCGGTCGCCACAACCGTCCAGTACCGCGGCCACGCCTTCGAAAGCGGCCGCACCCAACTCCGCATGCAACTCCGCACGCCGCTGGGCGAGACGATCGATCTTACCGAAACACCTGCGTACGTGGAAGACGCCGACGGCCGGCCCGGCCTCCAGCGCACCTTCACCACCTCCAACCTCCCCGAAGGAGCGACGGTGGCGGTGTCTATCGACCTGAACTCGCTTGCCGGACCGGATAGCTATACGACGGACGGCGGCATCGAGGTGGTATCAAGCGATCAGGGCAAGCTCCAGGGCCGGCTCACACTCGCCGCCAACGGAGCGACGACGTTTACGAGTTATTTCGGCGAGCCCGCCGTGCCGGTAGCCCCGAGCGCAGGCCCGGAAAAACCCGCCGGCCTCGCGCTCATCGAACGGAGCGACTGTGTCGCCTGCCACAACCCTGACGTGCAGACGGTCGGGCCGGCCTACAAAGCCATCGCCGAGAAATACGGCGATAGCGAGCTGATGGTCGTCCGCCTCGCTTCAAAGGTCATTTCGGGCGGCAATGGAGTCTGGGGCGAAGCGATGATGACGCCTCATCCGGCGCTTCCGCTCGAAGATGCCAAAACGATGGTCGCCTACATCCTCTCCCTCGGCGGGGCGGAGTCGACGGGTGGACCGCTCGACGTAGGTATGGACGCTGTTCCGTTTATGGAGCCGCACGATGGTCCGAACGGCCTCGCGATCAACCTCTACCCGATCACCGGCGCGGCGCTGACGCTGGAGGACATGCAGACGACCGACGCGCCCTACTATTCGGGCATCGTCCCGGTGCTGCATGCCCCCACGGAGGCGGCCATGGGTCCGGTTCAATCCAACATCTACCTCGAAGCCCGGGGCTTTTTGAACATCCCCGAGACCGATAATTACGTCCTCCGCATCGTCAGCGACGACGGCGGCCGGCTCTACCTCGACGGCGAGCTGCTAATCGACAACGACGGCCTCCACGGGGCGGACCCGCGGGATGCCGAGCTGATCCTCCAGGCCGGCGCCCATCCCCTCGAAATCCGTTACTTCCAGGGCGGAGGCGGCGCGGCGCTGTCCCTCCAGTGGGCCAAACGCGGCGACAACGCGTTTTCCGTCATCCCCACCGAGGCGCTGTCGTTTGAACGGAGCGACCTCCGCGAGGCGGTGCCGTACGAGCAGGTGACCGGCAACGACCTCCGCCGGCCGGGCGATCAACTCGCGCTCGACGCCGTCCATCCCAGCTTCTCCGTCGAAACCATCCGCCCGGACTCGTTTACCCCGAAAGTCGGTGGGGTGGATATCCTCCCGGATGGCCGCGTCCTCGTCAGCACCTGGGATTCCGAAGGTGGCGTTTACCTCCTGTCAAATATCGATCAGGGAGATCGCGCGCAGATCCAGGTGAAACAGATCGCCCGAGGCCTCGCCGAGCCGCTCGGACTCAAGGTGGTGGATGGGGAGATCTACGTCCTCCAGAAACAGGAGCTTACGCGGCTGCTCGATACGGATGGCGATGAGGTGATCGATGTGTACGAAACCGTCGCCAACGGCTGGGGCGCGACGGCCAACTTCCACGAGTTCGCATTTGGACTCGTCTACAAAGACGGCTACTTCTTCGCCACCCTTGCTACAGCCATCCTGCCCGGCGGCGCCAGCGCCAATCCCCAGAACCCGGACCGCGGTAAGGTGGTGCGGATCGCGAAGGACACGGGGGAGGTGACGTTTGTCGCGAAGGGCCTGCGGACGCCCAATGGCATCGGCGAGGGCGTCGATGGGGAGTTATTTATTGCGGATAATCAGGGGGATTGGCTGCCGGCGAGCAAAATCGTGCATGTCTCGGAAGGGGCGTTTTACGGCTCCCGCTCGGTTGATTTCGCCGGCACGGAAGGGCTCGTCGAAAAACCCCCGGTCGTCTGGTTGCCACAGGACGAGATCGGCAACTCGCCCTCCCAGCCGGCTCTGCTGAATGTAGGGCCGTACCAGGGGCAGATGATCCACGGGGAAGTCACCCACGGCGGCATCAAGCGGGTGTTTGTCGAGCAGGTGGATGGCCAGTACCAGGGCGCCGTGTTCCGGTTTACACAGGGATTGGAGTCCGGCGTGAACCGACTCGCCTGGGGGCCGGATGGGAAGTTGTACATCGGCGGCGTCGGCAACCCGGGGAATTGGGGGCACTCCGGCAAAAACCTGTTTGGCCTCCAGCGGATGACCTACACTGGCGCGCCGGTGTTTGAGATGCTCGCCGTTCGGATGGCTGCCGATGGCTTCGAGATCGAGTTCACCGAACCCCTCGCCGCCGGCGTGGGCGAGACGGCGTCCGACTACGGTGTTCGCCAGTGGCGCTACCAGCCGACGATCAACTACGGCGGCCCCAAGCTCGACGAAAAGGACCTCGCGGTGACATCCATCGTCGTTTCGGCGGACCGGAAGAAGGCGCGGCTGACGGTGGCAGGCATGCAGGCCGGCCACCTCGTCTACATCCGCCTCAACGACGCGACCATGCGCAGCGAAGCCGGCCGCACGTTGTGGTCGACGGAGGCATGGTATACCCTCAACCGGATGCCGGCGCGGTGACCGGTCAAAAATCCGTACGCGTACTATACTACTTCGGACAGTTTACAAATCAGGCCCCTCCTCGCTCCGAGGAGGGGCGAGTTCTGACGTCGATTTATCGATGTCGGAACGGGGAGGAGTACTGCCCGACGTCATCGCGGATCATTTTTATTGCCTCTCGTCCTGACGGCCGAGTTTGAGAAAATACAGGCAGCGACTGGGGATTCCTTTTGACCCATCCGCCCGGCATCCGTTTTCTCCTCCCCATCCCGTCACCGCTTCGCGCCGACGGGATTTGCCCCTCCTCGGAGCGAGGAGGGGCCTAATCGTCCTGGACGGTTTAGCAACATATTGACTCGAATATCGAGTACGAGTACGAAAATGATCTACTTGGCCCCCAGCGCCGCGCTTAACGCGGCATCATCCATATCCTCCCCCTTTACCCCGATCGCCACGAACCGCTCGCCGAGCGTAAACACCACCTTTTCCCCGAGCTGCGCAAACGGCAGGGCATTCGGGTAGAGGCGGAGGAGGCGGAAGTAGGTGTCGGAGCCGAAGGTGATCGCGAGAGCCTCGTCCTTCGCGGCGTCAAATTCGGCATCCTGCCAGTCGCCCTCGGGGGTCTGGACCATCGTGCGGCCCTGGATGGCGACAACGCCGGCCTCGGCCGGCGCGGCCACCTCGGCCTCACGCATCTCCCGGATCGATTTGCTCATCTCGACCGCCGCCTGGCCGGAGGTCTGGCTGAAACCGGCGTCGGCGGCC
>JBGSPJ010000447.1:0-3746 GCA_041738655.1 Rhodothermales bacterium | reverse complement strand
CCATCCGCGGCTGCCGATCGGTGCGCCGGGCGCGGAGGGGATGCTCCACGAACCGCCAGCTGAGGTAGCCGGCCACAAGCGACGCCACGATCAAGCCACCCCGCTCGATCGAAGACGGCTCGGGGCTGATCTGCAGCTTGTAAAACACGACGATCGGCCAGTGCCACAGGTAGATGGAGTACGAGATCTTCCCGAGAAACCGGGCAGGTTTGAGGGCCAGCAAGCGGCTCATCCAGACCCCGCTCGTCTGCCCCCCCACCAGTACCAGCACCGCCCCGCCCGCCGGCGCCAGGGCGTACAACCCCGGGAATGGCGTCGCTTCCGAAAACAGGACGGAGCTGCCGGCGATCAGCGCCAGCCCCACGGCCACGGCGCCTTCTGCTCCCCACCGCGGCCACGCCCGAAGTGGTGCCAGGGCTACGATCCCCCCGAGCAACAACTCCCACAACCGGGTCGGCATCAGGTAAAAAGCAGCGGAGGGGTTGACGCGGAGCAGGAGTTCGCCGGCCAGAAACGACAGTACCGCCAGCGCCCCCAACCCCACCAACGCACACCGACGGTATCGGTACGCCACCATCAACACGAGCGGGAAAAAGAGATAGAACTGCTCCTCGACCGACAGCGACCACGTATGCAGCAATGGGTTCAGTGCGAGGTCGTCGTTGAAATAATCGTTCTGCGAAAGAAAATAATGGTTAGACAGATAAACCGCGGACGCCATGGCGCTCCACCCGAACGAGCGCACTTCATCCGGCAGGCCGATCAGAAACTCCACGCCGGCGCACGCCAGGATGACCACTACCAGCGCCGGCAGCAAACGCCGGATCCGTCGCTCGTAAAAGCCGGCCAGCGAAAATGAGGGGCCGGCGAGGTCGCGCCACAACAAACGGGTGATGAGATACCCCGAGATCACAAAAAACACGTCGACGCCGGCGAACCCGCCGGGTGCAAGCCGGGGCATCACGTGGTAGCCGAGCACCGCCAGCACGGCCACGGCGCGCAGCCCGTCGATGTCGAAACGATACGTCGGCTCAAGGGATGTCTTCATGGGCGAGCCGGCATGCGTTGTTGCACCTCCTCCTTGATGAGGTCCACATGCAGCGCCAGATACGCGAACATGAAGAGGAAATGGCCGAGGTGCCTTGGCCTGAAGAAGATCGATTCCTGAAAATTGAGCACGAGCAGGCTGATCATCAGCCATTTCCAGATCTGCCCTTTCTGCAGCGCCCCGAGGCGATGGAAGTAGGAGCCGATCATCGCGAGCAAGAGAGCAAACCCGACCAGCCCCACCTGGCTGATGATATCGATGTATCCCTGGTGGGACTGGTTGGGAAGCCACGGAAACAGCTCGAACAGCGGCACCAGGTGCTCGCTATCCATCACCCAGAACGCCCCGATGCCCCAGCCCATGACCCATTTTCCCTGCGTCATCGCGAGCACGGTCTGCCAGAGCTCGACCCGGCCGGTGAAGCTCAGGTCCTTGCCGAAGAGCCCGAGGAACGCCGCGAGTAGTTCAGGAGCGCCGAAAATGACCATCGCGGCAATGCTTGTAGCGCCGGCGAGAAGCACACCTGTATAAAAACGCGCGATGAAGGGCTGTTTCAACCAGAGGCTCGCGTACTGCGTCCCGATCACACCCAGCATCGCCCCGCCGGCCAGTACGGCCGTCGTGCTTTTTGCTCCGATGAACAGGATCGCCGTCGCGGCCAGCAGGGCATAGTGGGCCGCATTGATGGCACGGTCGCGATGATAAGAAATGATGCCGAGCCACAGCACCAGGCTGAACAGCGCCACCTGGCCGAGGTTGTTCTTGGTGTCCGCCAGACCGCGCCACGCCGGGAATTCCCACTGCGTGGCGCCGTGCACGAACAGGACGGCCAGTAAACTGAGCGGGATGTAAAGGAACAGGATGAGGCGGAAGGGCCTCAGCGCTTCCTCGGACCATCGAAAATGCAGCAGGGCCGCCAGGCAGATGATGCCCTCGCCAAAAAAGGTCACCCATCGCTTGAGGCTCACCACAGGGTCGGATGACCACGCCACGCTCAACAGACACCATCCCAGAAACAGGGTTAGATACTTCTCGCGCCGGACGAACGCCACCACCTGCTCTTGCTTGCCCGCGAGTGACACGAGCGACACCAGAAACAGCAGCGAAAGCCCCTGATTGATCGGGTTGGAGGTTGTAATGTCGTTCGGGTCGGACTTAAAATCGGGGAAAGGCGCCGACGTGCCAAAAAAGGCAAAAAACAGGTACACCAGGAATGCACCACGGGCCCACTTCTCGTAGGAGGTGGCACTCGTTGATGAAGTAAGGGCGTGCTCGATGGCTCGCATGGGTCGATGCGCTACATAACGACCGGCGAGCGATTGGATGGGAAGGCTCGGTCGGGCGACGTGGGAATAAAGCGGTAACCTACTGTCCGCGGCTTCCTCATCGTAAGGGCAATTGGCGCAACCGCCACCCACTTCTGGCGCATGCCGTCGCGCCAGAGTGGGCGTTCCCGGGGGGCGATTTAAGTCGGCGACTTTCCTGCCGATACCCCATATGTAAGATATGCGCTCCGGCGACGAAAGCAGACGATCCCCACCGGATGATCCTGACCCCGCCGGCGAGCGCATTGCTCCCCACTCTAATCCGATACGACCATGTTAAGCGCATTCTGGAGTTTCCTCTTCGGCGACGACAAAGACAACGAACGCGGCCACACGCAGGGCATCCTGGACCGTTACTAAGCGAACCTCCTTCCTCCTCGCTTCCGTTCAGGGGTAGGCCTTCGGGTCTACCCCTTTTTTGTGTTGGAACGGGGCGCCGGCCTTCACGCCGGTGCCCGCTTCCGCAGGGTGATCGTCGCGTCGCACACCGCATCGATGGTATCCTGCATGTGGCTCGAGAGCACCGTCAGGCCACCGCCGGCCTTGAAGTCGTTGATCAACCCGATCACGGCCGTGCAGGTATCAACATCGAGCCCGCGGAAGGGCTCGTCCATCAGGAGCACCGCCGGCCGAGCGACCAGCGCCGCGGCTATCTGGGTTTTTTTGCGCATCCCGGTCGAATACGTCCCGATCGTCTCTCGCCGGTGCTCGTCGAGCATCACGGCGTCCAGGATGGCCTCGATACGGGCCGGCCCGTCGGCCGCCCACTGCCCGCGATGGCGGAGAATAAACGTCAGAAACTCGACCGCCGAGGCATGAAGCGGAAGCGCGTCTTCGTCGTGCACGATGCCGACATGCGCGAGATAGGCGTAAGGCTGTTTATGGATATCGATTTCCCCGTACCGGATGGTCCCCTCACTCGGATGGGCCAGCACCCACAACAGCCGCAGCAGCGTGGTTTTGCCGGCACCATTGGGCCCCACAAGCCCGGTCGTTGTACCCGGCAGGAAGGTATGCGACACGTGTTCGAGCACAGGCGCGCGTTGCCCGTACCGCTTGGAGACATCGAAAACAACGAGGGGTTCAGCCGGCATAGGAGGCGCGGGTTCTGGGGCCGGCAGCGGCGGCGATGAGAGCAATAAGAAGATCGACGCCGGCCCAGCAGACCACATCGGCAGATGTCCACGCCGGCGAGGCCCAGGCGACGAGGGCGAGACTGGCCATGAGAGGGAAGGTCCACCGCAGGTTGATCCAGAGGCGGACCGTCCGCCAATCAGACGGCAAGAGGTAGTGCATGGCGGTAAACGCCGGCAGGATGGGCGGCCGCGTGGCCATCGCGGACACGGCCCTCGGCGCCACGACGAGCACGCCCA
>JBGSPJ010000717.1:0-9539 GCA_041738655.1 Rhodothermales bacterium | reverse complement strand
GCGAGGGGCTCGAAGCCCGCCGTCAGTTCCGGTTCGAGGGTGCGGACGCGGGCCAGGAGGCGGTTGAACTGACGGACGCAGTGGGCGTGAACGGCGGCGTCGGGTTCGGCGATGAGCGCGTAGCCGGCGTCGCTCACGAGTTGCGCGAGCACGTTGGCGAGTTGGTCGATCGGGTCGGTCATACAGCGATTATTCGGGGTCGAGTCGGGCAAGGGCATCTCGGAGCAACGTTCTGCCGTGGTGCACCCGCCATTTGACGGTCGAGATCGGGATGTCGAGGAACGAAGCAATCCGGCGGAGCGGCATGTCGTCCAGATAACGGAGTCGGAGGACCTCCGCGTAATCGGCCGGCACGTCGAGCAGGGCGCGGCGAACCTGTTCGCGGTCTTCATCGAGCACAGGCCGGGGAAGGATGAACACGCCCAGGGCATCGATAAGGAAGGCGTCGAGTTCGACCCGCCGCTGGGTCTCCAGCCGGGTTTGCCGGCGGAAGCGAAACGCCCGGTTTCGCGCAATCGCCCGAAGCCAGGCGCCAAAACGGGCCGGGTCGTCGATCGACGGCAGCGCGCGGAACGCCAGCAACAGCGCGTCCTGCACGATGTCCGCCGCATACGCCGGCCCGACAATCTCGTCGGCCAGGCGCAACACGGCGGGGCGATACCGCAGGGCCAGTTCGTCGAACGCCCGCAGATCGCCGAGGATCGCCGCGACCACCAGCACTTCGTCGGGCGTTTCCCGCCGGTTCACACGCATGCGGATTCAGGGCTCACGTAGATTCAATTACTGAGTGACGTTACGCGTTTACTCGTTGAACGTTATGTGTTGTGCCCTGGGAATACGCTCCATAGGCCTACGGGGCGCACTAAAGACTTCAAACGTTCAACGGAAAAACGTGCAACGCGTTACGTCACTTACTTACTAGATACCGCCGGGGCGTAAAAAGTTAGCGCCCTCCTCAATTTCTTTCGAGCATGCTCATGAAACACACCCCGCAGCCTGTTGTTTTTTAAGGAGATATTTGATGTAATCTACCTTAAATCTTCCGCTAATAATGGCCCGAAGCCGCTCCGCGGCGTTCTTTATTGATCATGATGGCCTATTTTAGGGGCCATTCTTTTGAACCACCTGCCGGCCCCAAACCCGCCAACCGCATGAACCCCACCAGTCTCGTTGACATCCTCCGCTGGCGAGCGCTGCATCAGCCCGACCGGCTCGCCTACACGTTTCTGATCGATGGCGAGATCGAGGGCGACCGATACACGTACGCCGGGCTCGATCGCCGGGTGCGCAGCATCGCGGCGAAGTTGCAGTCGATGGGCGCGGCGGGCGAGCGGGTGCTGTTGCTGTATCCGGCCGGCATCGATTACATCGCGGCATTTTTTGGCTGCCTGTATGCCGGCGCGATCGCGGTGCCGGCCTATCCGCCACGCAAGAACCGTTCTATGAGCCGCATCGAAGGCATCGTCGGCGACGCGGACGCGCGGATCACGCTCACGAACGACCTCATCATCGGGGACATCGAGGGTCGGTTCGAGGAAGACGAATCGCTAAAAGGAATGGCGGTGCTCTCTACCGACACGATCCCCCTCACCCTGGCCGATGCATGGACGGACCCGGGCGCTGGCGAGGACACGATCGCGTTCCTCCAGTACACCTCCGGCTCCACCGGCACGCCCAAGGGCGTCATGGTCAGCCATGGCAATCTGCTGCACAACGAGCGGCAGATGGAAGCCGCGTTCGGCACCAGCGCGGACTCGGTGATCGTCGGCTGGCTGCCGCTGTATCACGACATGGGGCTCATCGGCAATATCCTCAACCCGCTTTACCTCGGGTATCCCTGCTACTTCATGGCCCCGGTGGCCTTCCTGCAAAAACCGGTTCGCTGGCTCGCGGCTGTTTCAAAATACGGGGCCACGATCACGGGCGGTCCGAACTTCGCCTACGACCTCTGCGCGCGCAAGATCACGCCGGAGGACCGCGCGGGGCTCGACCTCAGCCGGCTCAAAACGGCCTACAACGGCGCCGAGCCCGTCGCGGCCGACACCCTCGATCGGTTCACCGAGGTGTTCGCGCCCCACGGCTTCTCGGCCACCAGCTTCGCGCCGTGTTACGGACTCGCCGAGGCCACCCTGTTTGTCGGGGCCAATCCGACCCAATCGCCCGTTCATCGCCTCAAGGTGCGCGGCGCGGCGCTCGAACAGAACAAGGTGATCCTGGCCAAAGGGCACTCGGAGGATGAGCGCACCCTCGTGAGCTGCGGCCAGCCCTGGCTGGGCCAGACCGTCCAGATCGTCGACCCCGAAGCTGGCGCCCGCCGGCCCGACGGTGTCGTCGGCGAGATCTGGCTCTCCGGCCCCAGCATGGCGCGCGGGTACTGGAAACGCGGCGAAGAGACCGAACGGACGTTCCGCGCGACGCTGTCCGACACCCCGGGTGTGCATTACATGCGCACGGGCGACCTCGGCTTCGTCCAGGCCGGCCACCTTTACGTCACGGGCCGGCTCAAGGATCTGATCATCATCCGCGGCCGCAACCACTACCCGCAGGACATCGAAAAAACGGTCGAAAATTGCCACGCCGCCCTCGAGCACGGCGCCGCCGCGGCGTTCTCCATCACGGTCGACGGCCAGGAGAAGCTGGCGGTGGCCATCGAGGTGAAGCGGACCCACATGCGCGGCCTGAATGTCGAGGAAATCGCCCGCGCCATCCGCAAAGCCGTTTCGGAAGTGCACGAACTGCAGGTCCAGGCCATCGTCCTCCTCAAACCGATGAGCCTCCCCAAGACCTCCAGCGGCAAGATCCAGCGCCACGCGTGCCGGGTCGGCTACCTTGCCGGCACGCTGGACGTGATCGGGCAGCACGCGCTCGAGACGCGGGCGGAGGAAGAAGACGACATGAGCGAAGCCTTCCTCGACCGCGGCGCGCTCGCCAACCTCCCCCACGCCGAACGCAAGACGCTGGTGTCGTTTTTCCTCCAGCAGCTTGTCGCCAAGGCCCTCAAGATGCCCTTTACGAGCGTCGACCCCAACCAGTCGCTCAGCGTCCTCGGGCTGGACTCGCTCGACACCGTCGAGCTCAAGCTTGAAATCGAGCGCAACCTCAAGGTGACCGTCCCGATGGACGAGGCGTTGAATGACCTCACGGTGTCCGAACTGGCCGATAAGCTCTCCTACCAGTTTACCGGTGCGCCGGCCCCGGCCCCCGCGCCGGCGTCGAAAAAGGCCGAAAAGAAGGACCTGTTCGAGAAGTGCGACACCGACGGCGGCTACTTCGGCAAGTATCGCCAGCAGAAGGACCAGTATTTCACCCAGCCGATCCTGGAAGGCACGCCGGCGCCGCGGATGAAGTTCAAGGGCCAGGATGTGGTCGTCTGGTCGATCAACAACTACCTCGGCCTCATCGGCAACGAGACGATCCAGCGGGTGGCCGAAGAGGCCGTCCGGAAACACGGGATCTGGTCGCCGATGGGTTCGCGCATGCTCTCAGGCAACACCGAGCGGCACCTCGAGCTCGAGCGCCGCATGGCCCGGTATCTCCAGAAAGACGCCTCGATTGTCTTTAACTACGGCTACATGGGGGTGATGGGGACGATCGACGCCGTCGTCGACGGCAACGACACCATCATCATCGACAGCCTCTCCCACGCCTGTATCGTGGACGGCGCGCTGGTCGCCTCGAGCGGGAAGCCGTTCCGCGTCTTCCGGCACAACGACATGAACAGCCTGGAGGAGCAGCTCCAGAAAGTGAACGAGACCCGCAAGGGCGGCGTGCTGGTCGTCACCGAGGGCGTATTCGGGATGACCGGCGACATCGGCCGGCTCGACGAGATCTGCGTGCTGAAAAACAAGTACGGCGCGCGCCTGTTCGTCGACGACGCCCACGGCTTCGGCATCATGGGCAAGACCGGCGCCGGCGTGGGTGAAATGCAGGGCTGCCAGGATCAGATCGACCTCTACTTCGGCACCTTCGCCAAGTCGTTCGCGGCCATCGGCGGCGTCACAGCCGGCGACGAGCGGGTGATCGACTACGTGCGCTATAACGCGCGCACCCAGATTTTCGCCAAGAGCCTCCCGATGATCTACGTCGAGTCCGTCATGGCCGCGCTGGACATTGTCGAGAACGGCGATGCGCTCCGCGAGCAGATGTGGCGCATCACCCACAAGCTGCGCGACGGCCTGGTGGCCCTCGGCTTTAATGTCGGCGCGACGGCCTCACCGATCACGCCGGTGTATATCCCCGCCGGCGACGAAAAGACGGCCACCGAGGCCATGCACCTGCTGCGCACGAAGTGCGGCATCTTCGTGTCGGCCGTGAGTTATCCGGTGGTCCCGAAAGGGGTCGTCCTGTTCCGGATGACCTCCACCGCCTCCCATACGGACGAGGATGTGGAGCGGACGCTCGATGCCTTCAAGCTCCTGCGCGACCACCTGAACCTCGAGCCGGCCTCGGGCGACGGCTACGTGTCCACCGTCCCGGGCGACCTCGTGGAGCCGACACGCTGATCTCCCCGCCTGTAGCCCTCGCGTCCATGAACGCCCGCATCAACGGCATCCAGCAGGTAGGCATCGGCGTGGGCGACATGGCTACCGCCTGGGCCTGGTACAGGAAGTATTTCGGGATGGACATCCCGGTCTTCCAGGAAGCCGCCGAGGCGCCGCTCATGCGGGCGTTTACAGGCGGTGCCGTGCAGTCGCGCAACGCAACGCTGGCGATCAACCTGCAGGGCGGCGGCGGGATGGAGATCTGGCAGTTTACGAGCCGTACGCCGACGGCGCCGGCCCAGCCCATTCACCTGGGCGACTACGGCCTGTTCGCGGCCCGCATCAAGTCTCGCGATGTCGCCGCCTCGCACCGGGAGTTCGCTGCCGCGGGGCTCGTCGGCCTGACGCCGGTCCTGAACGACCCCGCCGGCCGGCCGCACTTCTTCGTACGTGATCCCTTTGGCAACACCTTCGACATCGTCAGCTCGGACAGCTGGTTCTCGCACACCAACCGGCACCTCACCGGCGGCGTGGCGGGGTGCCTGATCGGAGTATCGGATCTCGACAAGGCGCGGACCCTGTATAGCGGCGTGCTGGGGTATTCCCGCGTCGTTTACGAGGCCGAGGGGGTGTTTGAGGACCTGGCCGGCGCGCGCGCCGAGGGGAATACCCGCGTGCGCCGCATCCTCCTGGCGCAAGAAAATCAGGGCCGGGGCGGGTTCAGCCCGCTTTTCGGCGCGACCCAGATCGAACTCGTCAAAGTGCTGAACCGCTTCCCCGTGCCGGCGTTCAAAGATCGGTTCTGGGGGGATCTCGGGTTCATCCACCTTTGCTTCGATGTCCAGGGCATGCCGGCGCTCGAGGAGCGCTGCAAACGCGCCGGCTTCCCCTTTGTCGTCGACAGCATGAATTCGTTCGACATGGGCGAGGCGAGCGGGCACTTCAGCTACATCCAGGATCCGGATGGAACGCTCGTCGAGTTCGTCGAGACCCACCGGGTGCCGATCATGAAGAAGTGGAACTGGTACCTGGACCTCCGCAAACGCCCGGTCGACAAACCGTTGCCGCGGCTGCTAATCCGGGCGCTGGGGCTCAATCGGTACAAGGATTAAGGTTCGAGGTTGAAGGGGAATTGCTGCCTTAAACCTCGAACTTTAAACCTTAATCCGTTTTCAGTATCTCCAACCACCGATCCCACGCCTGCTCGAAGGCGCGTTTGTCGGGGTCCGAGCCGGCGGGGTCCTCTCCGCCCCGCATGAAGCCGTGCTCCGAATCCGGATACAGTCTGGGCTCATAAAACCTGCCGGCACTGCGCATGGCCTGGATGGTCGTCGGGATCGTGGCGTTGATACGGGGGTCGTCGCCTGCGTAGAAGCCGTAGACGGGCGCATCGATCCGTTCGAAGCCATCCGCCGGCGAGCCGCCATAAAACACAATTGTGGTCTTTAAACCGGTCTGGTTGGTACCGAATCGCAATGCCTGCTCACCGCCCCAGCCGAAGCCGGCCACTACGACATCGCCGTTCGCTGCTGGCAACGCGCGCACATACGCCGTGACCGCCGCAAGATCGCTCGTCACCACGGAGGGATCGAGTCCGTTGATACCCTGGCTGACGTCACTTTCCGAGGCAAACGACGGCGTGTTGCCTCCATCAGGGCCGGCGCCCGTGAGCAGGTCGGGGGCGATGGCGATGTACCCCGCCTCGGCGAGGCGATCGGCCACACCGCGCACCCAGTCGCTCAACCCCAGGTTTTCGTGGATCAGCACAACAGAGAGCGCCTTCTCGGTGTGTTGAGGAAACACGACAAAGGCATCGACCTGGCGGTTGCCAGCCTCAACCTTCACCCATTCGTGTTGCCGGGGTGAGTTTTCGAGCCGTTCGAGGACATAGCTTTGCGCGAGGGCGCTCGATGTCAGGGCGCAGAGAAGCAGAATGGCCGTAAGCCGTGTAGCGTAACGCATATCGGGAGCAGGGTGTGCACTCTTAAGTGGCGAGGCTCATCATGGCGATTTTGGCGCCAGGGCCAGGGAAATGCCGGCCGCGTCCGCCTCGGTGAATACGCGGCTCGAATCCAGAAACTCCCCTCGGACCAGCAGGAAAGCGGTGATGTCCACGTACTGCTCGTACGGCAGCGTATTGCCGGCCTGGTAGGGCATATTACGCCGGTTGTACATCAGAAGCGAGCCGGCATTGAGCCGCGTGGCCAGCACCTCGCGTTTGAGCCGCGGGCCGATGCCCTGCTCGATCTCGTGGCAGGAGGCGCAGTACGTCGTGTACGCGGTCTGCCCTCGTTTCTGCTGGGCGCGGGCATCCGCGGCAGGGTCGGCGCATCCGATTCCGTAGAGAACGATCGCGAAAAGCGCCAGGTATCCTTTCATCGCGGATCAGGCCACCGTGACCGGGTGCGCCAGGGGGACGTTGTACAGGTACCCCTTTTCGTTGAACGGGACCTCCTCCGGCTGCGTGTTGCCGGCGGCGTCGGTCGCCCGGGTACGCAGTGTGTGCACGCCGGCGGCCGGCTCCCACTCGAATTCAAAGCGTCGCCAGGCGTATTTCATGGGGGGATCGATGAGCCGCGCCGGCTGCCAGCCGCCGCCGTCGTTCCACTCCACCGTCTCCACCGGCCCCTGCGGCGAATAGGCATACCCGCGCAGGAGCTGCCGCCCCGGCGACAGCGTCGCCGGCCAGGGGAGAATGAGCATGCTTTTGACGGATTGCTCGGTGATGATCTTCCCGGACGCCTCGCCTTCTTTCGGGTAGGCGTCGCCTATGAGGACGTAGGACGTCGTCACGTTTTTACTCCATACCGGCTGCGTGTGGGCCTCGATCCGGCCGAGCCACTTCACCTGGTTGCTGCCCACCCAACCCGGGACGATGGCACGAACCGGGAAGCCGTGATCCTTCGGGAGCGCCGCGCCGTTCATCCGGTAGGCGAGGATGGTGTCCGGGTCCATGGCTTTTTCGAACGACATCGGCCGGCGAAAGCCGCCCTCGGGCGCCTCGGTATCCAGCCCGATCATCTGGATGTAGGCCGCCTGATCCGTCACGCCGGCGCGCGTCAGCACGTCCCGCAGCGCCACCCCTTCCCAGATCGCCATCCCGACTCCGCCGCGTTGCCACTGCGTCCCTTCCGCCGGCTGCCCCATGGCGGAGGCAAAAAAACCGCGCTGGTTGCCGCCGCATTCGAGGTAGGCGTAGACCGTGCGGAACGGCATCGCCAGCAGGTCCGCATACGAAAGCGACAACGGCGTCGTAACGGCATCGCCCGTCACTTCCAGACGGTAGGTAGCGGCGTCGACTTCGATGCTGTAGGCGTTGTTGCGGACAAAAAACAACTCGTTCGGCGTCAGGTACCCGCCGAGTGATTCGATCCGGGGCTCAAGACTGAGTTCGCCGTGCCGGATGAAAGGGGTCGTGTCCTTGAAGAACGAGGGCGGCAACGCCTCCGCCGGCGGCGCCGGCGCCTCGGTCTGACACGCCCCCGCCACCGCCGCCGCACCCGAAACCCCCAGCAGCTTCAACGCCCGCCGGCGACTCGGATTGTAAGGATGTTCAGCCGTATTCATGGATCCTAATCTCCCTTTAACCTGGTGGCTACGCCCTTGAACTTCGGACAATACACCTTGAACTTCGAACCTTACACCTTGAACCCTTCTCTCACCAGCACCGCGCCACATACGTCGCGATGATAAACATCATGAGGTTGACGCCCAGGATGGTGAGCAGGCAGTTCCAGCCCGACAGGTCGTCGGGCTCGGGGCCTTCGTACGGGGTATCTTCGACTTCCATCAGTGGTCCTGCTCTACGGCTTCGGGGATCTCGCAACCGTCTGTCCGGCGCGAGTCGACCAGGTACACAATCTTCCACCCATCTGCCCCCTTCATCAGCTGAAACGAGTTGGCGCCGCAGTGGCTGAACGTCGTTCCCCGGTAGAAGGCATAGGGCGTCCACACGGAAGCGAGTTTTCCGTCGACATGGATGACGGCGTCCCAGATCCGTTCGTCCCACACCTCGTCGTGCGGTTGGCCGACGGCATCGGCGAAGCCGGTCGGGGAGCCCGGGCGGAGCATGGCCACCCCATCGCGCTCGGCCACGCTGTTCATCAGCGCGCCCTCGGCGAAGACGCCGCGGACCCTGTCTCCGTCGCCGGCGCGCATGCCGTCAAATAACGTCGTGATGACGGCCATGACGGCCTCTTCTTCAGACTGGGCCGCGGCGGACCCGGGGGCCAGCGCGAGGCCGGCGAGGAGGAGCGCGCAGAACGCGGCGCGAATCAAACCTTTGGTATGCATCGGTGGTATGCCTCGTGTTCGGTTATGTGTCGAATATACGGCTTCAATCTCCCGCAACCCATGCCCGCTTTCTCGATTCGTCTCGAACATATTGGGATCGCCGTGGCGGACGCCACGCATACGGCGGCCGTGCTTGAAAAGGTGCTGGGACTGCCGGTGTACAAGGTCGAGGAAGTCCCCACCGAGCGAGTGAGGACACATTTTCTGGATGCCGGCGGCGCGAAGCTCGAGCTCGTCGAGGCTACCGCGACCGACTCCCCCATCGCGAAATTCCTGGAGAAAAACCGGGAGGGGCTGCACCACCTGGCGTTTGAGGTGGCCGATATCGACCAGGCGTGGGCGCGTGCGAAAGAGGCCGGCCTGGAAGTGCTGGGGGATGGCCCCAAAGCCGGCGCGGACGGGATGCGGATCTTCTTCCTCCATCCCCGGTCGACCTCCGGCCTGCTCGTCGAGTTCTGCGCCCGGCAGCCGGCGACGCTGGCGCCGCGGTTCGTCGAGGTCGGCGGAAACCAGATCGCGACCTACCCGGCTGGCCGGGCCGGCACGCCAGCGCTGCTCGTCTTGCCTGACGCCGGGGGGATGGGGCTGGCTCAGGGGCTGGCGCAAGACTGGCACGTGGTGGCGTTGGACACCATGGACCTGGTGGACAGGGAGCCGACTCCTCGTGAGCTGGAGGTACAGGCCGGTGTGATGATTCGGGTGATGGACGCCTACGGCTGGCCGGCGGCGGCCGTGCTGGGGTTCGGGCTCGGGGCCTCGGCGGCG
>JBGSPJ010000704.1:0-9435 GCA_041738655.1 Rhodothermales bacterium | reverse complement strand
GATGACGACGTGCCGGCCGACTCGGCTACGGCCGCGACGCGGCGGTACGCCGACCGGGACCGCGCCGCGATCAGCGAGGAGATCCAGGGCGCCATCTTCCGGGTCGCGCTGGACACCACGCACCCCCTCGCGTTCGGTTATCCGGAAACCTACTACACCCTCAAGTTCGGCGATGAGCTCTATGAGTTATTGACGGAGGAGGATGACTGGAACGCCGGCGTTCTTGCCAGCCCCGAACCGGCGAGCGGGTTTGTGGGTGCGAAGATCCAACCCCGGATCGGCCGCCATCTGGCCGTCGGGGTTCAGGAGATGGGCGACGGCGATGTCGTCTATCTCCCGGACAATCCGTTATTCAGAGGGTTCTGGTACAATGGCCGGCTGCTGCTGGCGAACGCGGTATTCCTACGGTGAACGGGGTGTCATGATATATCGTGGCCCTACTGACGTTAAAACCACGTGGCGGCAAGGCCGATCTGGGCGAATCCCGGGTTCTCGGGGCCGGTGATCGTCCTACCGGCGACGCGTGTCTGGCCACCCTCGGCGATGACGGCCACCAGCTGGGCGAAGGGGCTCAGCGCGAACCGCTTGCGCTGGCCAAGGCGGATGTCGTAGCCCAGGCCCAGCTGAATACTTGCCCCGCTGTTGTCGATCCGGAGGAACTCGCCCTCGAGCGCCAGGCCACCGATGCCGAGTCCCCCTTTGAGGAAGAAGTCGGTTTTTTTGGTCGGGTAAAATCGGATGATGGCGGATAACGTGCTGATGGCGGCGGAGCGGGGGTTTCCCTCGACCGTTCGGCCCCAGTGGTTGAACTCGCCACCAATCAGCAACTGGTCGTCCAGCGAGCCGCCTATGGCGATGGACAGGCCGCCGCCGCTGCCGCCGCGCCAGGGGTCTCCCTCGGGCAATACGTCACAGTCCTGGCATGTCAACTCACTGCCGGCCGGGCCCAGGCCTACACTGGCCCAGAAGCCGGACCGATGGGGGCCTGAGCGGGGTGCTGGGATCGGTGTGGGGATGGGAGCCGGTTGAAGCTCGCTCCGTACCTCGGTGAAGAGGTCGACAAAACCTGGCTTGAAGTTTTCTTCTGGGACAAGCTCGACGGAGGGGTCGTTCTCCAGCAGGTTGCGGAGGGAGTCTCGCGCCTGCTCGATCTGCAGGTTGGCGTAATAAATCATACCCAGCAGCAGATAGGCCTGGCGCGTCTCCTCCTTCGAGAATTCGCCGCGTTCGAGGCAGACGGAGATGCGCTGGCTCGAGCGCTCGAACAGGCCGGCGTCGAACTCGGTCTGCGCCATTTCGAGGGCGCGCGGGCAGGGGCTGTTTTCCTGAGCGCGGGCCGATGGTACGACGAGGGCGCCAATCAAAAACAGAAGCGAGAAAAAACGGGAAACGGGCGAAGTGATCATGGGATACGCGGATGCTAAAGGGCGTTCAGTGAAGGCGAACGACAGGTAATGCGCGGAGGCCGCGCGAAACTATCCCGGATCACCCTTCTTTTTTTAGACGGACCACCACGCGCGCGCGCTCACCGATGGCGTCGGGGTCCAGGTTGACAGTGTCTCGGCCCAGGCGCTGGTAGCAGCCGGCGGGACTTTCGGGTTCGATATCCACCTGTCGATACCCCGGCAGGCTGACTTCGACCCGACGAACTCCCGGCGGCAATTTCAGCGTCTGCGGCGTTGTATCCGGTGTCGCCACGCCATCGATGGAAATAGCAGCGTTGGCCAGCGGTCTGTCCGTATCCGCGTCTTCGGCGGCGACGATGACAAAGACGGGGGTCAGGAAATCGACGGTAAGGGACCGCGGTGCGTCGGGCGACAGGGTGATGGCGCATCGCCATTCTCCATAGGTGGGATTGACGATGCGCGCGGTGTAGACGCCGGCATCTACCATCACATCCTCCATAACCCCTTCGCTCGTGGTGAGCACATCGTTCAAGAACAGATCCCCGGAGGGGCTGAACGCGAGCCGGAGCATGGACGGTTGGGAAACGGGCGGTGTCGTTTCGATGGAATCCGCCGCCGGAGCGGACGTATCGGTCGAAGGGCCTGGCTCGATAAGGCTAGGACCGGGGTCCGAGGCCGGCTTCGGGACCGGTTCGCGTGGGGCCGGGGCCTGTTCTGCCGGGGTGTCGGACGGAGTGGGCAGTGAGATGGCGAGGGCGTTGTCGGAAGAATCGGCCGGCGGATCGAAGGCGGATGGTGAGGCGGGCACCTGCGAGGTGTCGGCGGCGAGCGGGAGCGACGCCGAAGTGTTCGGAGGCGCGGGCGGGCGGTTGAGGAAATAGACCAGGCCGGCGATGACGCTCAAGGAGGCTAGGGCGCCCCCCCATACGAGGGGTTTGCGGCGGGCAGGCGGCAGAGACGGAGACGGTTGTAGGGCGGGCGGGGGGAGCTCGCGCCGGGGCTGGTCGAGGGCCTGGATGGCACGCAGCATTTCGTCGGCCGAGGCGAATCGGTCGTCGGGGCTTTTGGCGAGCGCGCGATCGACGATGGCGGAGAGGGGTGCCGGGATTTCTGGAAACCGGGCATGGAGCGACGCGATCGGGCCCTCGACGATCTGGCGGCGGAGGGTGTATTCGTCGGAGCGTCGGTCGTAGGGCGGTTCGCCGGCGAGCATCTGATAAAGCATGACACCCAGCGCGTAGAGGTCCGCCCGGCCATCGATGTCGCGGGCGCCGCGGACCTGTTCGGGCGCCATGTACAACAGCGTGCCGATGGTGCCGTGTGTCATCGTTTGCGTGGAACCACCCAGCTGCTTGGCGATGCCAAAGTCCAGCACCTTGACGAGCGGCCGGCCCTCGTCGTCGCGGGCGAGCATGACGTTGGCCGGCTTGAGGTCGCGGTGGACGATGTCCATCCGGTGGGCTTTGCTCAGGGCGGAAAGCAGTTGCCGGCCAAGGAATAGCGTTTCCTTCGGTGTGAGCCGTCCCCGCTTGCGGAGGTACTCGGCCAGGGTGGGGCCCTGGACGTATTCCATGACGATATACGTATCGGCCCCCTCATCCTGCAGGGCATGGATGCGCACCACGTGGGGGTCTTCGAGCCGGGCAAGTGTGCGCGCCTCCTGTTCGAAGCGCTGGCGTACCGCGGGGTTTCGCGCCAGCTGCGGGGTCATTGTTTTGAGAGCGACGACCTTGTCGAGTCGTACGTCGCGCGCCTGATAGACGACACCCATGCCGCCGCGAGCAATCACCCGGACCACCTCGTAGGGGCCGATTCGCCGGCCCTCGGGCAGGTCGCTGTTTTCTGCCGCGACGACGGCTGGAGTCTCCAGAAAAGCGTCGTCGCGGTCCTGCTCGCGCAGCAACTGCAGCACGCGGTCGCGCACGCCGGCGTCATCCGGGCAGGCTGTGGCGAGGTACCGCTCCCATTCGGAGGGTTCCAGCTCGCTCGCCGCCCGGAAGAGGGTTCTGATGCGTGTCCAGTTATCGCTCATGATGTCGCGAGGAGGGTGGCGTCGAATCTACGCCACGGCTTCGATACCGATCCAGGGTAGTTTCGTTTCGCTTCCGCGCATTGGAGAATGAGAACAGGAATTGGAGCGCGACTCCGATCCTACACGATCAACCAGATCATTATCACTACGCCAATGAAAACCTATATCACTTCGTTCCGCTTTGCCCTTCTTGCTGCTTTGCTCCTCTTCGTCGCCGCATGCGACACCGTGGAATCGCAACCCGAACCCGTCGCTCCCGAGGCGTTGCCCGAAGCGGCGTTCAGCATGGATCTGAGTCTGTTCGACGCCGGCGCCGCCAAGGAGGGCGCCCAGGGTACCAACTTTTTATCCGCCGCGATCCGGGTGCTCGTTGTGAATACGGGCATTTACAGCGTCCTGTACGTGCCGGCGCAGGTTACAGCCGCGGCCCAGACGGTCGAGCCGACCTGGGATGGCGAAGCCTTTGTGTGGGCCGCCGACACGCTCGTGAACGGACAGAAGGATGGCTTTAAGTTGACCGCGACGCCCGACGGCAACGCCGTCGCATGGGCGATGGAAGTCTCGGGTTATGACGAACGGAACGATCTGCGGTTCACCGACTTCCTGCTCTACGAAGCTCGCACGGGTCTGGACACGAACGAGGGTACCTTCGGGATCAGCTATCCGACAGAGCAAGGATCGTTGCGTGTGCTAAACGGCACGTACGAAATCGTCGATGAAGCGACGGACAGCACCATCCGTTTTGCCATCCCGGCTGACGTGCCCGAGGTTGGCGGGCTGAAGGCTACTTATCGGCAGGAAGGCATCTGGTTCACGCTCGATGTCACGGAGCCCGATCCGGCCAAGCGTCACATCATGCGTTGGAATACGGAAACCAACGAGGGCTCCGTCACGGCGTACGACTACAACAACGGCGAAGAAGCCTGCTGGGACGCGTCGCTTCAGAACGTGGACTGCCCCGTCGGGATCTGAACTAGAGCGGCCTTCGGCCGCGGCCATGAGGTTCGCTTCACGCGTTGTGGGGCGGCCTCTGGCCGCGGTCAGGAGGCTCGCTTCGCTCGTGGTCATGGGGTATAGGAAACACGGGAGGCGGCCGGCCGTTGCGGCTTCATTCAGGATCAAACCTGCCAACCTGCAACCTGCAACCACCCTATGGAAATCCGGATTGAAAGCCTTCTCGATGGTGCGCGTCGCGCGTCGGGAGTCGTAGTGGTCATCGATGTATTTCGCGCCTTCACCACGGCGTCCGTGGCCTTTACGCGGGGGGTGGATCGGATCGTGATGGTGGCGGAGCCGCCCGAGGCACTGGTGCTCCGGGAACGGGGGATGCGGTCGATCTGTGTGGGGGAGGTGGATGGCAAGATGCCGGTCGGCTTCGATTTTGGCAATTCGCCGCACGAGTTGTGGGACGCCGACATCGCGGGGAAGACGCTCATCCAAACCACGCGCGCCGGCACCGTGGGCGTGACGACCGTCGCCGCGAACGCGGAGGCCATCTTTGCCGCCGCATTGATCAACGCACGGGCGACGGCGGATGCGATCATCGCCATGGCGCCACCGCTTGTCACGCTGGTTGCCATGGGGTACCAGGGGAGATTCCGAGCGGATGAGGATGAGCAGTGCGCGCTGTATCTGCGAGCGCTATTGGAGGGCCGGCAGCCGGACCGCGAGGCCGTCCGTTCGCTGGTCCTTTCCGGCAACGAAACCGACAAATTCCGCGACCCGTCAAAACCGTACCTACACTGGGAGGATGTCGAGCACGCGCTGCGGATCGACGAGGCGCCAGTGGCGATCCGGGTTCGAGGGGAGGGCGGCGTCCTCGTGGCCAGAGTGGAGTAGGGTCAGATTTCCTTAAACCGTGATTCTCGCTCGGAGTAGGCGTAAATGCGTGTGATGCGCTGCGCGTAGGGGTCGAGGTAGGAAAGGCGGAACTGCATCAGGAGGAGCGAGGTCTGCGCGTGGCGGAGGACGATGCGGCCGGTTTCGCCGGATTTGAGGGCATCTTGGGGGTGGATCGTGGCGCTGAACGGGCCAATGGGGGTGATGTCGAGTTCGCTGGCAGTGCCGCCGTCGTTGATGAAGAGGCAGTTGGTTTCAGCCGGCGTTTGTCCGACGCGCAACATCCGGATCTGCGGCGCGCGCATGGAGGCGTCGCGTTTCACCCGATCCAATTCGAGTTCTTCCCGCAGGTAACGGTCGACCAGTTCGGCCGCACGCTCCTCGGAGGAGACACGGTTGGCGTTTATGGCTTTCCGGGCCATCGGAAAGATATACTCGATAGCCAGGTAGATCGACAGCGAAAGTGAGGCGAGAACGCCGATCAGGGCCGTGAGCGAGCCGCCGAAGAAGTCGGGAGGCATGGGCGTTGCGTTACATGGAGGTAAGCATCCGCCGGCGGTCGGTGCGTCAGGGGGTGAAGGCGTAGTGGGGATACGTCTGCGCCAGGACCGAGTCTACCAGCACGCGGTGGAACTGATCGGGCTTTTCGAACTCTGGCATGTGGGCCGCATCCTCGAACCAGATGATGTGTTTACCCGCCGGCGCCTCGAGCTGTTCGAAGTATTTTTTAACCAACTCGGACGGCGTGTTGAAGTCGTGCCGGCCAGCGATGAAATACACCGGGACCTGGATGCGTGGCACGGACTCAAACAAGTTGATCTCTCCAAGATCACTCCACAGGTTGCGTACCGCGAAGTTTGGGTCCGCGCTGATTTCGAGGATCTCAAGCAGCGTATACTCCGGGCTGAGCAGCATTTTGCCCATGAAGTCGGACAAAAAGCTGCCGGCCGCCTCCCGCTCCTCGTAGATCGTCCCGCCGAACCGACGCAGCCACTTGCGCTGCTTGTTCATCGTCTGGTAGTTCCATGGTGGGGGGCCCATTTCGTTGAGTTCTCGCAGCGCCTCGCGGTTGTTGGTGTTGCGCGCCTCGCGTAGCGTGAACTCGTAGGACAGCGCCTCGGCTCGGGCGGTGTTCACGAGTTGTCCCGTGCCGATGACCGCATAAAACGATTCGGGGTATCGCTCGGCTACCATCATGCCCAGCGCTGATCCCCACGAATTGCCGGCGAGGTAGATTTTTGGCACATTGAACCGGCGCTTCAAAACGTCCACCAACTCCTTGGTGTCGCTGACGAACCGCTCGACATGCATTTCATTGGGCGTCAGTCCAGGGCGGTAGGATTTGCCGGAGCCGAGTTGATCCCAGTAAACGACGACAAAATCTTCCTCGAGCTTCAGCCCGAAATCGCGCGCACGCGGGATGACAAACGACCCCGGTCCGCCGTGCAGATACAACAGTACGGGATTGGTTTGCCTCTGGCCGCGAATCAACACCCACTGCTCCTGGCCGCCAAGCGGTAGGTTTCCGAGCAGATCGATGCCTCCAGGCGTCGTGATCTTGGTCAACTCCGCTACCCGGTTTTGCTCGTACATACGGTAGAGCAAACCCGTGGAAACAAGCGCGACCAACGCCAGCAGCGACAGGAAAAAAAACTTCAGTACGGAAGTTATAGGATGTTCTTCCATGGCCTGCGCGCGAACTACCTGTGCGCTATTGGGGCTTAGCGGTTGGGGGAAAAGGGGAGCTCTCCATGGCCTATGTTCGCTACGAATCTATTGCCGTTCAGAGAACGGGCGTTATTTCATCTTTCGTGACAGAGCAGGAGGTGGCGACACGAGTGGTGACACTAGGATCGGCCGGCCATAATATACGCAGGACGCGTTGCCGAGAACGGTTTCAAGGGAGGCGCTATCTTCGCCTCTTGATGGTTAACCGCCTAAAATGTTCCTGATTACTTAAAAATGCACAGCCATCGAGTGCCGAAAAGCCAGCAAAAACAGTGCCTCGTCGTACGGCATCCGGCGGCGATCCGAGCCACCGCCAGCCTCTCGATTATCGTCTTTTCCGCCATCGGCTTTATGGGAGGGTGCAGTATCGGAATCGTTCAAGCGCTTCGGGCGTAGCACAGCTGTCCCTCCTTTTGCCCTCCCCATCTTGATTGACCGCCATGAACCTATCGTACCGCCCACTCCTTCTTGCGTTATTCCTCATCGCGCCGGCTATCGCGCACGCGCAGCAGGCGCCCGCTCATTTTGCCGAGGCATTCCTGCCAAAATTCAACTACTCGGCCGAGCGGCTCGTCGCGCTCGCGGAGGCCACGCCGGCGGAATTGTTTTCCTGGAGCCCGGGCGAAGGCACGATGACGATGGAGCACGTTTATATGCACATCGCGCATTATAACTACATGTACCCGGTCGAGAACATGGGCGCCTCGCTCCCAACGGGTGTGGACATGGACGCCATCGAGGCCATCACGGGTAAAGAAGCGGTGCTCGAGACGCTCCGGTCCTCGATCGCCTTCACGCAGTCCCTGGCGGAATCCATCACCGCCGAGGAACTGGCGACCGCCACGACGCTCTATGGACAATCCACCCAGAAATGGGACGTGCTCTTCCAGCTGCAGTCCCACCTCAGCGAGCACATGGGCCAGCTCATCGCCTACGCCCGGATGAACGACGTCGTCCCGCCGTGGTCTCGGTAAGAATTACAGATTGACCGATTAAAAAGTACAAATTCCCAATCTGTCATCGGTTAATCTGTACTCTTTAATGGTCCTACCACATGTCCTGCTTCCCGCAACGCCTCGATGGCCGCGTCAAGCCGGTCGGAGCGGACGAGCAGGTAGTCGGTATCGAAGGTGGAGACGACAAACACCGGCAGGCCGGCTTCGGCGAGGGGGGTCGTGAGGCCGGCGACGATGCCGGTCAGCTCAAAATCCAATGGCCCGGCCACCTGGAGCATCCGCCAGCCAGTTTCTGTTTTCCAGCCGGCCCGTGCGCGATCGGCGGGTAACACGATCGACAGCTCTTCCGCGGTTCGTGTGACGCTGCAAAACCCGGCGTCCAGAAGACCAGCAGGCACCGGGGCATCCGCCGGGAGCCGGCATACGGCCATGGGTTCGGGAAGCAAGGTGAGCGGCATCAGGGCGTCGGGGGGCGCTCGGCTTCGCGGGTGGCTTTGAACGCGGTGCCCTCGTTCCACGCTGGCCACCGGTCGGACGCCGCGAGGCGGTAGCCGACGGTGAAGAGCAGCTGTAGGTCCTGTCGCGCGCCGCGCAGGTCCCACGACGGGTCGTACTCGTCGGCGGGTTTGTGGTAGCGGTTGGCCGTGTAGTCGGCCCGGGCCGCCAGGCCGTACTCCTCACCGCGGGCGGCATCGTCGATGCCGGGGTCCACATACAACGCCGGCACTCCCTTCTTGGCGAAGCTGAAGTGATCCGACCGAAAGAAGAATCCCTTTTCGGGTTCGGGGTCGGGGCGGACAACGCGGCTCTGTTCGGTGGCGGCCTGCTCCACATAGCCATCCAGCTCCGAATTGCCATAGCCCACGACTGTGACGTCGTTTGTGGGGCCGGCGGTGTTGAGCACATCCAGGTTGATGGCCGCGACCGTGTTGGCGGTTGGGTAGATGGGATTTTCGGTGTAATGCCGGCCGCCGAGCAGGCCCTGCTCCTCGGCGGTAACGGCGAGGAAGGCCACCGATCGGTCGGGGCGCTCGGGCAGGGCGGCGAAGGCCCCGGCAAGGGCGAGCAAGCCGGCGGTGCCCGTGGCGTTGTCGACGGCGCCGTTGTAGATCTGGTCCCCGACCAGGTTCGGGTCGATCCCGAAGTGGTCCCAGTGCGCCATGTACACCACATACTCGTCGGGCCGGGTTCGGCCGGGCAGGAGGGCCATGACGTTGCGGGACTCGGACCGCCGGATGGTGTTGACGATCTCGACCGAGGCCGACAGGCGGAGCGGGATGGCTGTAAAGCCGCGCGTCCGGGCGCGGGCTTTTTCGGCCTCGAGGTCCAGGCCGGCCCGCTGGAAAAGCGCGCTGGCCGTGTCGTAATGCAGCCATCCCTCGGCCGCAACGCGGGACATGTTGTTGTCGGGCGGGACGAGGTCGAACTTCGCGCCGGACCAGCTGCCGCGGACGACCTCCCAGGGGTACGACGC
>JBGSPJ010000655.1:0-2561 GCA_041738655.1 Rhodothermales bacterium | reverse complement strand
AGCCGCCGCCAACGGCGCCCCGGCCAGCGAGCCAGGCGCCCCCGGTGAAGAGGTGAAAGACGTCGATTACGAAGTCGTCGACGACGAGGAGGAAAAGAAGTAGGGGTCGATCTCAGATCGACCCCCGCTGATACCGTCGGATACCAAAACCCCGATGCCCGGAATGGGTGTCGGGGTTTTTTTGTGCCCACAGGTGCAGGCAACCTTTCATTTCGGACATCGTCCAGTGAGAACCACCACCGTCTGCCCGTTCATACGCTATGACCACCCCCGATTCAAGCTTTCGCCAATCGCTGACCGCACTGCGCATCGTCGTCGCAGGCCTGCTTTTTATTCATGGACTGTATCGCCTCCTCGCCGGCGGCGTCGCTCCCTTCGGCGAATACCTGACGACGCAACAGATCCCGATGGGGCCGGCCATCGCCTGGGGCATCACGCTGTTCGAGATCATGGGCGCGCCCGTGCTGGCAATAGGATGGTTGATCACACCGATCGCACTGCTGTTTTCGATCGAACTGGCCGCTGGCATCGCCATGGTTCACGCACCCGAGGGATGGTTTGTGGTAGGCGGCGGTCGGAATGGCGCCGAATACAGCGTGGCGCTAATCACGATCTTGCTGGCTATCGGCTGGGCGGACTGGAACAAGCGGCGGGGGCCCGATCAGGTACAATGAAAACCGCCTTCAAAACCCTTGCAGGCTTTGTCGTGGTCATCATCGCCGCCGCGGCGATCTTTTTCGGCCCATACGCACTCCGTGTCGATCGGCATCCCGCGGACCCGGCCGCCGGTTATCATGCCAACTTCTTCCTGTACGTCCCCTCGAACGTCCAATCCCCACTCACCCTGCTCGTCCAACCCAACAATTCCGGCACCAACTCGGATGACCCGTCCGTGCACATCCGCGACGCCTGGATGATGGGGTTCGAGCGGAAACGCATCGCCGACGAACTCGGTGTGGCATTGCTGGTGCCGGCGTTCGTGCGTCCTGGCGAGGACTGGCACATCTACACCCACGCCCTAGACCGGGACGTGTTCACGACCGGGCGGGTGGATCTGCGCCGGCTCGACCTGCAGTTGATCGCTATGATCGATCACGCTCGTGCGGTGCTCGCGACGGAAGGTCGACTCGTGAACGAAAAGGTCTTGCTCCAGGGCTTCTCGGCCAGCGGGATGTTCGCCAACCGGTTCGCCGCACTCCATCCCGATCGGGTGCTCGCCGTAGCCGCCGGCTCGCCGGGAGGCTGGCCGATCGCCCCGGTGGCTGAGGTGGGCGGTGAGCCGCTTCCTTACCCGGCCGGCATCGCTGACCTCGAGGCCCTCACCGGCGCCCCGTTCGACTCTATCGCCTACCGGGCGCTGCCGCAGCTGATTTATATGGGGGATTTGGACGACAACGACTCGGTTGATTTTCGTGACGGGTGGGACGAAACGGCCGCGGCCCAGGTGGACCGGCTGTTTGGCCCCGATCCGCTCGCGCGCTGGAAAGAGGCCGAGACCCAGTACGGGCGGGCCGGCGCCAACGTCCGCTTCGTGCTGATCCCTGGTGCCGGCCACGACCGGAAAGCCCTCCAGCACCTCGCCGTGGTGTTTTTTAAGGAGTTCATGACCCGGTGAACCGAGTCTGCCGACACCAGGACTCCGTAAGTAATTGGCTGGCAGGAATCAGAATACTCATTGCCACCCAACAACACTGGATGTCAGGAGAGTTGATCTGTATGCTAGACCTCAGTCAAATAGTCCCTCTTTAAAGGCTTTAACCACCGCCTCAATACCCGAGTGTACGTGCAGCTTGAAGTAGATGGCACGCAGGTGGTTATCCACCGTTCGTTGCGAGACACTCAGCCGATCTCCGATTTCCTTTTGCGCGAGGCCTTCGCAGAGCAATTTCAACACTTCGATTTGCCGATTCGTCAGGTCGTAGTCCGCGGCCGTAGGGGTTTGCCGGCGGAAAAAGCCAAGTACTTTGCGAGCCACTTCTGGCTCGAACAGGAGGGCGCCATCGACTCCCTGGCGAATCGACGCTGCAAGTTCCTCCATGCGCACCCGCTTACTGATGTAGCCCGAGGCCCCATTTCGAAGCGCCTCAAAAATGGCTTCGGCCGAATCTTGAATGGTATACATCATGATGGGCGTCTCTGGAAGTCGCTCTTTCAACGGCCGTAGCCCTTCGAGGCCATTCATCCCATCCGGGAGTTGGATATCGACCAGCAGGATGTCCGGCCGCTCCGGCAACATATCGAGTGCCGCAACGGCGAGTTCGATGGAGGTGAACACGCGATGACACGTGATGCCGGCGAATTGACTCGCCAGTTGACGAAAGTGGTCGGCGTATTTCGCTTCATCGTCAACCAACCACAGTCGAACGTTCGAGCGCGCAAGCATGGGATATCTCGGCAATTGGGCAAGAAGGACGTCATGGTCTCACTACTGGACACTTTTCCAGGTTGACAACCACGTAACTGCAACATAAACAGTGGTTTGGTGGCCAGGTTTTTCTGGCCCATAAACCGCAAAAACATAGAAGAGAGGGCCGGAAGGCGTAGGTTTGGGTTTGCAACAA
>JBGSPJ010000643.1:0-3188 GCA_041738655.1 Rhodothermales bacterium | reverse complement strand
GCCCGGGGCCGCCCGGGTGCTGCTGGCCGCGGGGGCCGGCGTGCTCGTGTGCGGGTTGGCCGGGTGGTTCAACGGCGTATTCATCACCCGTTTCCGGGTGGTCCCGTTTATCGTCACTCTCGGGTCGATGCAGATCGTGCGCGGGGTGGCCAAGTGGACCGGACAGGAACAGACGGTCACGACGCCCGCAAACGCGCTGAACGGGCTGATGATGATCGACCCGGACCCCGCGTGGATGGTTTTTGCTCCGGGCATCTGGATCGGGCTGGCCGCCCTCCTCGCCTCCTCGCTTGTGCTGAACCGGACGCTTCTCGGCCGCTACGTAGTTGCCATCGGCTCGAATGAGCAGACGGCTCGACTCTGCGGGATCGCGGTGGACCGGTACAAGGTGGCTGTCTATACCCTCTGCGGCCTGTTCACTGGCATCGCCGGCGTGCTGCAATACAGCTACCTGACCGTCGGCGACCCCACCGCGGCCGTCGGGCTGGAGCTGGACATCATCGCGGCGGTTGTCATCGGGGGAGGATCGCTCAATGGCGGGGAGGGCAGCGCCATAGGATCCGTTATCGGCGCGCTCATCATGGCCGTGCTGCGCAACGGCTGCAACATGCTCGGCGTCCCGAACTTCGTCCAGGAAATCATCATCGGCGCCATCATCGTCGGGGCCGTGACGATGGACCAGAGGGGAAGGGAAAAGGCAAAATGAAAAAGGCAAAATGGTCGCCGTATACAGCGCCCCAATATCCTTTGCCTTTTCCCTTTTGCCTTTTACCTTTTGCCTTATTCTTTCCCGTTCTTCCCGCCCATCCCTTTCGTCTTGCTCGCTTCGAGGACGTTGTCGATGAGGCCGTAGTTTTTGGCTTCGGCGGCGCTCATCCAGTAGTCGCGCTCGGAGTCTTCCTTGAGCTGGTCGACCGTTTTGCCCGAGTGTTCGGCGAGGATTTCGTAGAGGCGCTGTTTGAGCCACAGGATTTCGCGGGCCTGGATCTCGATGTCCGCCGCGGTGCCCTGGCTGCCGCCGGAGGGCTGGTGGAGCATGATGCGCGAGTTCGGGAGCGCGGCGCGGCGGCCTTTGGAGCCGGCGGCCAGCAATACGGAGCCCATCGACGCGGCGAGGCCGACGCAGATCGTGGCGACGTGGCAGTTGACGAACTGCATCGTGTCGTAAATCGCCAGGCCGCTGTAGACGACGCCGCCGGGCGAGTTGACGTACATGTTGATGTCGCGATCCGGATCCTCGCTGGCGAGGTAAAGCAGCTGGGCGACGGCCAGGTTGGCGATCTGATCGTTGATCGGCGTACCGAGGAGGACGATACGGTCCTTCATCAGCCGGCTGAAGATATCGTAGGCGCGTTCGCCGCGCGACGTCTGCTCCACGACCATCGGAACGAGCCCACTGAATGGCTGTTCGCGGGACGGACGGCTATAAATTTCGCCGGGAAGGGTGAGGCTCTTCGTGAATTTGAGAAAATCTTCGACCATATGACGTACTGCGCTAGAGACAGCGATTGAAACTGCGGTTGAAGGGAAATGGCTCACGTCCGCCACGCACGACACTGGAGGTACGACAACCGCACGTCTCCATCGAACGCTCAGAACATACATCGTCCATCTTAAGGCATTTCAAAGCGGCGCCGGCATTTTTGCGCGCGGCATCGAGCCTTCTGGGTCCATACGCCCGTCGCGAAACTCCGTTCTAGGAACCGACGAGATAAATTCCGCCGGCCCCACGCTTCCGGGCCGGATACGCTCAGGCGGCTTCTTCTTTTTTGTTCGCGTCGCGGGCCTTGAGGGCTTCGCCGTACGCATCCGCCTCCAGTTCCTCGATGATGAAGCGCGCCATAAGTACATCGACCACCTTTTTGCTCAGCAGCTGCTGATCGAGGTTTTTGTCCATGCCGGCCGCCTTGTAGTACTTTCGGAAGCTGACGGCGAGGGCTTCGTCGCCGCCGGCCATCTCCACGTAGTGGGCGGTCATGTCCTCCTCGGTCACCGCGAGTTTCTCCTGTTCGATGATCTCTTCGCGGAGCAGCATCCAGCGGGCCTGGCGGGTCGCTTCCGGCCGGCTGGCTTCCGCGAAGCGGGCGGTGTCGAGCCCTTCGGGCAGCCGGCCTTCGTTGCGGCGCTTCAGGTCTTCCAGATACGAGCCGATGAAGATGTCGACGGCCGAGGAGGGCACCGGGATGTCGTGTAATTCGAGCATCCGCATGACGATCTCGCCTTCGAGCAACTCGCGGGACTGGCGCTCCCAGCTGATAGCGATCTGCTTTTCGATGTGGGCGCGGAGTTCGCCTTCAGTGGACGCCTGTTCGTTCGAGGCCTTCTTGATGAACGCCTCGTCGAGTTCCGGCAGATTCCGGCGCTGGACGGACTTCACCGTCACCTGGTACGGATCGGTCTTTTTGGCGCCCAGGTCTTCGCCGGATGGGCCGACAAGCAGCGGCGTCGCCGGCGCATCCGCATCGTCCGCTTCGTCGCCCTCGGCGGGCAGTTCCACCCGGAAGCTCGCGCCGGCCTTCTGGCCCAGCAACGCCTCGCGAAGCGGCTCGCGGAGCCGCTCGTCATCCAGGAAAAACGACAGGTCCTCGTCGCGGGAGCCAATGACCGGCGCGCCCGTGGCCCGGTCGAGCGGCTGCATATCGATCACCACATAATCATCCCCTTCGATGGCGCGGTCGTCGGACGGTTCGTCGAGTTCGGCGTGTTCGAGGCGGAGGGCTTTGAGCCGGGTCTCGACCTCATCGTCCTTGATGGTGTGCTTCAGCTTCAAGATACGCTCGCCGGCGAGGTCCGCCAGGGTAATTTCGGGACGAACGCCGAAGCTCAGCACCGCGTGCAGATCGCTGTCGAGCTCGTACTTCAGCGTCGTCAGTTCCGGCGCGCCGATCACCTTGTGGGCGCCGGGTTCAACGACCTCGTCCTGGAACGCATCCTGGATAAATTTCTCGATGACCTCCATGACGAGCGACTCGCCGTAGAGCTTTTTGAGCATCGAGATGGGCACTTTGCCAGGACGGAAGCCTTTCACCTGCACGCGATGACGCTGCTTGCGGAGCTCGTTGTCCACATGGGGGGCGAGTTCCTGCGCCGTCGCATCGATGACGAGTTCGAATTCGACAGGGTTGACTTGCTGTATGGTGGTCTGCACGGCGTTCGTTCGGATTCAATGAAATGCTCGGGGCCCATTG
>JBGSPJ010000616.1:0-4055 GCA_041738655.1 Rhodothermales bacterium | reverse complement strand
GTCTCCCTGCCGACGCCCACGCCGCAGGCTCTGGCGCTGGCGGCTCCAGCCGAAGCGCCGGCCACTCCCGCCGTTTCGATGCCAGTCGAGCCAGCCCAGCCGGTACAGAAAAAGGGTAAGGGTGAAAAACGCGAAACCGTCGACGAAGCGCTCATGCGCAAGCGGTTCGGCCCCTACAAGCCGATCCAGAAGGGCAAAGACGGCGGCCTCACTCCGCGCCAGCAGCAGCACCTCGATGCCCTCATCGAACGACTGACAAAAAAGACCGCCGAGTCCAAGCGTCTCGCGCAGACCTACCGCCACTGCTTCGCCGACCCGCGCGGCATCGCCGGCTTCCGGCTCATGTGGAAGGAGATGGTCTACCAGATCACCACCGTCCGCTCCAAAGGCTCGAAGGTGTGGGATATCGACGGGAACGAGTACATCGACATCGCGATGGGCTTCGGGTTGAATCTGTTTGGTCATTCGCCGGACTTCATCACCGACGCTGTTGCCGAGCAGCTCCAGCTGGGTGTCGAACTCGGGCCACAGTCCCCGCTCGCCGGCGAGGTCGCCCAAACGCTCTGCGAACTCACCGGCTTCGAACGCGCCACCTTCTGCAACACCGGCTCCGAGGCCGTCATGGCGGCCATCCGCCTCTCGCGCCTCTACACCGGCAAGACCAAGTTCATCTTCTTCTCCGGCGCCTACCACGGCAACTTCGACCAGGTGCTTGCCCGCCCCCGGCCGAACGGCCAGGAAGGCGCCATCCCCGCCGCCCCGGGTGTGCCCTGGAGCGTGGCGGAGGATTGCATCGTGCTCGACTACAGCGATCCCCGCGCCCTCGATGTCGTCCGCGAACGGCAGGATGAGATCGCGATGGTCCTCGTCGAGCCCGTGCAAAGCTCCAAGCCGGACCTCCAGCCCCGCGAATTCCTGCACAAGCTGCGGGACCTTGCCACCGAGCTGGACATCCCCCTCGTATTCGACGAGGTGATCTCGGGCTTCCGCGCCTCGATGGGCGGCGCTCAGCAGTGGTTCGGGGTGAAGGGCGATATGGCCACCTACGGCAAGATCATCGGCGGCGGCATGCCCATGGGCGCCCTCGCCGGCGTCTCCCGCCTGATGGACGGCCTCGACAGCGGGATGTGGAACTACGGCGACAACTCGGTGCCCGAGGCGGACATGACGTTTTTCGCCGGCACCTTCGTCCGCCATCCCCTCGCCCTCGCCGCCGCCAAGGCGGTGCTGGACAAGGTGAAGGCCGAGGGCCCGTCCCTCCAGGAAAACCTGACCCTGCGCACCAAACGCCTCGTCGACAACGTCAACGCGTTCCTCGACGAACGCGGCGTCCCGGTTCGCCTCCTCCAGTATTCCTCCCTCTTCCGGTTCTCGTACGCGCAGGACATGGAGTACATCGACATGTTGTACTTCCACCTGCTCGACAAAGGCATCTTCACCCGCGGCTTCCTGGACAACTGCTTCCTCTCCACCGCCCACTCGGCCGAGGACGAGGAACGGATCATCAGGGCACTCAAGGAGAGCATCATCGAGCTGCAGGAGGGCGGCTTCCTACCGGAGCCTGGCACCATCGAACTCAAGGTGGGCGTGGGATCACCAAAGGAAGCCGTCGCGCCGGCTGAAGCTTCAGTCGGCGCAGCGAAAACCTTCGCCCTCACCGAATCCCAGACGGAAGTCTGGCTCGCCACGCAGATCGGCCCCGAAGCCTCCTGCGCGTTTAACGAACCGTTTTACGTCCGCCTGAAGGGCGCGCTGGACGTCGCCCGCCTCCGCGACGCGATCAACACGACCTTCAGCCGGCACGAGGCGCTGCACCTGCGCTTCAGCCGGGACGGACAGCACCAGCACGTCGCCTCGCCGGCGCCGATCGACATCCCCCTCCACGATGTCAGCGCGAAACGCGAAGAGGAGCGCGAGCGCGCCTTCGAAGCCGCGCTGGCCCGCAACGCCACATCGCCGTTCGACCTCGAAAAGGGCCCGCTCGTCCGCGCCGACATCCTGCGGATGAGCGACCAGGAGCACCGCCTGCTCTTCGCCGCCCACCACATCGTGTGCGACGGCTGGTCGTGGTCCGTCTTGATCCAGGAGATCGGCAAGCGCTACAGCGCCTCCGTCCGCGGCGAAGCGTTCGCGGCCCCCGAAGCCGGCGCCTTCAGCGACTACGTGCGGGAGGAACTCGAGCAGCGTACGAGCGAAGACCTCGAGGAGAGCTACGCGTACTGGGTGGAGCAGTTCACGCCCCCGCCGCAGCCGCTCCAGCTGCCGACGGACCGGCCCCGGCCAGCGTTTAAGTCGTCCCGCGGCGCCACCGTGCACCATGTGTTCGACCCGTCGGTCTATGTCGCCGCGAAGAAGATCGCGGCCGACCTCCAGGTGAGCCTCTTCAGTCTCACGATGGGCGTGTTCAACATCCTCATGGCCCGGCTTTCGGGGCAGGATGAGGTCGTCGTGGCCATGCCCACGGCCGGCCAGCTGAACTACGGGGAAGACCACCTCGTCGGCCACTGCGTGAACCTGCTGCCGCTGCGCACGAAGCTCGCCGGCGACCTCTCCGCCCGCCAGTTCCTCAAACACATGACGACCACCGTGCTCGATGCCTTCGAGCACAACGGCTGCACCCTGGGCGGCATCCTCCAGCGCATGACGCTGCCCCGCCACCCGGGCCGGCTGCCCATCGCGGAGGTCCAGTTCAACCTCGACCGCGACGACCGCGGCGTCGCCCTCCACAACCTGACCGTCGAGATCCAGCAGGCCCCGCGCCATGCCGTCACGTTCGACCTTTTCTTTAATCTCAACGAGATGAAGAGCGGGTTTGTGGTGGACCTCGACTACAACGCCGACCTCTTCGACGCCTCGACGATGCACCGCTGGATCAGCTACTTCGAAAGCCTGATCCTCAGCATCGCCCGCGACGCCGACATGCCGATCGCGCAGCTCCGCATGGCTTCGCCGGACGAGCAGCACCTCTACGAGGCCCAGCGCAACGCGGCCCTCGCCGAGCTGCCCACCGCCACGGCCTTCCACGAGCTGTTCGAGGCGCAGGCCGTCGTCACGCCCGAAAAGGTGGCCGTACGCTTCGCCGATACCGCGCTCACGTACCAGGAACTGGATGAATACGCGAACCAGTTCGCTCGCTTCCTCCAGGGCATGAATGTCGGACCCGAAACCGTCGTGGGCGTCCATATGGATCGCTCCGCCGGCATGGTCGTCGCCCTGCTCGGCATCCTCAAGGCCGGCGGCGCCTACGTCCCGCTCGACCCCGCCTACCCGGCTTCCCGCCTGATGCACATGATCCAGGACTCGGGCATGGCCGTCCTCCTCACCGAGAACGCCCTCCTCGAACAACTGGACGCCGCTTCCTTCGACAAAGGGCTCACGGTGGTGAGCATGGACGCCGAGTGGGGGAAGATCAACAAGCGCTCGAAGAACAAGCCGAAGGTCGACCTCACCGGCGATCACCTCGCCTACATCATCTACACCTCGGGCTCGACGGGCAAACCGAAAGGCGTCGAGATCACGCACCGCGCGCTGGTCAACCTGCTCAGCGCTATGCAGGACGAACCCGGCATCGTCGATAGCGACGTGATGCTCAACGTCACGACGCTCAGCTTCGACATTGCCGCTCTTGAGCTGTACCTGCCGATCATCGCCGGCGCCACGCTTGTCATCCTGTCCAAAGAACAGTCGATGGACGGCCGGCAGCTGGCCGAGGCGATCGAAAAACAGCGGATCACGATGATGCAGGCCACGCCGGCCACCTGGCGGATGCTCATTGAGTCCGGCTGGAAAGGCAAGGCCAACCTCAAGGCGCTGTGCGGGGGCGAGGCCCTCGCGCCGGCCCTGGCCCGCGAACTGCTCAGCCGCTGCGGCTCGGTATGGAACATGTACGGCCCGACCGAGACGACCATCTGGTCGTCCGTGCACCGGGTGGCGCCGGCGGACCAGACGATCTCGATCGGCCTGCCCATCGCCAACACCCAGTTTTATGTGCTGGATGAACACCGCCAGACGGCGCCAATGGGCGTCGCAGGCGAACTGTACATCGGCGGCGCCGG
>JBGSPJ010000596.1:0-6552 GCA_041738655.1 Rhodothermales bacterium | reverse complement strand
GGCCGCCGCCCCGCCGCCCGCCGCGGCCTACGATCTCGAACGCCCGGACGCCGTCTTCGAGCTTCCTCGCTCGCTGACCGAAATCTCTGGCCTCACCGTCCTCGATGCCGCCCATCTGGGCGCGATCCAGGACGAAAAAGGACGCCTGTACCTCCTCGATGTCGAAACAGGCGAGGTCGTTCGCGAAATGCGTTTCGGAAAAGATGGCGATTACGAGGACCTTGAGCTCACGCCCCAGGGTCTTTTTATCCTCGAGAGCAACGGCACCCTCCACCACATCGTCGACTGGCGCGCCGAGGAGTTCGACGCGAAGTCGATCAAGACCGGCCTCTCCGCCCGCCACGACACCGAAGGCCTCGCCTACGACGCGGCGCATAACCGTTTGCTCATCGCCTGCAAGGAGTTCGCTGGCCCCGGGTTAAAAGATAAACGGGCCGTGTATGCCTACGACCTGGCGACAGGCGTGCTGGCGCCCGAGCCCGCGTTTGTGGTCGACCTCGAGTCCATCGCCCACCTCGACGGTCACCCGCTCAACCGCGCGATCCGAACGGCGCTCGGCCCGCTGCTCGACGCCAGCGCCTTCAAGCCGGCCGCGATCGCCCTCCACCCGACCAACCGTCAGGTGTATCTCATCTCGTCGGTGCTAAAAAGCGTCGTGGTCCTGACCCCCGAAGGCGAGCTTCTGGCCGCGGTACCCATCCCCGAGAGGTTGTTCCGGCAACCGGAGGGGATGACGTTTACTGGAAACGGCGACCTCTACATCGCCAACGAAGGGGGCGAGGGTCGCGCCACGCTCCTTCGCTTCGCATCGCGCTAGCCCCTCCCCCGACCCACCCACCTGCTGCTCCATCATGTCCATCGTCTTCCGCGCCGGCGCCGGCCTTCTGTTGCTGCTGCTTTCGAGTTGCTCGGCGTCCCGCCCCTATGTCGCCTCGGAGTACGCCGGCTGGGAAACCCGCCCGCTGCCGCCCGATTCGGGGCTCGTCTACCGCGTATTCCTCATCGGCGACGCCGGCAGCCCGGCCAGCGAGGGGTTTGCCGATCCCCTGCCCCTGCTGGTCGATCACATGAGCGCCGCCGGCGAGCAGAGCGCTGTTGTCTTTCTGGGGGATAACATCTATTGCTGCGGCCTGCCGGATTCCTCAGACCCCGGCCGGGCCACCGCCGAGACGCGCCTCCGCCGGCAGCTCGATGCCGTCCGCGATCATCCGGGACGCGTCGTCTTTATCCCGGGTAACCACGATTGGCGGAACTCCTCCCCCGGCGGTCTGGCGACGCTCAATCGCCAGGAGGCGTATGTCGAGGCGTATCTCGACCGCGGCAATGTCTTTTTGCCCGACGACGGGTTTCCCGGGCCGGCCGTGGTCGAGCTCACCCCGGATATCACCCTGGTCGCCCTCGACACCGAATGGTGGCTCACAGGCGACGAACGCCCCACCGGCGATGCCGGCGACTACGACATCGAGGAATCGGGCGACGTCTTGCTCCAGCTCAGCGAAACCATCGCCTCGTACAGCGACGAGCGGGTCCTGGTCGTGGGCCACCACCCTATCCAGTCGAACGGCGGCCATGCCGGCCGCTTCCCGATCAAGACCCACCTGTTCCCCCTCACGGCCCGGTGGGAAAACGCCTACCTCCCGCTCCCCATCGTCGGGTCGTTGTATCCCCTGTTTGTTCGAATATTTGGCTCCAAACAGGACCTCGCCCACCCCGCCTACCGTGCCCTCCGCAACGGGCTGGAGCGCTCGTTCGGTGAACATGAGTCGCTCATCTATGCCGCCGGGCACGAACACAGCCTCCAGTATTTCAGGGGGATTGTCCACGATTACATCGTCAGTGGCGGCGGAGCCAGGCCCGAATTCGTGGCCCGCGGAGGCCAGGCCGGCTTCGCGCACGCAAACACCGGCTTCGTCACGCTCCGCTATTACGCCGACGGCTCGGTCTGGATGGAAATCACGGAACCGGATGCGCCCGGAGACGGCGTCGTCTTCCGCACCGAACTGCGGGGCCCCTCGCGCGAGGCTGTCGACGCCGGAGTGCCGTCGGAGGCCGGCGTTTATCCCGACTACTCGGATAGTACCCGGACGATCGCCGCAAACCCGAAGTACAATAAAGGCGGGATGTACGAGCTGCTACTCGGCCGCCACAACCGCGACATCTGGGCGTTGCCCGTCACGGTGCCGTACCTTGACCTCGGCCGCGAGGCCGGCGGGCTCACGCCCGTAAAACGCGGCGGCGGGATGCAGACCTTCTCCCTCCGGCTCCTCGGCGCCGACGGGCGCGAGTATGGCCTCCGCTCGATCGACAAAGACCCCTCGGTTTCCCTCCCGCCGGCGCTCCGCAATACCGTCGCCCGCGACCTCGTGCAGGACCAGATCGCCTCCATCCACCCCTACGGCGCCTTCGCCATCCCCCCGCTCGCGGAGGCGGCCGGCGTCTACCACTCCCTGCCCCGCCTCGTCTACGTCCCGGACGACCCGCGCCTCGGCGTCTACCGCGAGACCTTCGGCAACCAGCTCATGATGCTCGAATTGCGGCCGGACGAAGACATGTCCGACTTCCCGAACGTCGGCCGCTCGGAAGACGTCGTCAGTCAGGAGAAGATGTATGAGGAGATCGAGGAAGACAACGACAACCGGATCGATGTCGAAGCCTTCGTCCGCGCGCGGCTGTTCGACATGCTCCTGAGCGACTGGGACCGCCACAAGAACCAATGGCGCTGGGCCGAATTCGACGACCCCGACGGCAAGGGGAAGCTCTTCCGCCCCGTCCCGAAGGACCGCGACTGGGCCTTTAACCGCTTCGACGGCGTGCTGCCAACGCTCGCCCGGATCGGGTTCGACCCGAAATTCCAGCCCTTCACCGACGCGTTTGGCAATCTCAAGGGGCTGACGTTGAACGGGATGCCGCAGGACCGCCGACTCACCGGTCCGGCCGGGCGATCCGTCTGGATCGAACAGGCCCGCGCCATCCAGGCCGGCCTCACCGACGAGGCCATCGAAGCCGGCATCGCCGCGCTGCCCAAATCCGTTTCCGACTTCCACGGGGCCGCCCTCGCAGAGACCCTAAAGCGCCGGCGCGACCAGCTGCCGGCCGCCGCCGAGGAGTACTACCGGATCGCCTCGCGCCGGGTCGACCTCTTCGGCACCCACAAGCATGAACTGTTCGAAGTCTACCGCCTGAACGACGAAGACACCGAGGTCATCGTCCATAAAATCACCAAAGAGGGCGAACAACGGGCTGAGATGTACCGCCGCACGTTCCATCGCCGGGAGACGAGCGAAGTCGTGTTATACGGGCTCGACGGCGACGATCGATTTGTGTTATCGGGCGAGGTACCGACCGGCATCGCCATTCGCGCGGTGGGCGGCGAGGGTGAGGATCTGTTCGAGGATCGATCGATCGTGCGTTTGGGCGGCGATAAGGCCATCTCCTACGACACTCGGGCCAATGCGCCGGCCGCCGCGGCCGGCCCGAGTACCCGGGTCGTCCGCTCCGACGACCCCGCTGTGAATGCCTATAATCCGCTCGGTTTCCTGTACAACGCGAAGCGGCCGCAGCTGTACTTCGGCTACAACGACGACGACGGGTTGTACGTCGGCGGAGGCTTGCTCGTGCAGCTCCATGGCTTTCGAAAAGCCCCGTACGCCGCCAGCCACCGATTCATCGCGAATGGCGCCGCGCGAACCGGGGCCTACAACGTCGTGTACACGGGGCACTTCGTCGATATACTCAACGGCGTCGACATCGCGCTTGAAGCCAGCATTCGCTCACCCCGCAACATCCGCAACTTCTTCGGGCTCGGGAACGATACGCCGCGAATCGAACCGGAGGCAGGATTCTACCAGGCGCGATTTGAACAGGCGACCGTGGCGCCGGCGTTTGTATTCGGAGATCCTGGCGCCAGGCTGCTGTTGGGTGGCCATCTTCGCTACACCGAAATCGAAGACTCCTCGGGCGATTTTTTCACCGAGATCGGGCTGGATGATCTGGAAATCCAGGACCAGGTACACGCCGGCGTCAGCGCGACGCTGGAAATCGACCAGACCGACCGGGCGTTTAATCCGCGCCAGGGGCTGCGATGGTGGACGGATGCCCGGGTGAACGCCGGCGTCCTGCGCGACGAAAAACCGTTCACCCAACTCGCCTCCGCCCTGTCCCTCTATTACTCGCCCTCGTTATCCCCCCAGATCACCTTTGCCACGCGCATCGGCGCGGCGCATACGTTTGGCGACTTCCCGTTTTACGAAGCCAACACGATCGGCGGCCGCAGCACCGTGCGGGGCTGGCGGAGCAACCGGTTCGCCGGCCGCAGCAGTGCCTACGCCAACACCGAACTGCGCGTAAAATTGCTGGATTTCTCGACCTACATCGCCATGGGCAACCTGGGAGCGCTCGGGTTTTTCGATGTCGGGCGTGTCTGGACCGAGACGGATTCGCCCCGCGGCCGGCTCTGGCATCCGGGGTACGGTGGCGGTCTGTGGGCGGATATGTTCGACGCCTTTGTGCTGACCGGCACGTACGGTGTCTCGAAGGAGCAGAGCGTGTTTACGCTATCGTTCGGGTTTTTGTATTGAATGCGTTGAACGTTAGCGCGTTGCGCGTTTAACGGCTCGACTTGGACGTGTCGACTTGCGATCAACGCGTCCGCAAAAACGATTCTAGTTCGGCCAGGCGATCCGTGTTGATATAATCCACGCCAGCGCGATAAAGAAACACCCAGACGGCCTCGTTCTCCGGCGTCGCCCAGAAGCGTACCTTTTTCCCCTGGGCGTGAGCTTCCTCCACGATGAGGCGGATGCGCCGGCGCACGCTGGGCGGCGGGACGGATCCGCCGGCAAACGGCGCGACGCTCTGCCAGCTCGCGCTCATGAGCGGGATCAACGAGGCCGGCGCCGGCGGAGAAGCCTCCAGGTCGTCGAGCCGGCCATCGTAAAACGCATACCGTACCGGCTGCGCCTGCATCGTCTCGAACGGGCGGTTGCCCGAGACCACCACCGTCACCAGGCCCGGCTGCACGGCCCCATCCTCGAAGCGCGTCAGGAGATGGCGGTAGCCGGATAGAATGCGTTCCAGCGCGCGGTACGTGACCTCCGCCTCTGTCTTAAAATCCACCAGCAACTGGAGGGGCGTGGCGTCGGCGAAGAGCCGGCCGTTCTGGGCGGCCGCACGGGCGGCGAGGGGTTTGAGGTAGAGCGACTCGATCGTGCGCTCGGGGGTGAGATCGTCCGCGTCGTGCCCGACGAGAAGCGCGCCGTCCTGTTCATGGACATCCACCTCGATACTCGTAAAGCCGCGGCCCAGGGCATCGAGCAACGGGCGCTCGTGTTCATAGTCGTTGTGGGCGTGGGCCCGGTGGAGCGGCACGGGTTGGGCTTGCACTGCGCCGGCGAACGGCGATGCGAGCAGCACGCCCGCCAGCAGCATCCTGTTGATCACGCCACTGGCCGTGGGTCGGAGCCGGGGCATAGGATTATGGTTTGATTATGGATGGAAACGCTCATGCGCTTCTCATGCGAGCGAGGCGCGCGGTGGTGTATATTCGGCGCAACGCGCCCAGCATCAGGATACCATTCCCCCGGTTCTTCGTCCACCCCTACCCCGTCCATTCATGATCTCTCGCCGCTATTTTCTGCGCCAGGCCGGCGCCGTCTCGCTGGGTTTCGCGGGGTTGCACCGGTTGTTCGATCCCCTTTTCGCGGCCGGATCCCGGCGCTTCAACCCCGCGCTGACGCCCGATCCCCGGCAGGTCCTCGATCTTCCCCCCGGATTTTCGTACCAGGTGATCTCCCGCGCCGGGGACCCGATGGCCGACGGATTCGTCGTCCCCGCCCGGCCGGACGGCATGGCGACCTTTCCGGGGCCGGACGGACTCACGATCCTGGTGCGCAACCACGAGGTGGACCTCACGCCGGGGCTCGGCGCGTACGGCCACGACAACGCCCTGTTCGCGCGAATCGACCCGGCCATGCTCTACGACGCCGGCTTCGGCACGAAGCCGTCGCTGGGCGGAACGTCGACGCTCGTCTACGACACCAGGACGCAGACCGTCGTCCGTGAATACCTCTCCCTCGCCGGCACCCAGCGCAACTGCGCTGGCGGTCCCACGCCCTGGAACAGCTGGATCACGTGCGAGGAGACCGTGGAGCGCGCCGGCGAGGTTAACGAAAAAGACCATGGCTATAACTTCGAAGTGCCGGCCTCAGCCACGCCCCATCTCACGCCGCCGGTGCCGCTCAAAGCCATGGGCCGCTTCAACCACGAGGCGATCGCCATCGAACCCACCAGTGGCGTGGTGTACCAGACCGAGGACCGCCACGACGGGCTCATCTACCGGTTTATCCCGGACACACCCGGCAACCTGAGCCTCGGCGGCCGGCTTCAGGCGATGGCCGTGACCGACAGACCCTCGCTCGACACCCGGAACTGGGAGGAAAGTGGGACGACCGTTTCGCGCAACGAGGCGATGGCTGTTCGCTGGATCGATCTGGACAATGTCGAGGCGCCGGAAGACGACCTGCGCCTGCGCGGGTTCGCGGCCGGCGCGGCGCG
>JBGSPJ010000595.1:0-6023 GCA_041738655.1 Rhodothermales bacterium | reverse complement strand
ATGCCGCGGCCGTCGTGATTGCCGCGACGTAGGGCCACGCCATGGTTCCAAAGGCTTATGTCATCCCGCACTTGATGCGGGAACCAGCATGATTGCAATTCGGCTGGGCCCCGGATCAAGTCCGGGGTGACAACCCGGAATCTCAATCGCCAGACACAACCTTATACCTGTAACCTGAAACCATGAACCTCTCCTCTTCCTACCTCGGCCTCACCCTCAAAAACCCCATCGTGGCGTCGGCCTCGCCGCTGTCCGAACAACTGTCCGGCATCCGTCGGCTGGAGGACGCCGGCGCGTCGGCCGTCGTCATGCACTCGCTCTTCGAGGAGCAGCTGACAAAAGAGAGCCACCGGCTCGATCACTACCTCGACTACGGGTCCGAGAGCTTCGCGGAGGCGCTCAGTTATTTCCCCGAGGCAGACGCGTACCACGTCGGGCCGGACCAGTACCTGGAGAAGATTCGTAAGGCGCGCGAGGCAGTGAACATCCCCATTATTGGGAGCCTGAACGGGATTTCGACGGGCGGCTGGGTGCGGTACGCGAAGGAGATCGAGCAGGCCGGCGCCCAGGCGCTGGAGCTTAATATCTACTATATCCCCACCGACCCCGACCAGACCGGCGCCGAGGTCGAGGCGCGGTATCTGGACATCGTCCGCGCCGTCCGCGAAACGATATCGATCCCCCTCGCCGTCAAGCTCGGGCCGTTTTTTAGCTCGATGGCCCACATGGCGCTCCAGTTCGCCGGCGCCGGCGCGAACGGACTCGTGATGTTTAACCGGTTTTACCAGCCCGACTTCGACCTCGACCGCCTCGAGGTGAGCCCCCACCTGGTGCTCAGCACCTCGGGTGAACTCCGCCTCCCCCTCCGCTGGGTGGCCATCCTGTACGGCCGGGTGCCGGTCGACTTCGCCATCACGAGCGGCGTGCACACCTTCGAGGACGTGTTGAAGGGCGTCATGGCCGGCGCAAATGTAACTATGATGGCTTCCGAGCTGTTGCAGCACGGCATCGACCGGATCGCCGTCGTTCTGGACGAACTATCCCACTGGATGACCCTCCACGAATACGATTCGATCCACCAGATGCGCGGCAGCATGAGCCAGCGGCACGTGAAAGAGCCGAGTGCGTTCGAGCGGGCGAACTACATGAAGGAATTGCAGTCCTGGCGCCGCGATCCGGCCGGGCATGCGGCGTATTGACAGGCCCGGGATGAAATCGATCGCGTCGCGGTCCTCCGTATCTTTTCCGGGTGGAATGGCGTAGTTTTCACCCACGCATCAGACCCACTCGAGCGACTCACGTTCACCAACAAAATCACACTGGCCGGTTGGACTTTACCTACCGGGAGATCCTTCGCGTCCGACGGCGATCGCCGTCGTCCCTCAGGACAAGCCTGCCAACCACAAACCCATCACGATCATGGAAAAACAAGATTTTATGGACAAAGCCGGCAAACTGTTCGACTGGTTTGACAAGGCCAAGGACAAGCTCGTCGAAGAAGCCGGCGAGTTGAAGGAAGACCTGGCCGAGAAAGCCAAAGATCTCGAGGCCAAGCGCGAAGTCCTCAAAGCCAAGCTGGAGAAAGTGCGCGAATCCGGAGAGGAGAAATGGGAAGAGTTGAAGGACGAGATGGAGGAGAACTTCACCGAGATGAAGGCCGGCGCCGAGAAGCTGGTCGACAAGCTCAAAAAAACCGACGCGCCGCCTACCGGCGAGTGACGATTGCCGATGGTCGATTGAGCCAGACCTTTGGGGTCTTCAAGACCCCAAAGGTCTCTTCCATCGTCAAACGCGACCTGGGGACACCATCCGTCACCCCGATCACACCGACGCATGCACCCCCACCGCCGCGAGGGCGGGGCGCGCGAACTCAGCCGGCATGCGTGAGATCTGAATCGGCAGATGCGTCGCCCCGATCATCGATCCTTCGGGCACGATGGCGTTGCGGGGGATGACGATGATGCCGTCGCGGATGTAATAGTTGGGGCCCTCGCCCTCCTGCACATTCTCCTGGTTCGCGATGACCGTCCCGTTCCCGATGCTCACGTTTGAATCCAGAACGGCGTTCTCGATATAACAGGCTTCGCCGACGCCGGGCCGGTCCGGCGCATTGACGTGCCGCACACCCCGCGACGGCCCCTGCGCGAAGTAATCGGCGCCCATCATCACCGTATTCTTGAGCGTGCTCCGGTCCCCGACAATCGACCGGACGCCCAGCACACTGCGGTAGATGCGCGCGTTGGAAACGGTCGACCCCTCACAGATGATCGCGTCGTGTACGAGCGAGCCCATGATGCGCGCCGGCGGTAACGCTTCCGCCCGTGTGCGCATGTGGAGACAGGTGGTGACGAAGTCGAACGAAGGCAACGGCTGCGCCATCGCGAGGTTGGCGGCATGGTAGGAGCGGATGCTGCCTACGTCGCTCCAATAGCCCTCGAACGGATAACTGACGACACGCCATTTCCCGAGTGCGTCCGGGATGATGTCTTTCCCGAAATCGTGGCGGCCAGGGTCGTCCGTCAGCAGCCGGCGGAGGACGTGTTTATCGAACAGATAAATGCCCGTCGAGGCCAGGTAGCGTCGGCCGGCGCGGTGGAGCGCCTCTGGCACGGGGCTCGCGAGGGACGCTAGTTGCGCCGGCGTAGGCTTCTCGCGAAATACCGAAATCGCGTCGTCGTCCGCGATCTGCATGATCCCGAAACCGGTCGCCTCGTCTGCCGTCACCGGCGTGGTCGCCACGGTGACATCGGCCTCGCGCTGGAGGTGGTGGCGAAAGAGGGCCTCGAAGTCCATGTCGTAAATCTGATCCCCTGAGAGGACCAGCACCTGGTTGCCCGTGTGGTTGTCCAGATGGTGAAGCACCTGCCGGACCGCGTCGGCCGTGCCGCGGTACCAGTCCGCCGACTCCGGCGTCTGCTCGGCAGCGAGGATAGAGACGAAACGTTCGTCGTACGTATCGAACCGGTAGGTGTCCGCGATGTGGCGGTGCAGGCTCGCTGAATTAAACTGCGTGAGCAAGAAGATCCGGTTGACGCCGGCGCGAAGGCAGTTGGTAATCGGGATATCGACCAGGCGATATTTTCCCAAGAGGGAAATAGCCGGCTTCGCGTGCGTGGCTGTCAGCGGGAAAAGCCGGGTGCCGGCTCCGCCGCACAACACGACAGCGAGTACGTTGTTCATCGTTTGGGACATGGGAACGAGCAGTAAAATCGGTTCGGCGCGGTTCGCTTCGGCATGGCAACAGAAGCACCGTCAATGGTCATGCCAATACGAATTCCAGGCGCCGGTCTCCACATGAACGATCTGTTATCCAATCAAACAAATCGGCGGGCAGAAACCGGACGGGAAGCTCTCGTCTGGGATGTGCGGATTTTCCGAACAGCGATGTCGCGAATCCCCTTACCGCGTGTAAGGGGAACCCGGCGCGTTACCCTTTCAACATCGGCGCCCGACGGGGATTCTTAACGCCGCATCAGCAGGGCGCGAAGGGCATCCGGATCGTTTGCCTCCAGCAAGTCCGCCAGAAAACCGGGCCGTTCGATCTGGCCGGCGAGATGCGCCAGGATCCGGAGGTGTTGCCCCGGGCGGTCGAGGGGCGTCACGAGAAACAGAAAGGCATGGATGGGTTCCGTCTGACCGTCAGGCACCGGGTTGTCCGCGTCCGCCTTCATCTCTTCGAAACGAATGGGAACGCCGGCGCGACAGCGGAGCAACACCAGCTGTGGGCGATCGATTTGCGGGAACCGGGCATGCGGCAAGGCGACACCGGGGGCGAGGGGCGTGGCGCCCAGCCGAACCCCTTCCCGAAGGCCGTGGAGCAGCTCCGCCTCGTCGATGGAAAGCCGGGTGGCAAGCCGGCCAGCGCCCTCCTCCAGCACGTGCGCGAGGGACGGCGCCTCCTCGAGGTCGATGACGCCGGCGGCCCGCACCATCTCCGCGTAGGCATGTTCATCGCTGGCTTCTTCTTCTCTCCGCGGTGGGGGCAAAAATGCGACGAGCACATCGCCCTTTTCCGGCGCAGGCGACTCGCCGGCGACGTACACTTCCACCCGGGGTTGTTTTTTGAGCAAAAGCAACGGGATCAGCGTGTCGCGATACTCCGCCGTCAGCGCCGCGTAATCCGTCGCTTCCTCCAGCGTGAACGCCCGCAACTCACCGCCCTGCATGAGGCGCTGGCTGAGGCTCGCGTGGTCAGCGCCCTCGGCAAAAAGAGGCCGGCCACGAAGGTGCATGGGCAACATGCCATGGCGTTCCTCGTGAACCGGGTTCCGCGAAACGAGCTGATAGACCTCCGCGCGCTCGAACACTTCCGAGAAATGGATCGAGGCGAGGGAATTAACCTCGTCGTTGGGCGTCATCGCCAGCAGCTTGCCGATCCCGCCGAGGTCGAGCTCGTCGAATGCCGTATCGGACAGCGCATCGGTGCACTGCGCGCGCACGCCGTGCTCCCGCGCCTGCTCGACGGCCCGCGCATTGGCATCGATGATCAGGACACTGCGTCCGTATTCCTGCGCGATCTTCGCGAGGCGGATACTCCAGGCATTCGCGCCCAGAATGAGCAGCCCCTGCGGCGCCGGCTGGGCGAGCCCCAGGTACCGGGCCAGGGGGCTCAACGTGAGTCCGTAGACGGTGACGGTGCCAACGATCACCAGGAAAACGACCGGCACCAACGCATCGACCGCGTCCGGGTAAATCGGCTCCAGCCGAAACGCAAAGAGCGATGCCACCGCCGCGGCCACGATGCCGCGCGGCGCAAGCCACGACAGGAACACCTTTTCCCGCCACCCGAAGCGGGACCGAATCAGGGCGGTAAAAACGGCGATCGGGCGAACCACGAGGATCAGAAATCCCAGAAACAGCACCGCCCGCCAGTCGATAAAAGCCAGCGCGCTCATCTCGAGGCGCGCACTGAGAAGGATAAACAGCGACGCGATGAGCACCACCTGCAGATCCTCCTTGAACTCCACGATGCGCCGCACCGAGACGTAGGGCTGGTTCGCCAGCATGATCCCCATCAGGGTGGACGTCAACAACCCCGACTCTTCCTGGAGCATGTTCGAGAGCTCGAAGGTCGCCAGCACGAGGGTGAGGGCGAACGGGTTGAGGAGGAAGTCCGGCACCAGCCGCCGGCGCAAGACCACCAGCATCAGCGCCGCCCCCGTGATGCTGATGCCCAGGCTCACAAAAAAGACGTTGAACAGACCCGTTAACGCCACCATCATGGCCTCGCTCACCCGGTCGGCCTCGGCACCCGAGAGCAGGACGATGGCCTCGAGCACGAGTACCGCCAGCAGGGCGCCGACGGGGTCGACGGTGATCCCCTCCCAGCGCGCGATGATCCCCACCCGACCGCTCGGCCGCACGTGACGCAGCAGGGGGATCACGACCGTGGGCCCGGTGACGGTCAGGATCGCGCCGATCTGGATAGCCAGCCCGACATTAAAGCCGGCGATGAAATGCGCCCCCAGGCTGGCGAGCACCCAGGTGATGAGCACGCCGACGGTGATCAGGCTCACGACGGCCGTCCCCACCTCGCGCAGGTCGCGCACCCGGAGTCCCAATCCTCCTTCAAACAGGATAACACCGATCGAAAGGGAAACGAACGCAAAAACCCACTCCCCCTGCAACGACTCCGGCGACAACAGGCCCGTCAGCGGGCCGGCCAGGAATCCCAGCAGCAACAGCAGAAGGATCGAAGGGACGCGGATGCGCCAGGCGAGCCACTGTGCTCCGAAGCCGAGCACAAAGACACTCACGATTCCAAAAAGGATCTGCTCTACAGACAAGACGACAGGGGGTTACGATACGATGAAACGAACGGACGCCCCCCATGATACACAATTATCCGGTACCCGTGTCGAGCCAGGCGCTACGCGGCGACAGCCCGTTCCTCGAAACCGCGCGGGTGGGCCTTATGCCAGGCCCAGGCGCTTTCGAGGATCTGCGTCAATTCCGGGTACGCCGGCTTCCACCCCAGCTCGCGACGCACCCGGTCGCTGCCGGCGATGAGTGTGGCCGGGTCG
>JBGSPJ010000582.1:0-4643 GCA_041738655.1 Rhodothermales bacterium | reverse complement strand
CCAGCTGGACGCCTGGCTCTCCGCCGTCGTCTACACCTTCGCGACGGTCGCCTTTTACCTGCTGGGCGCGGCCGTCCTATGGCGCACGGGGCTCAACCCCGCCGGCCGCGACATGGTGCGCACGCTCGCCGAGATGTACGTCCCGGTTTTCGGCACCTGGTCCCACGGCGTGTTCCTGTTCGGGGCGTTCGCGGTGTTGTACTCGACCTTCTTTGTCGTCGCCGCCGGCTACAGCCGGCTCGTGGCGGACGGCCTCGGGCTTTTCGGCTTCCACGACGGCACCGAGGCCACGCGGATGCGATGGACGCGCTGGATCAGCTGCATCTGGCCGTTCCTCGCCCTCGGCACCTACCTCTTCTTCCAGGCCCCCGTCGCGATGGTGCTCGCCAGCGGCGTCGCCCAGGCCGTCATGCTGCCCATGCTGGGCATCGCGGCGCTCTTCTTCCGCTACCGGCGCATCGACGAGCGGCTAAAACCGGGACGGTTCTGGGATGTGATGTTGTGGATTTCGTGCCTCGGGTTTCTGATCGCCGGCGCGTGGTCGTTGTACAATACGCTGGTCTGATCGCACCCATAGAAAGCTGTTGAAAAACTCGCCTGGCAAGGCCGGCGGAGAAATTTCGCAGTTCAAGGCGCACGACGAGGCGCGAATGAGGCGTACTCACGTACGCCGCAGTGAGCGACGAGGCGTGCAACGCAGAAATACGGAATTTATCAACGGCCTTCTACAGGGCCGTGGGCAACACTTTTTCCTCGAGGTAGGCCTCGCCGCGGCCTTTGATGTTTTCGTCCCAGTACTGCATCCAGGTAGCGCCCTCGTCGGCCAGGCGGACCCAGTCGATGTCCATCGGGCGGATGTTCGACTGCCGGAGCCAGTCGGGCAGGGATTCGGGTTGGATATCGGTTCGGACGGGGATCCGGTAGAACAGGCGGGCCTGGTAGACCATTGCGCTGTCCGACGTCGCCATCTCATAAAACTGTTTCGCCCGGTCCATGTTAGGGCCGTTTTTGACGAGGGCGATCCCGTCGGTGAGGATGGGCGTCCCGCTGGCAGGCACGAACCACCCGAACGGGTACCCGTTGTCCGTCATCTGGAGGAAGATGTCCGGCATATTCCACAGCGTCACCTCCCCCTCCTCGCGCGCCAGCTTGAGGTAGAGCTGCGTCGGGTCGGCCGTATAGGTCTTGGTGTTCATATCCAACCGGGCCAGCCACGCATACCCCTCCTCGATCGTCGGCTGGCGCATGATCATCGCCCCGAAGATGGTTCGCATGGTCGCCGAGTCGAGCGGGTAGCGGATGAGGATGCGGTCCTTCCATTTCGGGTCGAGCAGGTCGTCCCAGTCGAGCGGCAATTCCTCGTTGGACAACGTCCGGCTGTTGAAGGCGACGACCTCCGGGGTATAAAACGTCCCGTACCAGAAGTCCTCCGGGTGCCGGGCGAGGGAATCGACGGCGCCGGCCCAGGTGGGGCGGTACGCTTCGAGCAGCCCCTCGCCAGCCGCGCGATCGAAGGACACATTGGATCCTCCCCACCAGATGCTGGCCTGCGGCCGGGCGCGCTCCGTCCGGATCCGGTCGTACGCGTTCTGCCCCCCCATGTCGAGCCACTGAACGTCCACATCCGGGTGCGCCTCCTCGAAAATCCGCTCAAAGGCCGAAAGCATCTCCTTCCCATGGGGGGAATAGATGACGAGGGTCTGTTTCTGTTCGCCAGTTGCGCAGCCGGCGAGGAGTATGATGGCGAGAAGGTGGGGTTTCATTCGGTATGGGGGATCTATGGCTGATAGAGCAGTCGTGTCGTCGCAACCATCCAAAACATTGTCACCCCGGACTTGATCCGGGGACCCGTCGTTTCGCTATCCGGCTGGATACCGCATCAAGTGCTTGGGCGTCAAGGGAAAGCGATAGGTGCCAGAATGATATCTTTTACACCAAATAAAGCATTGTCACCCCGGACTTGATCCGGGGCCCAGTCGTTTGCAATCCGGCTGGATCCCGCATCAAGTGCGGGATGACAAAACGGGTCACACAACTGAGTACCGAGCAAGAATGCTCGACAGCCTCACTCCACCACCCGCAGCTTCGCGAATTTCAACGCCAGCTTCTTCTGGCCGACCTCCTTAAAAAACACGACAGCACGCGCCTGATCGCCGACGCCTTCCATCGAGAGCACTTTGCCCTCGCCGAACTGCTCGTGCTCCACCACCACGCCCGGGACGATGCGCCCGCCTTCGGTTTCGTCGTAGACCACGCGGCGGTCGCCGGATTTTGGCGCCGGCTTGGGTTTGGGCTTGGTCGGGGCCAGGCTCTCGCGATAATAGTGGGGATCGAGGCGCTCGTAGGCGATGGAGCGCTTCTCCGTCGCCTGGAATCGGTTCGGGCGCTGCTCGAGCGTTTCGCCGGCCTCAGTGAGGAGCACACTGGCGTCGACCTCTTCCAGAAATCGACTCCGGATACTCGACGTCGTCTCGCCAAACCGGAACCGGCTTCGCGCAAAGGACAAAAACAGGTGCGCCTTGGCGCGCGTCGCGCCGACGTAAAACAGCCGGCGTTCTTCCTCCAGCTCCTTACGCTCCTGCGAGGCGTTCGCCAGCGGAAACAGGCCTTCCTCCAGCCCGGCGACAAACACCACCTCGAATTCGAGTCCCTTCGACGCGTGTAGCGTCATCAGCGTCACCCGCTCGTCGCGGTTGTCGGTCGCGTCCTGGTCCGTAAACAGCGATACCTGCTGCAAAAACGAGCTGAGCGACGCCGCGTCCCGCTCCTGCGCGGTAAACTCGGCGATGGCATTGATGAGCTCCTGCACGTTTTCCCATCGAACTAGCCCTTCCTGGGTGCCCTCGTCGCGCAGGTCGGCCAGGATGCCGGTCTCCTTGATGAGGTCCCGCGCGACAGCGTCCGCCGGCTCGGTGAACGCCCGCTTCATGTAGGGCTTCACCATATCCCGGAAGGCGCCGACCAGCGTCTGCGTCCGCGCCGTCAGGCCTACCTCATGGAGCCGCTCCAGCGCCTCCCACGCAGAAATCCCCTGGCGCTCGGCAAACGCAAAGAGCTCATCCTGCGTCTTCGCCCCGATGCCGCGCACGGGGTAGTTGATCACCCGCCGGAGGCTCGCCACGTCGTTCGGATTGACGGCAAGGCGCAGGTACGCGAGCACATCCTTGATCTCCCTTCGCTGATAAAACGACGTACCTCCCACCACCCGGTACGGGATGCCGCCGCGACGTAGGGCATCTTCAAGCGAGCGGCTCTGGGCATTGGTCCGATACAACACGGCGAAATCGGTGAACCGGTAGCCGGCGCGGACGCCGAGGTCCCGGATCCGCCGTTCGATCTTCTGGGCTTCGTCTTTCTCCGAGACGGCCTCCATCAACACAATGGGCGTCCCCTCGTCATTCTCCGTCCAGAGCTTCTTGTCGAGCTGGTCCTTGTTGTGCCCGATGATCGAATCCGCGAGCCGGAGGATGCGCTTCGACGACCGGTAGCTCTGTTCGAGCCGGATGGTGGACGCGTTCGGATAGTCGCGCTGGAACGACAAGATATTGCCGATATCCGCCCCACGGAAAGCGTAAATACTCTGCGCATCGTCGCCGACGACGCAGATGTTGCGATGACGATCCGCGAGGGTTTTGGTGAGAAGATACTGGGCGCGGTTCGTGTCCTGGTACTCGTCGATGTGGATGTACGTCCACCGGCTCTGGTACTTCTCCAGGATGTCTGTTCGAAGCCGGAACAGCTCGATGGGCTTGATGAGGAGATCGTCGAAGTCCATGGCATTCGCCCGCTTCAACGTCTCCACATAGGGTTTGTAGATGCGCGAGGCGAGGTCCTGCTGCGCCGTCGCCGCCAGCCGCTGGTATTCTTCGGGGCTGACCATCTGGTTCTTCGCGCTCGAGATCAGAAACAGCATGGAGCGGGGGCTGAACTGGCGCGTGTCCATGTTCATCGAGCCCATCAGCTCCCGGATGATCCGTTCGGCATCCTCGGTGTCGTAGATCGAGAAGTCGCGCGTATACCCCAGCGCTTCGGCCTCCACCCGCATCATGCGGGCGAAGATGGAGTGGAACGTCCCCATCCACATCCCGCCGGCCAGCTCCGAGCCTACGAGTTTCTCCACCCGCTCTTTCATCTCCCGCGCCGCCTTGTTGGTGAAGGTGAGCGAAAGGATCTGATACGGCCGCGCCTTGTTGAGGGCGAGCAGGTAGGCGATGCGATGGGTGAGCGTGCGGGTCTTTCCGGATCCCGGGCCGGCCACAATCATCACCGGCCCGTCCGCCGCCCGAACCGCCTCCTGCTGCCGCTCGTTGAGGCCCTGGAGGATCTGGTCTGCCTGGATCGACGGCGCCGGCGTGGCTTCGGCGTCGAATTCCAATCGAAATTGCCGCATGAATCGGTGTCCACAAATGAATGAAGTCGAAGGGACAGCAAGATACCGAAAATCGCGCAAGGTTCAATGCGCCCGGATCATTGTGGATGATTTGAAGGTGAGCATCCCGCGCCCTGTTTCAGAATGCTGGCTTTCAAGATTTCCGTTCCTGCTCATGACCTTTCGCCTCTGCCTCGCCGGCCTGCTCCTGCTCCTCGCCGGCCCGGCCTCCGCCCAGAACGCGGCCTTCGACGCCCTCCCCGCGCCGGCGCCC
>JBGSPJ010000581.1:0-19540 GCA_041738655.1 Rhodothermales bacterium | reverse complement strand
CCCAGGAGCGGTTCGCGATGGGCGCCGCGCATAGGGGGCGGCTCGAGCGGCACGACGCCGCCGGCGCGGCTGGCAGGCTTCTTGAAATGATCGAGCCCGAACGTAGCGGCTTAGTGGCCAACCGGGTATGAAGATCCTTTTTATCGGCAACAATTTCCCGCCGGAGACGGCGCCGCTCGCGCAGCGATTGTATGAGCATGCCCGCCAATGGGTGGACGATGGGCACGCCGTCTCGGTCATGACCGACGTCCCCAACTTCCCCGAGGGTGTCGTCTACGCCGGCTACAGCAACCGCTACTCGCGCGAGACGATGGACGGCATCGATGTCGTCCGCGTCCCGCTGTATGTGACCAAAAACGCCGGCACCCTCAAGCGCATCGCCAGCTTCATCAGCTTCATGGCGTCCGTCATCTGGTACAGCCGCAAGGTGAGGACGCGGCCGGACGTGGTGGTGGCGAGCTCGCCGCAGTTTTTCTCGGCCATCGCCGGTCTGGTCGTCGCACGGTTCAAGCGCGCGCCGTACATACTGGAGATCCGCGACCTCTGGCCGGAGTCGATCGTCGCCGTGGATGCCATGCCGCGCAACGCCATCATCCGGTTCTTTGAGCGGATCGAGCGGTATTTGTACGTGAAGGCCGACCACATCGTCGTCGTCACCAACGCATTCAAGCGGTTCATCGTCGATAAGGGCATCGACCCTGAAAAGATCACTGTGCTAAAGAACGGGGCGGACCTGGAAACTTACGGCCGGCCGCTCGACGGCGCCGAGGTCGAGCGGATCCGCGACGAGTTCGGCCTGCGCGGCAAGTTCGTTGCCTCGTATATCGGGACGATCGGGATGGCGCATCGGGCGGATATCCTGCTCGAAGCGGCACAACGATGCACGGACCCGAATATCGTTTTCCTGGTTATGGGCACAGGCGCCGAACGGGACGCCCTCGCGGCCCGTCATGCCGCGCTCCAGGTGCCCAACTTCCGTCTCATCGACAAGCAGCCCCGGGAGCGGGTGGCGTACTTTCTGGCGCTTTCGGACGTATGTGTCGTGCACCTGAAGGCGACGCCTCTGTTTCGTACCGTGATTCCCTCGAAGTTGTTCGAGGCTATGGCGATGCGCAAGCCGATCCTGCTGGGTGTGGAGGGCGAGTCGCGGGAGCTGGTAGAGGAGGCGGATGCCGGCATCGTGTTCACGCCCGAGGATGTGGAGGGCCTGGTGGCCGGCGTCGAGCGCCTTCGAAACGATACAGCCCTGTACCAACGTCTGGCCGATCACGGCCACGCGTACGTTCATCGCCACCACGACCGCCGCGAACTCGCCCGCAGGTATGTCGCCCTGCTCGGCGTTGTATCCGGTTTATCAGGGCAAAATGCAACATGCGAAGTGCAAAATGAGGTTCTACTTCCCTGAGATACTTGCCAACCTGCAACCAGTCACCAGTTCAATGAAAGTCTTCAACGTCGTCGGCGCTCGCCCCAACTTCATGAAAATCGGCCCCCTGCACCGCGCGTTCACGCGGAGCGGTGTGTTCGAGTCGGTTATCGTCCATACTGGTCAACATTACGACGAGCGGATGAGCGACGTCTTTTTTACCCAGCTCGGGCTGCCGAAACCGGATATTTTCCTCGGGGTGGGGAGCGGCTCCCATGCGGCACAGACGGCGCGTATCATGATCGCTTTCGAGGGAGCGCTCATGGAGCACCGGCCGGATCTCGTGCTGGTGGTGGGCGACGTGAATTCGACCGTGGCGTGCACGCTCGTCGCGGCAAAGTGCGGCGTGCCGGTGGCGCACGTGGAGGCCGGCCTGCGGAGCGGCGACCGCTCGATGCCCGAAGAGATCAATCGCATCGTGACGGATAGCATATCGGACTACTTGTTTGTCACGGAGCAGAGCGGGATGGGCAATCTGCGTCGGGAAGGGGTGGCGGATGAAAAGGTGTTCATGGTCGGGAATGTGATGATCGATTCGCTGGTCCAATTCCGGGAAACCGCGGCAGCCAGTCCGATTTTATCCGAACTCGGGCTCAACCGGCGAGGCTACATCCTGATGACCATGCACCGGCCGGCGAACGTGGACAACGAGGAGCAACTCGCGCTGGTCGTCGAGACCATCGAACGGCTTTGCGCGGTTTCGGTCGTGGCCATGCCCATGCACCCCCGCACGCGCGCGCGCCTGGAGGCAACCGGGCTGATGGCGCGGCTAGACGCGTTGTCGAACCTGGTGCTGACCGATCCCCTGGGTTACCTCGAGTTCTTGCGGTTGATGGATAATGCGTCCATCGTGGTTACGGATTCGGGTGGGGTCCAGGAGGAAACGACTTACCTGCGGATTCCATGCCTGACACTGCGGGATAACACGGAACGCCCCGTGACGGTCGAGCTGGGCACGAACGAGTTGCTCCCGCTTGATCCGGCGGTCATCCGTGCGCGGGTGGACGCCATCCGCGCCGGCCGGGCGAAACACGGCCGCGTGCCCCCGCTGTGGGACGGGCACGCCGCAACCCGCATTGTCGAGGTGCTGGAGCAAGTCCTTAGGCCGGCGATGTCGTGACGGAAAGATCGTGGCATGCTGTCGGAAAAATCAACCGGCCCGCACGGGGCAATACAAATGTTCGACCCCGTTCAAGGGTACAGAGCCGGTCTGGTGTACAAAGAAGTACCCTCTGGTACGTCCCTGAAAAAAGGCCCGATCCTTGATCGAGCCAGCGACTGTACCCGCGATGCATGTCTCGATCAAGGTCGGATCCAGCCGGCGCATCGCGAACAATACAGGGCAAATGCCAGGAGGGTTTTATCAAGTGCCGGATTTCCGCGATACCCTGATAGGTGCTACGAAATCCACTTTAACCTTCGTGTTTTGCCTGCCCGAGTATGCCTGTCCGCCGGAAGGTGACCCTTGTGTCCCCAACGTAAGGTCCGTACTGCAAGCAAATACGATTCTCAAAAATAGTGATCATGAGATGTCTTATCACCGGAGGCGCCGGGTTTATCGGAAGTCACCTCGCTGATTATCTGATTGCGCAGGGCCATTATGTGCACATCATCGATAACCTGTCTACCGGCCGCCTCGAGAATGTAGATCACCTGCTCAACCACGATCGATTCGAATCCACGATCGCGGATATACTCGACTACGACGAGCTCGAAAAGCAGATCTCCCGTTGCGACCACGTGTACCATCTGGCCGCCGCCGTTGGTGTCCGGCTCATCATGGAGCAGCCGGTCGAGACCATCGTCACCAACGTGCGCGGTACGGAGAACGTGCTTATGCTCGCCAGCCAGTACCGCAAAAAGGTGTTGGTGGCGTCGACTTCCGAGGTCTACGGCAAGTTGATGGAGACCAAATCTGGCATTGAACGCTTACGGGAGGACGACGACCTGACCATAGGCGCGACGAACAAGCGGCGCTGGGCCTATGCCTGCTCCAAGACGATCGATGAATTTCTTGCGCTCGCGTACAGCGACGAGAAGAAGCTGCCGGTGGTCGTTACCCGGTTCTTTAATACCGTAGGGCCCCGTCAGACGGGCCGTTATGGGATGGTGATCCCGAACTTCGTGCAGCGCGCCCTCGCCAACGAACCGATTCAGGTGTTCGGCGACGGCGAGCAGTCTCGCTGCTTCACGTATGTCGGCGACGCCATCCACGCCATCGTTCAACTTATGCAGACCCCATCGGCCGAAGGACAGGTCTACAACATCGGCGGCCACGAGGAAATCACGATGAATGAACTCGCCCGTCGGGTGAAGCGCCTCGCGGGGAGTACGTCGGAGATCCAACACATTCCGTACGAGCAGACGTACGGCCCCGGCTTCGAGGACATGCGCCGGCGCACGCCGGATATTTCCAAGCTCAGTGCGGCTATCGGGTATGCGCCGACCTATACGACGGACGATATCCTCAACGAGGTCATCCGCCACTTCCGGAATGCCGGCAGGCCTGCGCAGGCGGCCCCGGTAAAACATTCCGTCCCCAAAACTTTGACGCCCGTAGCGCTGTAGGACGGTGCTGTCTAACGAACACGTTCCTTTTTGCACCCCGAGGTATCACCCATGACGCTGCCCGACGCGATCATGCCAGCCGGATTCACGACGCCAGACCTGCTCTGGTTCAGTGGCGTGGTCGCCTTTCTGGTGACCCTACTGGCGACGCCGGCTGTAATCCGGCTTGCGCATCATCGGCAGTGGGTGGCGAAGCCCCGGGAAGACCGCTGGCATGAGAAGCCGACGGCACTGATGGGTGGGATCGCGATGTACGCCGGTGCGGGGCTGTGTCTACTGGGCATGACGGCGCTCTCGCTGCCGTGGTCGATCTGGGTGGGCGCTACCGTCATGTTCGTCACCGGGCTCATCGACGATCTGGTGACGATCCGACCGCTGACCAAACTCGCCGCCCAGGTGCTTGCCGCCGGCGTCATGGTGCTGGATGGGTTTACCTTTGGTGCCGGCTGGCCGATCTGGGCCTCCGTTCCGGTGACGTTTCTGTGGCTGATCGGCATCACGAACGCGCTCAACCTCCTAGATAACATGGATGGCCTCGCGGCCGGAATCGCGGGCGTCGCGGCGATGGTGCTGGCGGCGATGTTCCTGATGGCCGGAGACCTCGTCGGTTTTGGTGCTGCCACGGCGCTCGCGGGCGCCACGGGCGGATTTCTGGTGTTTAACTTCAAGCCGGCGCGCATCTTCATGGGTGACAGCGGCAGCCTCTTTCTGGGCTACGTGATCGCCGGCCTGAGTCTGATGGCCCAGTCAAGCGCACCGTCTCTGCCGCCGTTTGCCGTCGTGCTCGTGAGCGCTCTTGTACTGGCCGTTCCTATCTTCGACACGACGCTCGTCACCATCGTCCGCAAGAGCAACGGACGGGCCGTGTCGCAGGGCGGGCGCGACCATAGCTCGCATCGCCTCGTGCGTCGCGGTCTTTCCGAGCGCCGTGCGGTAGTTGCCCTGTATGCCCTCGGGTTGATCTGCGGGTTTGGCGCACTGGGCGCCCTGCTGGTGGATATCCGCCAGTTTTATGGTATTGCCGTAATACTCGCGGCGTCGCTGACAGGACTCGGGGTCTATCTGGGCCGCATGAATGTCTACTCAACCGCCGCGCCACGGATCGCGTCGGGCGACGGCGTTACCACAATCCCCCCAACCCTCGTCGTCCCTCCCGATCGGGAATACGGCGAGCGGGTGCTCCTGTACGGGGCCGGCGAGGCCGGCATCTCGACCCTTCAGGAGCTACGTCAACACCCCGAACGGGGCCTCGCGCCCATCGGGTTCATCGATGACGATCCCCTCAAACAGGGCGCCACGATCCTCGGTCTCCCGGTGGTGGGCTCTTTTCGGGATCTGCATCGTATCATCTCGGCAAAACGGCCCGGAGCCGTACTGATCACGGCATACGACATGACACTGGCGCGCCGCGCGGAGCTCGTTGCCGCCTGCGCCCGTCTGGGGGTGGCCTGTCGCGACGCCTATGACGGATCACCGACGCTTGCCGAGCAGGCAAATCACACGACGGTCATCGATTTCTAGTCTGCCGTCGCCGGCAACCGCCTCACCAGCGGTCGCCTCACATCCTATCTGGTCTTAACGCACAGGTTCGAGGTAGAGCTATGCCTTCGAAAATCGCTGAATTTACCCAATCTAACGTTTCAGTTCCGAAAATGGGTCACGCCCGCGATCTCTGGGAAAAACTCGAAACCCGACAGGCCCGCATCGGGGTCGTGGGGCTGGGGTATGTCGGCCTGCCGTTGGCCGTCGAGTACGCCCATCGAGGTTTCCCGACGCTTGGCATCGACCTGAACCGGGAGCGCGTGCTGCGGCTTAACGCCGGCTCGAACTATATCCAGGACATCGACGACGCGTCGATCAAAGGCATCGTCGAAAGCGGCACATTCATCGCCGAAGACGACTTCTCGGCCGCAGGCACGGTCGACGTCTTCTTTATCTGCGTCCCGACGCCCGTCACGGCGTACAAAGACCCGGACACTTCCTATATCACCTCGGCTGCTCAGGCGATCGCTGCGCACATCCGCCCCGGACAACTCGTCATCCTGAAAAGCACGACCTATCCGGACACCACGGAAGGTCTCGTGAAGCCGATCCTGGAGAAAGAGGCGGCCAAGCAGGGGATGCAGCTGGGGCGCGACTTTTTCCTCGCCTTCAGCCCCGAACGCATCGACCCGGGCAACACGCAATTCACGACGGCCAACACGCCGATCGTCGTCGGCGGCGTGACGCAGGCCTGTACCGAACTGGCCTGCATGGCCATGAAGCAGGTGGTGGCCCACGTCCATCCGGTATCGAGCCCGAAAGTGGCCGAGATGGAAAAGCTGCTGGAGAACACCTTCCGGTCGGTCAACATCGCGCTCGTCAATGAGCTGGCGCGGCTGTGCGACCGAATGGGCGGGATTTCGATCTGGGAGGTCATCGAGGCGGCGGCGACGAAACCGTTTGGCTTCATGCCGTTTTTCCCCGGCCCCGGCCTCGGCGGGCACTGCATCCCCATCGATCCCTATTACCTGTCGTGGCTGGCGCGGCGGTACGACTTTGAGACGAGCTTCATTACGCTCTCGGCTCGGATCAACGAGGAAATGCCGTTTTACGTCCTCGACGCCGTCATCCGCTGCCTGGCGCACCAGCCGGTGCGCATGGAGGACGCTAAGGTACTCATCCTGGGAGTCGCGTTTAAGAAGGATGTGGATGACATCCGGCACTCGCCGGCGCTGAAGGTCATCGAACTGCTGTACAACAAAGGCATCACGCACATCGAATACAGCGACCCGCACGTGCCGGCGCTCCGGGTGGAAACGGGGAAGGGCCACCTCGACCTGAAGTCCATCCCGCTCTCCGAGCCGATGCTCCAGCGGTACAACGCCGTCGTGATCCTGACGCAACACAGTGCCTTCCCCTACGCCACGATCGCCGAACACGCCCGCGCCATCGTCGACACCCGCAACGCGATGCAACACATCCCGCATAACCGGGATAAGGTGATGCTGCTGGGCGGCGGGGAGTTTTAGTAAAGTGCAAAGTGTAAAGTGAAAAGTGGACGGCTTTTGCCATAAACTTTTCACTTTACACGTTGCACTTTGCAATCAAACCATCCCTCAACCTGATCCCTGTCGTACCCGTCGTCCTTGTGCAGGAATTCGTTGCTGGAGCAGACGTAGGTGTAGTCGGTTTTCCAGTCCTCAACGCGCTCGACGATGGTGGCGATGGCCTCCAGGATGTAGTCCAGCTGGTCGTTGGCCAGCGTGGGGTGGAGGGAGAGGCGGATCCAGCCGGGCTTGGCGGACAGGTCGTGGTGGTTCAGGATCTGGTCCAGGATTGCGTTGGACATATCCTGGTCTACATGGAGCAGGTAATGGCCGTAGGTGCCGGCGCACGAGCAGCCGCCGCGTACCTGGATGCCGAATCGGTCGTTGAGCAGGCGGACGATGAGGTTGTAGTGGATGCCTTCCACGTAGAACGAGACGATCCCGAGCCGGTCCTCGACGGCGTCGGCAAGGATATGGAGTCCCGGGATGGCGCGGAGCCGGCGGAAGGTCGTCGTCAGCAGTTCCTGCTCGCGGGCATGGATGGCCTCGACGCCCATCTCCTCCTTGAGCCGGACGGCCAGGGCCGCGCGGATGGTTTGCAGGAAGGCCGGCGTCCCGCCATCTTCGCGCGCTTCGATGTCCTCGATGAAGCTGTGCACGCCCCAGGGGTTCGTCCAGTTCACCGTGCCGCCGCCCGGGTGGTCCGGTACGCGGTTGTGGTAGAGCCGTTTGTTGAAGATGAGCGCGCCCGGTGTACCGGGGCCTCCGAGGAATTTGTGGGGGGAGAAAAAGACAGCGTCGAGCGCGGCCATCGGGTCGGCGGGATGCATGTCGATGGCCACATAGGGCGCCGAGGCGGCGAAATCCACGAAACAGTAGCCGCCGCGCTCGTGCATGATGCGGGCAAGGTCGTGGTACGGCGTCGTGATGCCGGTGACGTTTGAGCAGGCCGTGAAGGACCCGATGAGCAGCGGCCGGCGGGCGTAGTCGGGAATGATGCGGCGGAGGGCTTCGGGATCGACCAGGCCGGCGTCGTCCGCCGGCAGCACCACCACGTCGGCGAGCGACTCCATCCACGAGGTGTGGTTCGAGTGGTGCTCCATGTGGGTCACAAACACCACGGGCCGGTCTTCGGGCCGTAGCGAGACCCGCGGCAGCAGGAGATCCGGTACCCGCAGCCCCAGGATACGCTGGAATTTGCTGATCGCGCCCGTCATCCCCGAACCCGACATGATGATGGCGTCGTCCGGGCCGGCGTTGACGTGGGCCTTCAGGATCCGCTGGGCCTCGTGGTAGGCGCGGGTCATTGTCGTGCCCGTGATGCTGGCTTCTGTGTGGGTATTGCCCACCAACGGGCCGAAGAGATCGAGCATCCGCACTTCGATAGGCCGGTAAAGCCGGCCGCTCGCTACCCAGTCCGCATACACGAGCGGCATCTCCCCATAGGGCGAAACAAACCGGGCATCATACCCCACGATGCCCCGCCGGAAGGGTTCGAAATGGGATTCGAGCGCGCTGTTTTCGGTGCGCGGCGTTGCCAGAATCGGATGATCGCGTAGCGACATGGAGCGTGGAGCTGTTGGATCGAAAGACAACGGAAGATACGATACGTTGCGCTTCGGGGCATCGCCGGCGCGCTATCGCCCTTTCCTCATGCGTCTTTCGTTCCAACGGGCCCTTCGCGATGAAGCCCGTCGCCAATTACCGGCGCAGGTACACGCCGGCGCGATAGGCCGGCGCCGAGAGGATATTCTGTCCACGCGTGGCGCCCTCAACCGAGACGGACACCCCCACATGGTCGCTCAGCGCGGCCGCCATTTCGAAGGCGTACACAAGGTAGCGCTGGTTGTTGCCATAAAGTCCGCCCGTGCCGCCCTGAGTTTCGTCGTCGCCGTTGCGGAGGGGCTCCAGGCCACGGAGCCGGGTGATGAAGGTGAGTTTTTGGGCGATGGTATAGCCGGCTTCGGCATCGAATCGGAACTCATCCGAAAATCCTTTCGTGCGATTGTTGATGCCGGCCTGGACAGCCACATACGCCGGCGCCGGGTAGAACGAATGGCCGATGCCGAGGGAAATCGCCTGGTTAAACTCCCCATCCCCGGTATACAGACCATTGGCATGCCCTGTATCCCCGAGAGGGATGCCGGCCATCAGGCTGGCACTGGCCACCGTGTTGCCGATCTGGAATAGCCCGATTCGGACGCCGAGGTCGGCGTCGGCGATGCGGGTGGTCTCGGCGCCCTCGAAGAATTCGGCACCGGTTTCACGGCCCACCTGCCGGTTCAGCGTGAGCCGCTGGAGGAGGGGCAGGTAAGCGACGCCGGTGATCCGGTCCGAAAAGCCGTGTTCGCCGTAGAGGCTGAAGGTATAGTCGGCCAGCGTGGGGATCGCGATGCGATTCCCATTCGGCTCGTAGTAGCGATTGGCACGGACGAACCCAAAGCCGAACTTGTAATACCCATGCCCCCGTTTTTGCGTCCAGGGGCCGGCCGATGCGTCGCCGAGTGTGAGGGATAGAAGGAGGACAAGCAGGAGGAGTCGTTGTGGATACATGGTTCTGCCGACAAGTAATAGCGTGAACACGTTCGACGTTTTACAACCGGGCAAATCCGAACGTCACGTTGAATGGCTTGCAGTGGATGATGACATAGTCGAAATCGGAGATGGCGGTGCCGGCCGGCAATACATACGTCTGCGCGCCGCGAGTCGATTGCAGGGCGCCTACTTCCAGGCTGCCGGCGTTCACCGAGCTGGCGGACGAGAGGTAGACGTACAGATCGGGGCCGTTGCTGCTCACAAACGTGTCGCCGAAGCGGAGTTGTAACCCGCCTTCTGGCCGGGGCTCGAGGAAAGCAGCCCCCGCTACGTTGTACCCCGTGCCTGGCCGGGGCTGGAAGCCGCCACTGCGCGAGGGTGGTAGGACGGTGAGGGTGGCCGGCGCGCTGTCGACGCCCTCGACCGAGGCGATGATGGTTGTGCTCCCTGGCGTGATGCCGCGAACGTTGCCGGAGGCATCGATGGTGGCAACGGCCTCATCCGTCGAGCGCCAGTCGACAGCTCGGCCGGCGAGCGGCTCGTCTATCACGTTCCGCACGATGGCTAAAAATTGGAGGTTGCCGCCCACCGTCATGCTCGTATCGGCAGGCGATACCTCGACCTGCGCCACTGCGTTCGGATCGCCGACGACGGTAAGCAGGGCCTCGTCGCTCTGGACGCCGTGGGCTGTCGCGACGATACGGGTCTGGCCGGGCATGAGCCCCGCGGCGATGCCGTCGATCCCGAGACGGGCGACGGTGGTATCGGACACCTGCCAGGTGAAGACGGCCGGTGCTTCGACTCCCGAGCCGTCGAAGTACGTGGCCTCGTAGGCCACCGTTTCTCCGATGACGATCGCTTCGGTGAGGGGCGTCAGGAGTATGTAGGGATCGAGAGGATCGAGCGTTTCATTCAAAAAATCGGTGCCAATGCAACCGACCAGCAGATACGCCGGCGCGAAGGTCCAGAACAGCTTGCGGGACATAGGTATCTTTCTGCCGTGTCAAAGGGTGAATGATTCCAGGATACGCCTTCCGCTGACGCGAAGGATCACGAAAGTCTAACATCGTGCCGCTGTGCTCCAGCCGCATCTACAATCGTTCGTTCACGACATTGTTAAAAATGGATCCGAAGGTGAACCGGATGCCGGCTTCGACGGCCACCTCGAAATTGGTCGCCAGTTGCCGGCGCCGCAGGAGGACCTCCTCGAGCGAGGCGCCGCCGGCGGGGAGGAATAGCTGGTCGTGGATGAGTTGCGCCTCCGCGCCAAGGAAAACGGACAGCCCGCGGGTGATGCGGAGATCCACGACAGACTCGAGTTGCACGCTGTGTTTGCTCAGATCGTGCAGAAACTGGCGAGCCTCGATCTGGGTGAAGATCTCGCCCCAGGGTTGGACGTAATCGGCCGTGAGGCGCAGACTGTGGAAGGCAATCGTCTCGGCAGTCCGGTCGAACAGGGTCTCCTCGAAATAGGTGAAATGCTGGATGCCCGCAAAATAGGCCAGCGCCATGACGCGCCGGTCCGACTCGAGCCACGGGTACAGGTTGTACTCGATGGCGGGCGCCAGGCTCGCCTGGAATGCGATGTTATTGAAGGTCGTCGAACCGGCTTCGCCGATGAGGCCGGCTGACCACTTTGGTGTGAGGCTTCGGACGAGCGTATAGTCGCTGTCGAGATCTCGGGATGTGCTTACGATGGTCTCGTCGTCGCTCTCAAACCGGTCACGTTCCAACTCGGTGTCAAAGTCGATAATCGTCTTCCACCCCTCGGTGATGCGCGACATACGCGCGCCGCCCTCGAACCCGAGTTCGTTCTGGCTTTCCTCGGCGGAGAGGGCGCCGCCTACCTCCAGTTCCATCACCCAGTGATTCCATGGGTCGCGCTCCGGGGCGATTTCTCGCGCGGTGTCGCCGGCCTCGAACGAAATTGCGAACTGACGAAGCAGTGGCGTTTGCGACAGATACGGCATCGCGCCCAGCCGGATGACCTGCGCAAGCCCTTCACGTCGCTGGTCCTCGGTATCGGCCTGCGAGGCGGTGTGGCGAAGGGTCTGGTCCAGGTATTGAAAAGGCCCCTTGCCCTCGAAATTCAGGACATAGGATTCGCCGCCGCTGGCTGTGGATTGGGTGGTGATGAGCACGTAGATGTCGGCGTCTGCCTGGTCGCGGACGTGGCTCAGGAAATCGAGCGAGCGGCGAACGTAGTCGTCGTCGCAGGCGTCGCAGTCAATATACACTCTGGGGAGTGCGGCCTCCTGGGCGAAGGCATCGCGGGCTGGGGAGAGAAGTAGCAAGAGAATGGACAGGGCGCGAAGGGGCATAAACGTGGGTCTGGGATGATCGATTGCGGAGGGGATGACGAGCCGCTAGGTATCATCGGGATTACCGGTCGAAGATGCAATTTCTTGGGATGAAGCGAGTAGTCATGCCGGGGCTATCACGTACAGAGATGGGCGTATATAAGGCGCACCACCCAGGCGCTGTCTCCTCGGAAATGGCCAGGCCTCGTAATGAAGCGTGGCCCCTATCTTATCTGATATGCGACTGATTCGAATCGTCGCGGCAGCATGGGTGTGCACCGTCGCTGCCGTACTGGCCACGGACGTATGGGGGCAATCCACCCCGGAACCCCTTCCTCCCGGTGTCACGCCGGCCATGGTTGAGCAGGGAGGCGCGCTTTTCCACGGGCGCGGCATGTGTGCCAAATGCCATGGGGAAGGCGCTACCGGCGTACTGGGGCCGGACCTGACGGATGCCGACTGGCTCCAGGCCAAAGGCAGCTATCTGTCCATCGTGCAGGTGGTGTTGACTGGCGTCCCAGCGTCCCAATCCACCCGCAACCTGGCCATGCCGCCGCGCGGTGGTGGGGCGATCGACGACGTGGATGTGCAGGCCGTCGCGGCCTACGTCTGGCAGCTAAGTCATCCCGGCGAGCCGTTGCCGGCCGGCGTGACGGCCGAACTCGTTCAACGCGGCAATCGGGTGTTCCACAACGCCGGCCGATGCATCACCTGCCATGGCGACGACGCAACGGGCGCTCGCGGCCCGGACCTGACGGATGCGGACTGGCTCCACGCCAAAGGCAGCTACCTGGAGATCGTGCGCACGATCGAAGCCGGCGTTCCAGTCGAACGCGCCTCGCGGGGCGTCCCGATGCCGCCCAAAGGCGGTTCAAACCTGAACCCGGATGAAGTACACGCCGTCGCGGCGTACGTGTGGCAGTTGAGCCGCAGGGGTAGGCTGTAACGCTCGGATTGGATTAGTTCACCCGATTTAGTAAGCTGGTGAGTCCATTTGGTCACTCCCCTTCCTGCTTTCGGGCAAATCCATGCGCGTCGCCTCCTGCCTTCTCTCTGCTCTGCTCCTTCTCGCCGGCTGCGGCGAGCCCGACCTCGGGATGTTCGACGGCCAGTCGGATGTCGGCGCCGTGAAGATCGCCGGCTCGGTCGATGTTGACGAGGCCGCCGGCGCCTACACCCTCGTCGGTGGAGGTACTGACCTCTGGGCGGACAACGATGAGTTCTCGTTTCTCTGGAAGAAGATCCCGGTCACAGACCTCCATCTGGCGGCGGACATCGAGATCCTCGGCGCCACCGGCAACCCGCACCGTAAGGCCGTGGTGATGGTCCGCCAGGACCTCGACCCGAACTCCGCTTACGCCAGCGCGGCGCTCCACGCGAACGGCCTCACCGCCCTGCAGCATCGGCCGACCAAAGGCGGGCTGACTTCCGAGGTGATCGCGAACACCCGCGGTCCCCGGCGTCTGCAATTAACACGCGAGGGGGATGTGCTCTACATGTCGGTCGCCGGCGGCGACGAGCCGCTCCAGCCGACCGGAGGATCGTTCAAGATTCCGTTTGTCGATTCCGTTTACGTCGGCCTGGGCGTTAGCTCCCACAACAACGACACGACGCAGACGGCCGTGTTTACGAATGTTACGCTCGACACCAACCTCCCGCCGGCCGCCGGCGAGCCGCTCATCGAGAGCACCCTCGAAATTATCCCAATCGCGGCCTACACGGACCGCCGCGTGGTGTACCGGACGATGGAGCGCTTCGAGGCCCCCAACTGGTCGCCTGACGGATCCTATCTCCTCTTTAACATGAACGGCGGGTTGTATACGATCCCCCCGACGGGCGGTGGGCCCACACAAATCGTTCTCGATCCCCCCATCCGCGCCAACAACGATCACGGCATCACGCCGGACGGTCAGACGCTCATCATCAGCGGCGTCGGCCCGGGCCACGAGTCCTCCAAAATCTACACCTCGCCTATCGCCGGCGGCACGCCGAAGCTCATCACCCCGCTTGAACCCTCGTACTGGCACGGGGTATCGCCCGATGGCCAGACCCACGTCTACTGTGCGCTACGGAACGGCAATTACGACGTTTACGCGATGCCTATCGGCGGAGGGCGCGAGCGCCGGCTGACCACGGCCGACGGGCTGGACGACGGCCCCGAGTACTCGCCGGACGGGCAGTGGATCTACTTTAACTCCGTCCGCACCGGCACCATGCAGATCTGGCGGATGCGCCCGGATGGGTCCGACCAGCAGCAGCTCACGTTCGACGACTACAACGACTGGTTTCCCCACATCTCGCCCGACGGCCAGCACATGGTTTTTGTCTCGTTTGAACCCGGCGTCGAAGGCCACCCCGCCTACCACGACGTGCTGCTCCGCATGATGCCGGCTGAAGGAGGTGACCCCGTCACCATCGCGAAGCTGTTCGGCGGACAGGGCACGATCAACGTAAATTCGTGGTCCCCCGATAGCAAGGAATTCGCGTTCGTAAGCCACCGGCAGGTGAGGCGTTGAACGTCGGCATACAAAACCCCATCGCTACTCGTCTATTCGCTAATCGCCCAATCGCTAGTTGTCTATTCGCTAATCGCCAATCAAATGGTACTGGCCTTTCATTCGCCGGCGCTCCCCCTCGCCCAGTTCGTCGAGGCATTCACCTTTTATGCCGGCTACACGGCCGACCACGCGATCGAGCGGCTCCTGCCCGACGGCGCGCCACATCTCGTCGTCAACCTCGACGGCCAGCCGAGGTACACCTTTGATAACGATACCCTGGCTCCACGGCAGCGCTGCACGGATGCCTGGGTTTCCGGCATGCACAGCGCATTTATCTCCATCAGCGCCCACTGCGTGGATGCCTCGATGTTTGTCATCCGGTTTAAACCCGGCGGCGCCTCGGCGATGCTCGGGTTGCCGATGACCGAGATCGACGAGACGGTGCTCGATGCCGACACGTTGCTCGGCGCGGCGGTGGAACGGCTCCGCGAGGCCTTGCTCGAGGCGCCGACCCCGCCGGCCAAATTCGCGGCGGCCGAAGCCTGGCTCGCCGGCCGGATGCGCGATCCCCGTACGCCGGAGGCCGTCATCTGGTACGCGATCGCCGAAATCGACCGCACGCCGACACTCTATGGGCTGGCCCGAATCGCCAGCGTTTCGGGGTACTCCCAGAAGCACTTCATCCACCTGTTCAAACAGCATGTCGGCCTGACGCCCAAGGTGTACCAGCGGATAGCCCGGTTTAATCGGGCGCTCCGGGAGATAGAGGTGAGGGAGGCGATTCACTGGGGCCGGCTCGCGCAGGACTGCGGCTACTATGACCAGGCGCACTTCGTCCACGAGTTTAAACAGTTCTCGGGGCTCAACCCGAGCGTGTACCTCGTCGAACGCGGGGAGTACCTCAACTACGTGCCTGTGCGCTGAGCCCCGACGTAAATTTTATACAAGAACGCGACGCGTGGAAGGGGGATATTGCGCCACGTATTCACCAAACGACCAACGTCATGGAATCGATGTACATCAACCACTGGGCCGTGCTAGTCGCGGCCATCGCCAACCTGGCCGTCGGCGCCCTGTGGTACTCGCCTCTCCTGTTTTACAAGGCCTGGCAGAAGGAGACCGGCCTCACCGACGAGCAGATCCAGAAAGCAAACATGGGGTTGATCTACGGGCTGACCTTCGTGGCCGCGCTCATCATGTGTTATAACATGGCCTTTTTCCTGGGGGATGCGAACACCGACTGGAAGTGGGGGACCACGGCTGGCTTCCTCACGGGGTTCGGCTGGGCCGCGATGATCTTCGCCGTGATCGGCCTGTTCGAGCAACGATCCTGGCGATATATCCTGATCAATGGCGGCTACATCGTCGTTTATTTCACCCTGGTTGGATTTATCCTGGGGATATGGCGATGAGAAATTATCTGATAATGGCGATGGGAGTGCTGTTCCTGGCCGGCTGTGCGACCGAGCCGGACGTTCGGTACAAAATCGCGTACAACGTCTACGTCGATCGTGACACGGATGACTACGAGGTCTTCACCGTCAACCCGGACGGCACGGAGCCGACGAACATCACCAATCGGCCCGGGATGGAGTGGGTCTATTACGCCTACGACGGCAAGCTCTTTTTTATCTCCGACCGGGACGCCTGTCCGCGCTGTTATTTCCTTTACGAGATGGACGCCGCCGGCCAAAATGTGCGCAAGATCAGCGATGTCCGTCTGAAAGACAGCTGGCTGAGCAGTCGAAACGGGGGAACGGAGCTGATCGTCAATCCGCATCAAAGCGTCGACAGCGTGTTTTATATCATCGACCTTCAGGGGAATCTCCTCGCGAAAGTCGACCCGGACATGGCCTACGCCGGCGACCCACTGTTCACCCCGGACGGATCCCAGGTCGTCTTTCGCGGATCGCCCGTGCCGTTCAAGATGGACGTCGGGTTCGCGGACGAGCTGTACGTGATAAACACCGACGGCTCGGGCCGCCGGCAGCTGACGCAGTTTCCGGCCAGCGATACCCTGGCCGATTGGTGGGAATACCACGCCGGCCCGCCCACCCTGGCCCCTGGCGGGGCGATTTCGTTCAACTCGGTCCGCGATGGCGTGGGCGGGGTGTTTCGGATCGGGCTGGATGGTGCCGGCCTGGAGCGGTTGACCCCGCTGGAGGAGGAAGTCGGCTGGCACGCCTGGTCGCCCGACGGGGCGTGGTTCGTGTACGATGTGCAGGTGCCGATCACCGACAGCACGTATACCTACGATCTGTTCATCCGGCACCCCGGTGAGCCGGTTTCGATCCATCTGACCACCGATCCGCGGTACGAGCAGGCGCCGGTGGTGGTGGCGGCGCCGGCGTTGTGATGGCTCGGGGATGGCGCACCTGTTTGAGAGACTTCACGGGTTTATAAGACCCGGGTGGTCTGATAACCACCCAGACCGCGGATAGCTTATGCACACACACGATATTTCAGACGCGGATCGTCAGTTTCTCCGGGACTTCGAGGCGTTCGCGGTATCGCCGGCGGACTTCAACCACGAGGCCCACGTCCGGCTGGCCTATGTCTATCTCGCGGAAGCCGGCGTCGAGTCCGCCGTGGAACGCATGCGCGATGCGCTGGTGGCGTTTCTAGCGCATCATCAACTTCCACCGTCCAAGTTTCACGAGACGCTCACCCGGTCGTGGATTCTGGCCGTCAACCACTTCATGAATAAAGCCGGCAGTGCGTCTTCCTCCGACTTCATCGCGCGGCATCCGGCGCTGCTCGACGGCAAGATCATGCTCACACACTATTCCGCGCAGGTCCTATTCTCCGACGAGGCTCGGGCGGCGTTTATCGAGCCGGACCTGGATCCAATTCCCAGGTAAGCCGGCACGCTTGGCGACGGGCGGTTGCGGATCAGGCCGGCGGAGCGTTTCTTGAGCTTCCAACCGAGTTGCGTCGCCCCCCGCGGCGTGATACAGCCGTTGGTCAATCGCCCGGGTAGGCTTTCTCCATGAGTGCACTCAAGTGGTCGTATGCCGTCACGCTGGTCCTTCTCGCCGGTACATCCTGCTCCAGCCCCCCCGTGCCCGATCCGCGACCGAACATCCTGCTAATCGTGGCGGATGACCTGGGGTATGCCGATCTGGGGGTTTTTGGTGGCGATATTCGAACGCCACACATCGATGCACTGGCCCGCGAAGGGCTTCTGTTTACGCAATTCCACACCGCACCCATGTGTGCTCCAACGCGCGCGATGTTGTTGAGCGGCAACAACAACCATGTGGCCGGCATGGGCAGTCAGCTGGCCACACCGATGCTTCAGGCTCACGTCGCCGGATACGAGATGCACCTGCCTGATCGCATCGCCCCTCTGCCACGGCTCCTGCGGGATGCCGGATATCATACCTATTCGGTGGGGAAGTGGCACCTCGGGACGGCACCCGAGCACAGCCCCGCGGCCGCCGGCTTCGAGCATTCGTTTAACCTCCTGCAGGGGGCAGGCAATCACTACAACGCGGTTGGATTTTCCGAAGGGGGCTCGCAGTACCGCGAGGACGGTGAGGAGGTCGCGTGGCCCGAAGGTGCGTATTCGACGGAGCTGTACACCGACCGCCTGATCGAATTTATAGATTCGCAGAAGGATGACGGCGCGCCCTTTTTTGCATTCGGCGCCTACACATCGCCGCACTGGCCGCTACAGGTGCCGGACGAATACCTGGATCGGTATGCCGGCCGGTACGACGAGGGCTACGATGTGTTGAGGGAGCAACGGCTTGCGTCGCTGAAGCAGGCCGGCATCATCCCCGAGACCTCTTCGCTTCCGCCCCGCAACGACGCGATCATACCGTGGGAACGGCTCACGCCCGAGGAGCGCAGATCCGAGTCGCGCAAGATGGAGCTGTACGCTGCTATGGTCGAGAATCTGGATGACCACGTGGGAAGATTGATCGCGTACTTGCAGGAAAACGGCCTGTACGAAAACACCTTGATCGTGTTTATGTCCGACAATGGGGCCGCCGCGGAGGACTTTTACAATGAGGGGGAATACCGGACCTACATCCAGTCGAATTACGACAACACCTACGAGAACATGGGCCTTGAAACGTCGTGGGTCTCGTACGGTCCGCCCTGGGCGGAAGCGGGATCCGCGCCGTTCAGCCGGAGGAAAGGGTACACGCGGGAGGGGGGCCTCGTCGCGCCCATGATCATCGCGGGTCCCGGTGTAGCCGCAAAAGGGCAGATCGATCGTTCCTACCTCACTGTCATGGACCTCGCGCCCACCTTCCTGCAACTCGCGAACGCGGCCTACCCTACCGATGGTTCGGTTCGACCCATGCTCGGCGAAAGCGCCGTCGGGCTGCTCTCGGGTGAGGCGTCGCAAGTCCACGACGACGAGTACGTAACCACGCTCTTCCACGGGGGCCGGGCCTTTGTGCGGCAGGGGCGATGGAAGCTGGTGAGCCTCGAGCCGCCGTTCAGCGAATCGAAATTCGAGCTGTTTGACGTAGCGGCCGACCCTGGCGAAACGACCGACCTGGCGAAGAGCGAGCCGGCCCGGTTCGAGGAGATGATCGGGCTCTGGCGGTTGGAGCGGACGAAGCTGGGTATCGTCTTACCCTGTGATTTTCAGCCGGAGCCGGCGTGTATGAGATAGCCGGCCTTGACCCACCCCAATCCCCCAGCTCATGAAAGCCGCCGCCTACACCACCTACGGCCCGCCCGAAGTCGTCACCATCGCTGAAGTCCCAACGCCCGTCCCGGGCGATAACGACGTCCTGATCCGCGTCCGGGCCACTACCGTCTCCACGGCCGACTGGCGGGTAAGGAGCCTCGTCCTGCCGGCTGGCTTCGGTTTCATGGCCCGGCTGATGTTTGGCATCACAACGCCACGCCAGCCGATCCTGGGCACCGAGTTGGCCGGCGACGTCGCTGCCGTCGGAAAAAACGTCACCCGCTTCAAGGTCGGTGACGCCGTGTTTGCCTATGCGGGGGGCAAGATGGGGTGCCACGCCGAATACCGATGTCTTCCCGAACAAGCCCCGATCGTGCGTAAGCCGGTCAACCTTTCGTACGAAGAGGCGGCCACACTGTCGTTCGGTGGAACGACGATGCTGGATTTCTACCGGCGGGCGGGGCTCAAGGCGGGGGATCGGGTGCTCGTCAACGGAGCCTCGGGCGCCGTCGGGGTCGCGGCCGTCCAGCTGG
>JBGSPJ010000522.1:0-11684 GCA_041738655.1 Rhodothermales bacterium | reverse complement strand
AGCAGAGCCGGCCCCGCTTCGGCGAGACGCTCGGCGGAGGCCAGGAACGCCTCGGCGCCATCGCGCCGGGTGGGGCCGTGCATCGTCAGTAGCCGTAAATGGAGAAGTCGTCCCGCCGCATGTACAGGTTCAGTACGATCGCGAGCATCATGGACTCCGTAATCAGCGCCGACCCGCCGTATGAGATAAAGGGCAGTGGAATACCGATGACCGGAAGCATGCCCGTTGTCATCCCTATATTCAAAAAGATGTGGACCATGTAGAATGCCGCGACACCGACGACGAACGTATTCCCGAACGGGTGTTTGATGTGGCCGGCGATCACCACGAGACGCATCAACAAAAAACCGAAAAGCAGCAGCAGCACCAACGAGCCCAGAAACCCGAATTCCTCTCCAATCACGCTGAAGACGAAGTCGGTGGTCTGCTCGGGCACGTACGCGCCCTGTGTCTGCGTCCCTTCCATGAACCCTTTGCCCCATAGCCCGCCGGAGCCGATGGCGGCTTTCGACTGAACCAGGTGGAAGCCCACCGTGTAGCGGTACTCGATCGCCTCGGGGTTGGTGAACGACATGAGGCGAGCGACATGGTGGGGCTGAAGGACCGCTTCGATGGCATAGGTCAGCAGTGCGATCACCCCGCCGTTCGTCAGCAGCGCGATCCCCACCGACACCGCGCCGCGCCGGCGCGCGAGGAGCACCACCACGAACAGCGCAAGGAAGACGTAGGCGGCCGGCGGGTAGACGATGGTGAGGTAGCCCGAAACGCCCGGGGCGAGCAGGAGGAGTACGTGGGAGAGCGATAGGCCACTCCAGTATAACAGGAGAGGGATAGTGGCCAGATAGATCAGTGCCGTGCCCGTATCGTTCTGCAACACGATCAGCACTACCGGGACCAGGATGAGCAGGATCATGTACAGGCTGTGCCGGAGCGGGCTGACCCCGACACGGCGCGTGGCCGCGAGTTGCGCGACGGCCAGCAGCGTACCGATCTTGGCAAACTCCGACACCTGAAACTGCGCGGGGCCGATCCGCAGCCAGGACCTGGCCCCGTTGACCTCGTAGCCGGCGAACAGGGCTACCAGCAGAAGGAGGAGCGTGAGCCCGTAAACGGGGTAGGCGATTGTCTGGTAGAACCGGACCGGCAGGAGCAGCGCGACCCCGATCCCGATGGCGCAGATAACACCCCAGATCAACTGCCGGTTGAAGTTCAGGCGGACGCTATCGAGCAGGTACTCTTGCGCCCCCCCACGGGTGGAGCTATAGATGGCCACCAGCCCGACGCATACGAGGCCCACCCAGGTGAGGAGCAGTCCGATATCGAAGTTGCGGTGCCAGGTGCGCATGCGCTCTAGAGGTCGTCGCTGGACAGTTCGTTGACGAGGCGATTCATCTGCCAGAGCCGGCCCGGGGCGTCCGGCACGCGGCCCTTGAGATAATGCTCGGCCATGAGGCTGGCGATGGGGCCGGCCTGCGTGGCGCCGCCGCCGCCGTTTTCGACGATCACCGCGATGGCCACTTTCGGATCCTCGAAGGGTGCGAACATGATGAAGAGCGAATGCGACTTCTGCTCGCCCGGCGCCTGGGCGGTGCCCGTTTTGCCGGCGCTGGAGATTCCCGGGATCCGGAAGTAGAGACCGGAGCCGATCTCCATCAGCTGGTGCATCGCGTCGCGCACAATGTTGAAATACACACTATCCACTGCCACGTGCTGCGGGGGGGGCAGGTCTGGCACGATCAGGCTGTCCGTTTCGGGATGATGGAGGTTACGGACAAGGTGCGGCACGTGGACGGTGCCCCCCGTGGCGAGGGCGCCGGCGTATCGCGCCAGCTGCATCGCCGTGACCCCCATATCCCCTTGCCCGATACCCAAGTTCATCGAGTACCCGACGGTCCAGCCCCGGGGATAGACCCTGTTGTAATAGGCCGAGTCCGGGATGAGGCCCACCGTCTGCTCCCCGATATCCGAGGGGGCCAGGAGCCCGAAACCGAACATGTTCGCGTAGCGCTGGAACGTATTCACGTCGGCGCGCCGCATCATTTCGAAAAAGAACGTATTGCAGGACTTCAGGATGGCGGTATGGACATCGACATACCCGTGGACGCCGAGGCATTTGAAGCGGATGCCACGTCCGATGGGGTGGCCGCCGGCGCAGTACACCTTCTGATCGGGCGTGATGAGGCCTTCCTGGAGCGCCATGAGGGCCATGAACGGCTTCCAGGTAGAGCCCGGCGGCATCATGCTCATCGTGGCCCGGTTAAACAGCGGCGTCGACGCGCTGGCCGTGAGCCCCTGCCACTCGGCGGCGGACATGGATCGGGCGAAGAGGTCGGGGTCGAGGTCCGGCATGCTGACCATCGCGAGCACTTCCCCGTTGTTCGGGTCGAGGGCGACGACAGCGCCGCGCTTATTGACGAAGAGGGATTCGGCGAAGGCCTGGAGCCGGCTATCGAGGGCGAGGTGGAGATCGTACCCGCTGGTGGGGTGGAGGTCCGCGGTGCCATCGCGGAAGCCGCCGACTTCCAGCCCGTGCACGTTTACGAGGCGGAGTTCGCTGCCCAGGTCTCCCCGGAGAATCTCCTCATAACTTTTTTCAAGGCCGGATTTCCCAATGAGATCCCCCTGTCGGTAGTCCGTGTTCAGCCGGCGCTCGAGCTCGGTGCGCGTGATCTCTCGGGTGTAGCCCAGGACGTGTGTCGCATGGGCCGAGGTGAGGTAGCGGCGTTTCTGCTCCTCGTCGTACCAGACGCCCGGCAGGCGGTGCGCGTTTTCCTGGAGCCGGCTGAAGATCTCGAAGGGCACCTCTCGGAAGGACGGGCTCGGGCGGAAGGAGCTCCACGCGCGGGCTTCGGCGAGCCGGTTTTCGACGGTGGAGTCGGCAACGCCCAGGATTTCGGCCAGGAGCCCGATCTGCGACTCGTCGAAGAACCGCGGCGTGATCGTGATGGTGTAGGTGAATTCGTTATCGACCATCAGCCGGCCGTTGCGGTCGATAATCGCCCCTCGGGCCGGGATCACCCGCTTCTCCCGCACCGCAATGCTCTGCGTCTCGCCCGAATACGCGTTGGCATCTACCAACTGGAGTTGCGCGAGACGAACGCCGAGCACAAGCAGCATGAAAAGCATGCTGCCCACAATCATTTTGACGCGGAGACGCTGTTCTTCCATGATGGGCGTTCGAAGGACGGGCGGGGTGGATGGGTCGGATACCGTTCGAACTAAAAAAAGTGCCGATGAACCATGAAACGTTAAACGTTAATCGTTGAAGGTTGAACGTTTGACGTTTGCGTACGCGCTATTTGGCTTTCTACCGTGTTTTCAAGGCGCAACGCATAATGTACAACGCGTCAACGCATAACGTCAGTTAGTCACAACCGGCGCACGGGGTGCATCAGAGACATCGTCTCGCGCGGCACGTTTGTTGCCAAAATCGCCGGCATTCCCCATGCAACCAGAATCAACCGGTGGTGTACTACTTTTCGGTTAGGTATTTCCCACGGCTGGACGGTATACTCCCTGTACGCTCTGTACGAAAGACGCTCTTGCAGACCATTCACTTGGATATCATGCGCACCACACGTCGTTTGTCCGTTGTAGCCCTCCTACTGTTGGGCCTGGGCCTCTTCGTCGCGCCGGCGAACGGGCAGTATTTTGGCAAAAACAAAGTCCAGTACGACACATTCAAGTTCAAAGTCTTCGAGACCGAGCACTTCGAGATCTATTTCTACGACGAGACCGAAGAGGCCGTGCGGGACGTAGCGATGATGGCGGAGCGGTGGTATCAGCGGCATTCGCGGACCTTCCTGCGCGAGTTCCACGAGAAGAAACCCCTCATTTTCTACGCCAACGATGCCGATTTCCACCAGACCAACGCGATCAGCGGCCAGCTCGGCGAAGGCACCGGCGGCGTCACGGAGTCCCTCAAGGAACGGGTCGTGATGCCCCTGACGGGTATTTACTCGGAGACCGACCACGTGCTCGGTCACGAGCTTGTGCACTCCTTCCAATACGACATCGGCCTGGCCGCAACCGATAGCACGCGGTTCGCCCTGGGTGCCTTCCCTCTGTGGATCATCGAGGGAACGGCGGAATACCTGTCCGTTGGACGCGAGGACTCGCACACGGCCATGTGGCTGCGCGACGCAGCGATGAACGACGACCTGCCGACGGCCGAACAGCTCACCCGCGAGCCCCACAAGTATTTCCCCTACCGCTACGGTCAGGCCTACATGGCCTATATCGGTGGCAAATACGGCGATACGGCCGTGACCAGCCTCTTTAAACTCGGCGGCCGCGCCGGCCTTGACTCGGCTTTTGTTTATGCCCTGGGCATCACAGCGGACAGCCTCTCCAACGAGTGGATCCAGGCCGTCAAGGACGCCTATCTGCCCCTCGTGGAAGACCGGACGCCGGCGGACTCGATCGGCCGGCGCGTCCTCGACAAAGACGGGGATGGCGGACGTATCAACCTGGCCCCCACCGCCAGCCCGGACGGACGATATGTCGCGTTCATCTCCGAGCGGGATCTGTTCAACATCAACCTCTTCATCGCCAACGCGGAGACCGGCGAAGTCATCCAGCGACTCAAGAACGGACCGTACGATTCTCACTTCGACAACATCCGTTTCATTAGCTCCGCCGGCTCGTGGAGCCCCGACGGTAAGAAGTTCGCCTTCATCGTCTTCTCCGAAGGCGATAACGAGATTCAGATTCTGGACATCGACACCGGCAAGGTCGAGCGCCGCATCACGGTCGCCGGCGTGGGCGCTATGCAAAACACGGCCTGGTCGCCCGACGGCGCAACGATCGCGTTCACCGGCATCGACGGGGGCGTGAGCGACCTGTACCTGCTCGACCTCGAAACCACGGAGGTTCGTCAGCTCACCGACGACCGCTTCGCGGATCTCCAGCCCACCTGGTCGCCCGACGGCGCGCAGCTTGCGTTCGTCACCGACCGGGGCGAGGGCGGCACCGACTTCGAGACGCTGGCCTACGGCAAGATGCGGATCGGCCTAATCGATATCGCCTCCGGCGAAGCCCGCGCCATCGTGCCGTTTCCGGGCGCGATGCACCACAACCCCCAGTTCTCACCCGACGGCCAGAATCTGTTTTTTATCTCGGATCAGGACGGCTTCAAGGACATCTACCGCCATCAGCTCCGCACGGGCGACACGTTCCGCATCACCCATCTGCAGACGGGTGTGAGCGGCATCACCTCGCTTTCGCCGGCCATGTCGGTCGCCGCGCAGAGCGGCCGGATGATGTTCAGCATCTTCACCGAAGGCGAGTACCCCATTGTCTCCCTCGAGGTGGAAGAAACGGTGGGCGAACCCGTCGTGCCCCTCCTGGCGATCAGCGAAAACCCCGAGTACTCGGACCAGGTGATCTCGAGCCTCGACGGCGAAACGACCTACCCGATCGCCGGCATCCTGCCTCCGCAGCGCGGCGTGGACGAGGGCCTGGTGGGCAGCTACCTCAGCGACCCCACGACAGGGTTGCCGCTAAATCCGGATTATGATGTAAAGGACTACGGCGCGCGCCTCCGGCTCGACTTCGTGGCCCCGCCTTCGGTGGGGGTCTCGGTGGGCGGGCCGTTTGGCGGTGGCGTCGCCGGCGGCGTCGGCTTCTTCTTCAGCGACATGCTCGGCAACCACAACCTGACCGTGGTGGCCCAGGCCAATGGGACCTTCAAAGACATCGGCGGCCAGGTGTCGTATCTGAACCAGAAAAACCGGTTCAACTACGGCGCGGCGGCTGGTCATATCCCCCTGCTCTTCGGCTACATCCAGCAGGGTTTTGAACCGATCTATGACGACGGCGGCAACCTCATCGGAGGCACGCCGACGTACGACCAGGTGTTGCAACGCATCTTCATCGACCAGGTTGACTTGCTCGGCAACTACCCGCTATCGACCACGCGCCGGTTCGAACTGACCGCGGGCTTTACCCGATATGCCGAAGACATCGAGATCCGTCGGTATGTGTCGACCATCGGCGGCCTTGTGCAGGGCGAGCGGATCCAGCTGAACGACCAGGAGGGCGACCCTGTCTACTTCTTCCAGAGCGGCGCCGCCTTCGTCGGCGACAACTCCTCCTTCGGCTTCACGTCCCCGGTTCGCGGCGGCCGTTTCCGGTTGCAGCTGTCGCCGAACCTCGGCAGCGATAACTATCTCCGGGTCATGGGCGATGTACGACGCTACTTCCACATGAAGCCGTTCACGTTCGCGATGCGCGGCCTTCATATCGGTAATTACGGCGCCAGTGAAACCCAGCAAACCGGCAACGGCACGCTCAATTCGAGCATCTTCACCCGTCAATACCTGGGCTACCCGAACTACATCGGCTTCGTGCGTGGGTACAACTTCAACAACTTCGAGCCCGACGAGTGCACGCCCGGGTTGAGCACGGATCGCAACGGCAACACAACCATTTCAGGTGATTGTGGCGAGACAAGCCGCCTGTTCGGCACCCGAGTCGCCCTGGCCAGTGCCGAACTGCGAACGCCGGTACTGGGCTCGGGTGACTTTGGCCTGATCAACTTCCCGTATCTCCCCACCGAGATCACGCTGTTCGCCGACGCCGGCCTCGCGTGGAACAGCAGTGACCGGTTCTTCGACTTGCTCGAGTTCTCGGAGGGGCGATCCAGAGAGGTATTCTCCATCATCGACGAAGAGGGCAACGAGCAGCTGCTGGAGGCGGAAGTGTCTCGCCGGGTGCCGGTGTTTAGCGCCGGCGTATCAAGCCGCTTTAACCTGTTTGGCTACATCGTTCTCGAAATCTTCTACGCTTACCCGTTCCAGCGACCCGAAAAAGGAGCCCACTTCGGGTTCCAGCTTATCCCGGGCTGGTGAGGCTGAAACGAGCGCGCGTCAGTTTTCAAAGAAAAACCCTCGTGCACCTTTCGCACGGGGGTTTTTTCGTATAGACTTATCCAGTGACTCGCTATGACAGTGCCTGTTGTCCGAATCCCGGACCGCATTATCGGATTTAGCGAGACGTGGCCCCTATTCCACCCCACCTGCCCCCGTCGCCCAACCCTGCGATGTACGCGATTTTCCGTCCGCTCCTGTTTCGAATCGACCCGGAGGTCGCACACCTTCTGGCGAACGGGGCGGCACGTATGGCACAGGCGGTCGCGCCCTCGCTGATCAAGCCCCTGCTCGGTTTCGACCATCCGACGCTCGAGCAGACCCTGTGGGGGAAGACGTTTACGAATCCGGTGGGGTTGGCGGCCGGCTTCGACAAAAACGCTCACCTGGTGCGGTTCTGGGCCCGGGCCGGATTCGGCTATTGTGAGGTGGGATCCGTCAGCGCACGGGCGTGCGCCGGCAACCCGAAGCCGCGGGCGTTCCGGCTGCCGCTGGACCGGGCGCTGATCAACCGGATGGGATTAAACAACGACGGCGCCGAGGAAATTGCCCGCCGGCTCAAGAAGCTCCCCCTCGAATCCCTCCCACCGCTGGGCATCAACCTCGTAAAGACCCACGACCCCGACATCATGGGGAACGGCGCGATCGTGGACTTCCGCCACAGCTTCCGGTTGCTGGCCGGCCTGGCGGATTATGTGGTGCTCAACATCTCCTGCCCCAACACGCTCGAGGGTAAGACGTTCGAGGACCCACAATCCCTCCATACACTGCTGACGGCGATCATGGCGGACCGCGACGAGATGCGGCTGCGGGTGCCCATACTCGTCAAGCTCAGCCCGACCTTCTCACGGCACGTTGTCTACGACAGCGCCATCGAAGAAACCATCGCCGTGGCGATGGAACTGGGTGTCGAGGGCCTGATCGCCAACAACACGGCCTCCGACCGCGAGGGGCTGCGTACGCCGGCCGTCGAATTAGAGCGTATCGGCCGGGGCGGTCTCAGCGGGTCCCCCCTCACCCCCCGCACCACGCGGCTCGTGCAATACCTGCGGCTAAAAACCGAGGGCAAGATTCCCATCATCGCCGTCGGCGGCATTGATTCCGCCGAGACCGCCTACGCCAATATCCGCGCCGGCGCTTCGCTGGTACAGCTGTACACCGGGCTGGTCTACCGCGGGCCCGGGGTGGTGAAACGCATCAACCGGGGGCTGGTGCGCCTGCTCAAGCAGGACGGCTTCGCCCACCTGCGCGACGCGGTCGGGGTGGACAGCGCGTCCATGCCGTCGAACCCTGTTGTACCGGAAGTGCTCGAGCACGCAACAGCCGCCTGAGCGGAACCCGCGGGCGCGCGATGAATTGCCTTTAGTATGGCGGGTCTGTAGATTCCCTGCCCCCGCCGTCCGCAATCCCGACCGCTCCGCCAGGCACCCGATGCTGGAAGCGGTTTCCGTGCGGCCATTCCATCGACCCCTTGCGCCCGCGCCCATGTCCGCCATCGTACCCTTTGAAACGCTTTCCCAGCTCTTCGACCGCATCACGCGGCAATACGCCGGCCAGCAGCGTACGGCCCTGCGGTACATGGACCGCAAGACGAAGCAGTGGACCGAGATCTCGTGGGAGTCGCTGCACGAGATGGTCGAATCCATGGCCGGTTATCTGCACCAGCGCGGCGTACGGAAAGGCGATCGCGTGGCGATCCTGGCCGAGAACAGGCCCGAGTGGGCGGTGGTCGACCTCGCGACGCACTACATCGGGGCGGTAAACGTGTCGTTGTACACGTCGCTGCCGGCGTCGCAGGTCGGATACATCATCAAGGACGCCGGGGCGTCGATGTTTGTGGTCTCCACCGCTATACAGCTGCGTAAAGCCGAGGAGATCTTCGACAGCTGCCCGAACCTGAAGGAGATCGTGACGATGAGCGAGATGCGGGCCGACCGACCGGAGCACGTTCGCGCCTGGGACGCCGTCATGGCCGAAGGCCGGGCCTTCTGGGAGACCCACCGGGCCGAGCTTTCCACGCTCCACGAAGCCGTTTCGGCCGAGGATCTCGCCGCGCTCATCTATACCAGCGGCACCACCGGCAACCCGAAAGGGGTCATGCTAACGCACCGCAACCTCTGTTCAAACGCCATCTCGGCGCTGAACCATGTGCCGTTTGGGCCGGATGACCACCACCTGTCGTTCCTGCCGCTTTGCCACTCGTTCGAGCGGACGGCGGGCTACACGGCCATCATGGCGGCCGGCGCGAAGATCACCTATGCTGAGAGCATCGACACCGTCAGCCGCAACATGGGCGAAGTGAAGCCGACCGTGATGATCTCGGTGCCACGGCTGTTCGAGAAGATGTACAACCTGATCGCGAAGTCGGTGGAAGAGGGGTCGCCGCTCAAGAAAAAGATCTTCAACTGGTCGGTAAACGCCGGCAAAAAGGCGGCCCTGGCGCGGAACACCACGGGCAGCGTCGGCCCGATTCTGCGGCTTCAACAGGCGCTCGGGCACAAGCTCGTGTTCGCGCGGCTGCACGAGAAACTGGGCGGCAACCTGCGCTTCGCCGTTTCGGGCGGCGCGGCGCTGCCGAAGGCCATCGGCGAGTTCTTCATGGCCGCCGGCGTGACGATCGTGGAGGGGTACGGCCTCACCGAGACGTCGCCCGTGCTGACAGCCAATCCGTACCGGGCGCCCCGGTATGGCACCGTAGGGCATGTGATCCCCGGCGTGACGGTTGCCATCCAGCACACCGGCACGAAGGCGATCATCGGCCAGCTGGCCGGCGAGCAGTACCCGTCGGCGCTGACGACCGAGGAGGGCGAGATCATCGCGAAGGGGCCAAACATCATGAAGGGCTACTGGAACAACCCCGAGGCGACGGCCGAGGCGATCGACGCCGGCGGCTGGTACCACACGGGGGATGTCGGGAAGTTCGTCGATGGGTATCTGGTGATCACGGACCGGATCAAACACATGATCGTGTCGGCCGGCGGGAAGAACATCTACCCGGGTCCGATCGAGGAGCAGTTCAAGACAAACCCGCTCATCGACCAGGTGATGGTGATCGGGGAAGGCCGCGAGTACCTGACGGCCCTCGTGGTGCCGATGTACGATGCGCTGAAGGCCCACGCCCGGGAGCAGGGGATCGCCTACACGACGGACACCGAGTTGCTGGCGAACGAGTCGGTCAAGCAGCTCTTCGCGGAGACGTTTAAGACTTACTCCAAAACCGCCGCCGCCCCCGAGAAAATCCGCGACTTCCGATTTGTCGCCGAGGCGTTTACGGTGGATAATGGGATGATGACGCCGACGATGAAGCTAAAGCGGAAGGTGATCGAGAAGCAGTACGCGGAGACCATCGAGCAGATGTACGGGGTGTTTGCGTGAGAGGAGTGTAATCCCTTTTACAAAACACTCGCCATGTATTCAGTAGGCCTAAGTACACAATGGTCGGACAGGCACCCGTTCAGCGTAAAAAATCGAGGGGCTTCGCGAAAGAAGAACACCCAGAAAAGTAGATAATTTTGAGCGTGCTTTTTCGAAGTCTCTAATTCATGAGGCGAGACAAAAAAGGGGGTTGATTTGCCGTATTTGGTGGTTTTTGCCTCAATAAGGCGATCCGTGCCATTGACTTCAAACGATCGAATATCAAAACCGGCTCGCGGTCCTACGGTCACCGCAACGTGCTCCACTCGCTCTGCGAGGAGTTCTTTTCCTGCTTGAATGAGCCTAGCGCGTTCGTAGTTGATTACGAACCGTTCGCCGGCATTCCCAAGCGCCTGATTATGCGCTTCCTGTTCCAGGTAGTTGATCCGATTCGCCTGATGGGCGATGGGAGGTTCAGCAATCACCGATTTTGTTGCGTGAGCACTTTCAGGCGGCTTTTCGAGCGCCGAAAGAATGTCAGCTACTGTAGGTTCTTGAGGCACGAATTCCACATCCCTTTGGAAAAGATGTAGAACTTCTGGGTGCTTGAGTAAATAGGCATCAATCGCCTCCGGCAGTAAGGTGCGTTGATAATTCGGCAATGGCTTGTAACCATCAATCGGGCGCATACCCATTTCTATGAGAACCGCGCTGATATTCTGGTGCTTGAATTCGATCGCACTTCTGTTTCGATTCTGTAGTCGAATTTGAAGGGCCTCATTGTGCTGCTTCTTGTTATACTTCATTCCCTCCAATTCAAGACGGAGCATGGCAAAGTAATCTTCTACTATCGTTTCAACCTCCGATTCCGACCAGGCGTTTTGCATGAATCCTACCATTTTAAGTAGATGGCCTTACCTAAGGAATCCGTTTCAATGGCTATAGCTCATCACTGTGCCCATATTGCGATCATCTGACGATACAAGCAGTGCGGAATCGGCTTCCTCGCAAGGAGGACACCTTGGAATGCCTGCGCCGGTGTCGCTTTTTCCTCGATCGGATATTTAGCGAGACTCTTTCGCGTGGAATGGTACCAATGTGTCCTTCCATAAAGGACACATTACCGAAGATCCGTCCTTTTTAAACAGCCGGATTCGAATTTTCGTCTCTCATCTAAAAACGGCCGACCGACCCGCTTCAACGACCGTCACTCCTGCCAAGGTGGCGGGATTCGAACCCACGACCTCCCCGGACTCGATCCGGGGCCCGATGCCGGCGCTTCAAAACTAAACCTGGAGAGGTGCGTGAGGAGGGCACGATGTATGTCAGGCGCTGTAGGGTCACAGCTATTATAGCGCTATAGAGTTACATAGATTGTTCGTTGACATTGTGATAACGAGCCCCTCATTGTCATGGGTACTGCCCTGCCTTATGCGCTTCGACGTCGCATCGTCGACGACT
>JBGSPJ010000470.1:0-2662 GCA_041738655.1 Rhodothermales bacterium | reverse complement strand
CGCGTGGGCGGTCACAGCCGGCCACGCCAAGCGACGCGACGCCGGCGAACAGAGAGGCGAAAACGGCGGCAATAATCGGGTGACGCATGGTCAAACGGGGCAGCTTCAAGGGATGGCGCGTGCGCGGCTGGAGGTCTCGGGGGAGTCGGGCCGGCGGATACATCGAGTTGGACACGCGGGGCGTAGATAGTACATTGAACCGCCCACGCTGTGTCCCGGGCGATAGCCGCCGGGGCGCGTATGGCGCGTACGAAACGGGGACGGACCGGCGGTAGCGCCGGGGTCGACCACTGACTTATGCACGAGAAAAAACGCAAGACAACGGCTTTGGATTCACCGCACGACCCCCTGGCCGGCATGCTGCCGGAAATCTACGGCGAACATAACCTGGCCGAAGGGCTCGAGGAGGCGATCGGCCGTACGGAAGACCCGGCCGGCGACGCCCGAATAGGCAAAAAAAAGAAGAAAAAGGGCAAGAAGGCAAAAGAAGGCACCGTGTCGGTGTCCGGGTCCGCACGAGGCATCGAAACGATGTTTCGCACCTCCTACCGGACGAACATGGACCTCAGTTCGCTCGCAGATACCAAGGCGAACATCATGATCAGCATCAATGGCATCATCATTTCGATCATTCTGGCGTCTATCTCCCCGAAAATCGACGCCAACCCGTGGCTCATCCTACCCACGACGGTGTTGCTGCTGAGCTGTCTGGTTTCGATCGTGTACGCGGTGCTTTCGGCCCGGCCGCGCGTCCATCAGCATGTGATCACCCTGGAGGAGGTCCGCAACAATACCGCGAATATCCTTTTCTTTGGCAATTTTGTCAGTCTGAAGGAGCAAGAATACATCGCCGGTATGAAAGAACTGCTCCAACATTCCGATACCTTGTACGAGCAGATGATAAAGGACATCTACAGCCTGGGACTGGTGCTTATCAAAAAGTACGAGCTCCTGCGTGTGTCCTACACGGTGTTCATGTTCGGTCTCATTTCGGGGGTACTCCTGTTTAATCTGGTCTATCTGTGGGTAGTGTTCGTGCCGCCCGCACCCGGTGGATCGTTGTTACCCTAGGGATGGAACGGGAGCGCAACGTGCAGGCGATGTACGAAAGGACTAACCCGATGTCGGTATGACGGTCAAATTCTGGGGCGTCAGAGGTTCGTTCCCCACGCCGCATCCCCATATGCTTCGTTACGGCGGGAATACGTCGTGCGTGAGCGTGGCGCTCGACGGCTCCGTCGTGGTGATCGACGCCGGCACGGGCATCCGGCAGTTGGGTCGCGCGCTCGCCGGCTCGACACAGCCGATCTACCTGTTGCTCACCCATCTGCACAACGACCACATCGAGGGTTTCCCGTTCTTCACTCCGCTCTACCACGCCGGCCACCGCGTCCATCTCATCGATTATCGGAAAGACCGGCTCGCGTGGTCGCCCCTGGCCATGCTCGACGGGGTCCACTATCCCATGCGGCCCTCGGCCATCGTGGCGGAGCACGAGGTGGTGTCGGCATTTGGACCGGATTATCTGCAGGCGCGCGGCTTCGATGTATCGGCGGTCGCGGCCAACCATCCCGGCGGCGCCTATGGCTTCCGCGTGGCGCACCGCGGCCGGGTGTTTGTGCATATTCCGGATAACGAGCTGAACCCGCCGGATAGCGAACACACGGTGCCCTACGCGGAATACGTCCGTTTTTGCCGCGGGGCCGACGTCCTCTCCCACGACGCGATGTACACGCTGGACGACCTGCCGGCGAAGTGGGGATGGGGCCACAGCCAGCTCGACCAGACCTGCCAGCTCGCGATCGACGCCGGCGTTCGCCACCTCGTCCTCTTCCACCACGACCCCGAGCGCACCGACGACGCGATCGATACGCTGCAGGACCGCGCCCGCGCCCGCCTCCAGCCCCACGGCATCGAATGCACCGCCGCCTACGAAGGGTTAACGTTTAGTCTGGGAGGGTAACAAGGGAGTGTCCCTGAGCCGCAGCCTCGCGTTCGTTTGATTCCGGATATCCTGTGTCGTCTGCGGCTTCAGCGCGAGCAGCTGTCGGAGGTGGGATAACGCCGCGGTCGTGTCGCCGGCTGCGAAATACGTCGTTGCCAGCTCGTGGTGCACAAAAGGAATGAGTGGATCCAGCGCGACGGCGCGGCACAACAGCTCGATCGCCTCGTCGAGGGAGGCGCGGGGCACTTCGCCATAAAAGAGCCGCGCCCAGGCTTGCTCCGCCCACGACAGGCCGGCTAACTCGCGATACAACACCCCGAGTGAGATGTAAGGATAGGCCCAGGACGCATCGATGGCGATGGCCGCCCGGCTGTGACGCTCGACCTCCCGCGCCAGGGCGATCCGCTCCTTACCGCCCTTGAATTGGGCGAGGTTGCCCAACGTGGCCGCCATGAGAACATGAGCGCGGGCGCTGTCCGGAAACGTGGCAATGAGGCGCTCGGCCGACGCAACAGCCTCGCGAAAGTGTGCCTCGGGAGACTCCGGCCCCGGCTCGGCCAGCAGGTCCAACCCGATGTCGTAATGCGTCCGCGCCAGCCCCACTTCGACAGCGAACACCCCGGCGCCGCCCCGTTGGTCGGCCTCTTCGTACAGGCGCAGCGCGGCGCGCGGGTCGAATCGGGCATACGCGGCGTCCGCCGCGGCGAGGACGGGGAG
>JBGSPJ010000454.1:0-9809 GCA_041738655.1 Rhodothermales bacterium | reverse complement strand
GACGATGGCCACACGGCCTCGTTATTCCCCGGTTCTCCCGCCCTCGCGGAAACCACCCACACCGTCGTGGCCGCCCCGGCCCCCGTCGAGCCCCGCCAGCGGATCACGCTTACGTTTCCGGCGATCAACCGGGCGCGCAACGTCTTTTTCCTCGTCGCCGGCGCCGACAAAGCCCCGGCGCTGGCCTGTGTCTTCAGCAAACCGGGCGGCGTGGCAGAGTGCCCGGCCTCGCGGGTAAAGCCGGCGGAGGGTGAACTGGTCTGGTGGATGGATGAAGCGGCGGCCGGCGTGTAACGTAAGCCTGGGGGGTGGTCGACCCTTGGAATACCCGGAATGGTCGCTTTTCTTCACCCATCGATAGATCGTCTACATCAAAGAACCTTGCGTAACATGCAACGTTACACCTGACAATTATTCCCCCTCACAAGGAATCGACCACCAGGTGATTCTGAGCTTCAAGCATAAAGGGCTTCAATTGCTCTACGAGGAGTCCAGTACTCGTCGAATCCAGGCCGAACACGCCGAAAAGCTACAGAATATCCTCGCGAGACTTGATGTGGCCAGAAATCCAGACGACATGAATTTGCCTGGATTTCGGTTGCATGAACTCAAAGGTGCGAGAAAAGGTACCTGGGCTGTAACGGTTCGAGCCAACTGGAGGGTGACATTCCGCTTCGAGGGTGACAATGTCGCTGACGTACACTACGAGGACTATCACTGAACGAGAAGAATCATGCCGATGAGAACCCCTCCCCATCCGGGGAAAGTAGTGCTCGAAGAGTGCATCAAACCCCTCGGGCTTACCATAACAGAGGCCGCAGCAGGGCTCGGTGTGACGCGGCAGACCCTGTCGCGCCTGGTCAATGGTCAGAGTGGTATTTCAGCAGAGATGGCCGTTCGCCTTTCGAAAGCCTTTGGCGGTAGCGTGGAAAGCTGGCTACGCCAGCAAATGATGTACGATCTGGCTCACATCGAAAAAGAATCCCCGCGCATACTCGTAAAGAAGTTCGAGCTGGCGTGATCGAAATGGATCTCAGCGCTGCTTCAAAGAACCACTTCGAATGTGATGAAACAAGCCATCATATCCTTCGACCCTGAGCTTCATGAAGTGCTACGTCTGAGATCTCTGCAATCCAACCGATCCATATCGGAGCTGGTCGACCAGGCTGTTCGTCTGATGCTTGCGGAGGATTTGGCAGATCTGGAGCACCTTACCTATCGTGTATCCGAGCCCACGATCACGTTTGAGGCCTTCATCGAGGATCTCACCAAGCGGGGGAAGTTATGAGAAAAACCCAAACGAACAAGCGAACCATCGTGCGCCGATCCACCCTGGAGGCGCAGGGCAACGAACCCGACCTGCATTCGACGACCGCCGCTGAGCGCCTGGGCATGATGTGGCAACTCACCGTCGACGCCTGGATATTTAAAGGAGAGCACATTGCTGAATCCCGACTATCGAGACATATTACGCATCTTCAACGAAGAGGACGTTGAGTACCTCCTGGTAGGCGCGTATGCCCTGGCAGCCCACGGCTATCCGAGAGCTACCGGCGATATCGATCTATGGATTCATGCGAATCCCGCCAATGCCCAACGGGTAATGAGGGCACTGGCCCTATTTGGCGCCCCAATGACGGAAATCGATGTTTCTGACTTCGCACAGCCTGGCGTTGTCTTCCAGATCGGCTTAGCCCCTAGCCGGATTGACTTGCTGACAGAACTCAGCGGTATCGACGCGTTTTTGCCGGCGTGGCGTGCTCATATTCAGATTCAGATCGATGGACTCACGATTCCTGTAATGGATCGAGAGCATCTCAAAATAAACAAGAAAGCGACGGGTCGCCCTAAAGACATGGCGGACCTCGCCTGGCTGGAATCAGGAGCACCGTAACATAGAATGTGCTCAACCCGAATCGATTATCACGTACGAGACGTGGTATGAGTCTTCCCACCCCATGACCGCCGCCGCCGTCCAAGACGCCCTCGAAGCCATCGCCGACCCCGCGATCGCCGGCCACTCGCGGCGCTTCTTCAAAACCGGACCCGGGGAATACGGTGAGGGCGACCTGTTCAGGGGGATCCGCGTCCCGAAGCAGCGGGAGGTCGCCCGGCACTTCAAGAAACTCCAGCTCGACGAAACGCTCGACCTCCTCCGCTCCCCTTACCACGAGGACCGTCTCGTCGCCCTGTTTATCCTCGTCGATCAGTACAAACGCGGGGACATCCCGGCTCGGACCCGCATCTTCGACGCCTACCTGGCGCACACGGCGTTTATCAATAACTGGGATCTAGTGGATAGCTCGGCCCACCTCATTGTCGGGCCTCAGCTGGAATCTACCGGCGACATCGACCTCCTCGATCGCCTCGCGGCCTCGGCCAGCCTCTTCGAGCGCCGCATCGCCATGATGGCCACGCTCCACTTCATCAAAAAAGGCCAATTTGACCTGGCCCTGCACATCGCCGAGACCCTCGTCGCCGACCGCGAGGACCTCATCCACAAGGCCGTCGGCTGGATGTTGCGCGAGATCGGCAACCGTTCCAGGGTAGTGGAAGAGGAATTTCTGGAACGCCACGCCGGCACGATGCCGCGCACCATGCTGCGATATGCCATCGAGAAGTTTGGCGAGGAGCGTAGGCGACACTTTATGGAATGGGCGCGACGCGACGCATAAATTCTACGTCACGAATCGCACGGCAGCTGTATCTTGGCCAGACCATCGAGCCAGCACAGCCATGTCCAACAAGCGACTCTATACCGAAAAAGAAATCAGCGCCATCCTCAAGCGCTCGGGTGAACTCCAATCCAAACGAGGCGACCTGCCTTCGCAGGGCCTCTCGATCGACGAACTCCAGCAGATCGCCCGGGAGGTGGGGATCGACCCCGACCTGGTTACCGAGGCCGCGACCGAATTGGAACGAACCGGTGGGGTTAAAGAACGCCGGCGCCTGGCCGGCATGCCCATCGAACTCGCCGTTGAACGGGTGGTCAGCGGTGAAATCACGGATGCGCAATGGTCCGATATCGCCGCCGAAATCGGCGATGCGTTCGGGCTGGTGGGCAGCTCGTCGCAGGTCGGGCGCATGATGCAGTGGACGCATACCGGGCGGAGAACCTCCCAACTCCAGGTCACCCTCACCCCGCGCGACGGGCAGACGAAGATCCGCATTCATGGCAATTACAAGCACCGGGTGCTGGCCACGCTTATCCCCCTCTCGCTCATGGGGCTGATGCAGGGGCTTGTCGTTCCTTTGAGCCAGGGCCTGCCGGTTTTCGCGGCCGTCGGAATCAGCGTGGCCATCGTAGGGGCCATCTACCTGCTCGTGATGATGGGCCTCACCACCTACATCGACAAGCGCGAACGTGATGCCCGCAAGCTGATGGACCGCATCGAGCGGATGATCTCGCCGCGTGCAACCGATGCCCGGAAGACGCCGGAATCCGCGCCATCCGACATGGGCCGAATGGCGCTCGAGCCCGAACCCCCGGCTCCGGATGCCATGCCTTCCCACCAGAAGACCCGCGCGTAGCCTCATGACCACCCTCCGTTTTGGCATCCTCCTGCCCCTCCTACTCGCCGGCTGCGGCCCCGCCGGCGGCCCATCCCCCGGGGACCAGGTAGCCGCCCTGGGCGAGATCGACTTCAACTTCCACGTTCGCCCCATCCTCTCGCAAAACTGCTACGCCTGCCACGGCCCCGACGCCGCGAGCCGGGAAGCCGAATTGCGGCTCGACACCCCCGAAGGCGCCTACGCCCTCCGCGACAGCTCCGACGCCGCCATCGTCCCCGGCGACCCGGCCGGCAGCCAGGTCATGTATCGCCTCACGGCCACGGACCCGGAGGAACGCATGCCGCCGGTCGACTCCCACTACGAACTCACGCCCGTCCAGATCGAAACCATCCGCGCCTGGATCGCTCAGGGCGCCGTCTACAAACCGCACTGGGCGTTTATCCCACCCTCCAGCCCCGCCGTCCCGGAGGTCGACGACGCGGATTGGGCCGCGAACCCGATCGATAACTTTGTCCTCGCCACCCTCGAACGCGAACGCCTCGAACCCTCGCCCGAAGCCGACCGGCGCACGCTCATCCGCCGCCTCACGCTGGACCTCACCGGCCTGCTCCCCACGCCGGAAGCCGTACACGACTTCCTCGCCGATACCCGGCCCGACGCCTACGAGCGCCTCGTCGACACCCTCCTCTCCTCCCCCCGTTTCGGCGAACGCATGGCCGTCCACTGGCTCGACCTCGCCCGCTACGCCGACACCAACGGCTACTCAATCGACGGCGGCCGGCACATGTGGGTCTGGCGCGACTGGGTCATCAAGGCCTTTAACGACAACCTCCCGTACGACCAGTTCGTCCGCGACCAACTCGCCGGCGACCTCCTCCCCGAGCCCACGGAGACCCAGCTCATCGCCACCGGATTCAACCGGAACCACATGATCACCCACGAGGGGGGGACGATTCCGGAAGAAAACATCACGAACTACGTGGTCGACCGCGTCAAAACCGCCGGTGAGGTCTTCCTCGGCCTCACCGTCGCCTGTGCCCAGTGCCACGACCACAAGTACGACCCGATTTCGCAGCGTGATTATTACCAGTTCTACGCTTACTTCAACACGGTAGATGACCGCGGACTCGACGGCAACAGTGGCGTAAACTCGATCCCGTCGATCCAGGTGCAGACCCCGCTGGCCGACCCCGCCGAAATCGCCCGCCTCCGCGCGAAAATCGACAGCCTTACCGCCCTCCAGCAAACCCCGCATCCCGACCAGCCGGCGTGGGAGGAATCGCAACGCCGGCGCCTCGCCGAACGCGGCCGCGGGTTCGAACTCGTCCCGCTCGCCCCCATCAAAATCACGACGCCCAACTCGGGCAATACCGGCCAGATCCTGCCGGATAGCGCCTTCCTCATCGACGCGCCCGGCTGGCTCGCGGCCTACAACGTCTCCCTCGAAGCAACAGGCGACGCCCCCCTCGCCGGCCTTCGCATCGAGTTCTTCCCCCACGAGGCCTCGGGCGGCCGGATCGGGCACGGACAGCGCGAGGACATGGCCGGCTCGTTCATGCTTTCATCCATCACCGCCAGCCGGGGCGAACTGCCGTCGGATCAGGTGGACCTCTACCGCACGATCCCCTTCGCGGACATCTCCGCCAGCACGATGCACCCGGACTTCCCGGCCCGCAACGCGCTCGACGAAGAGCCGCTTAACGGCTGGTCGCCCCATCCCGCCAACACCACCGCGCAACACCTCACGGCCACGTTCGCCGAGCCCATCGATCCGCGGCAGACGCCCTATTTCACCGTGATGTTGAACTTCGGGCTGGGGCAGAACCTCATCCCCGGCAAATTCCGCGTCCAGGCCTTCCGCGGCGTCGACACCGACACCGTGCTCCCGGCCGACATCCAGGCCATCCTCCAGACGCCCGCCGGCGACCGCACGCCCGAGCAAACCGGCCGCATCCAGGCCTATTTCTACGCCGAAGCCCCCCAGACAGCGCGCCTCCGATACGCCATCGCAAACCGCGCCGAGCGGCTCCATGCCCTCGAAACCCCGCAGCCGACGATGGTCATGAACACGGCCGAAACGCCGCGCGAGACGTTCGTCTTGAACCGGGGGCAATACGACCAGCCGACAGAACGCGTCGACCCGGGCACGCCGGCGTTCCTGCCCACTCTCTCCGAAGCCCCCGCCAACCGGCTCGGGCTGGCGGACTGGCTCCTCCAGCCGGACCACCCGCTCACCGCTCGCGTCGCCGTCAACCGGTTCTGGCACCTCATCTTCGGTCAGGGCCTCGTCGCCACCTCGGCCGACTTCGGGTCCCAGGGCGCCCTGCCCTCCCATCCCGAGCTGCTGGACTGGCTCGCCGTGGAGTTTGTCGACTCCGGCTGGGACGTCAAGGCCCTCCTGCGCCAGATACTCACCTCCTCCACCTACCTGCAGGCCTCGGTTATTCCGGAGGATCTCCTGCGGCGCGACCCCGAAAACCGCCTGCTAGCCCGCGGCCCGCGCACCCGCCTCCAGGCCGAGTTCATCCGCGACGCCGCCCTCCAGCTCAGCGGGCTGATGACCGACTACATCGGCGGCCCCAGCGTCCGCCCCTACCAGCCCGCCGGCCTCTGGAAGGAAATCAGCCACTACGGCAGCTCGCCGGCCACAGCCCAGGTGTTCACTCAGGACCACGAGGAAAAGCTGTACCGACGCAGCATGTACACCTTCTGGAAACGCACCCTCCCGCCGCCCTCCATGGCCACCTTCGACGCCCCCAACCGCGAAGTATGCACCGTGGCCCGGAGCGGCACCAATACGCCGCTCCAGGCGCTCGTCCTCCTCAATGATCCGCAATTCGTCGAGGCCAGCCGCGCCTTCGGGGAACGCTTGGCCACGAAGATGACGGGGGATGTGGAAGACCGGATTTCGGCGGGGTTTGAGATGGCCACCAGCCGGCTGCCCGACCGCCGCGAGCTGGCCGTCATCAAAAAACGATACGAGGAAGAGCTGGAGGCCTACCGCACCGACCCGGATGCCGCAGAGGCGCTCCTGTCGGTCGGCGAATCCGCCCGAAACCCTGATCTCGACCCCGCCGAACACGCCGCCTGGACGACCATTGCGAGCCTGCTGCTGAATTTGAGCGAGACGATTACAAGGGGTTAAATGTTTAAAGTTTAAGGTTCAATGGGATCCCCCCTTAAACCCCAATCCTAAATACCTCGGACAATTTACCAAGCACAATGCTACCCCAACGAATCAGGCCCCTCCTCGAAACGAGGAGGGGCGAATCCCGTCGGCGCGAAGCGGTGACGGGATGGGGAGGAGCGAATGGATGCCGGGCGGATGGTCCAAAAGGCGTCTACAGCCGCTACCTATATTTTCTCAAACTCGGCCGTCAGGTCGAGTTGCAAAAAAATGACCTGCGGTAAAGCCATGCGTTGCTCCTCCCCGTTCCGACATCGATAAATCGACGTCGAAACTCGCCCCTCCTCGTTTCGAGGAGGGGCCTGATTTATCAAGTGGCGGTGCCCTGATTTGTAAACTGTCCGAAGTAGTAAACCCCGAACCTTAAACCGACCCAACCATGAATCCATTGTGGCTCTCCAGACTCCAGCAGCTTGAGTCCCGCCGCGCGTTTCTCGGGCGGGCGACGTACGGGCTTGGGCGCATGGCCCTCGGGGCGATGTTATTCCCGACGTTGTTCGGGGCAAAAGGACAACAGCCGGCAATGGACCCGTCGTTCCGCGCCCCCCACTTCGCGCCAACGGCAAAACAGGCGATCTACCTGTTCCAGTCGGGCGGGCCCTCTCATGTCGACCTCTTCGACTACAAGCCGGTCATGCGCGACCTCCACGCGCAGGAACTGCCGGACTCCATCCGAGGCGGCCAGCGCCTGACGGGCATGACCTCCGGCCAGACCGCCTACCCGGTCGTTTCCCCGATGTGGGAAATGCGGCCGTGCGGCGCGCACCGCACCTGGATCAGCGACCTGCTCCCCCACACCCAGACGATCGCCGACGACATCTGCATCGTGAAGTCGATGTACACCGAGGCCATCAACCACGACCCCGCCATCACCTTCATCAACACCGGCAACCAGCAAATCGGCCACGCCAGCCTGGGGGCCTGGCTGAGCTACGGGCTCGGGAATCTGAACGAAAACCTGCCGGCGTACACCGTCCTCCTCTCCCAGGGCACAGGCAAAAACCCCGGCCAGCCGATCTATCACCGCCTCTGGGGCAGCGGCTACCTACCGTCGAGCCACCAGGGCGTATTGCTCCGCCCCGGCGCCAACCCCGTCCTCTACCTCCAGAACCCGCCCGGCGTAAGCGAGGCGCAGCGCCGCCGGCTGCTCGACGACCTCGGCGAGCTCAACCAGATGCAGGCCGACGAGGTCGGCGACCCCGAAATCCACACCCGGATCGACGCCTACGAGATGGCGTACAGGATGCAGACCTCTGTGCCCGATCTGACCGACCTGTCCGACGAGCCGGAGTCCGTCTTCGAACTCTACGGGCCGGAATCCCGCAAACCGGGCAGCTACGCGGCCAACTGCCTGCTCTCCCGCCGGCTCATCGAACGCGGCGTCCGCTTTGTCCAGCTCTTCCACCGCGGCTGGGACCAGCACATCGCCCTCCAGAAACAGCTGCCGGCGCAGTGTAAGGATGTCGACCAGGCCTCGGCAGCACTCGTCAAAGACCTGAAACGCCGCGGCCTGCTGGACGAAACGCTGGTCATCTGGGGCGGCGAATTCGGCCGGACGATCTTCAGCCAGGGCCAGCTCGGCCACGAAAACTCGGGCCGCGACCACCACGGCCGATGCTTCAGCATCTGGATGGCCGGCGGCGGCATCAAACCGGGCATCGAGTACGGCGTCACGGACGACTTCGCCTACAACATCCTCGAAAACCCCGTGCACATCCGCGACCTCAACGCCACGATCCTCCATTGCATGGGCATCGACCACAACCGGCTCAGCTACTCGTTCCGGGGGCTCGACCAGAAACTCACGGGCGTTGAGGAGGCGCATGTGGTGAAGGGTATCCTGGTCTGACCGGCCATGACCCCTCAAAGAATCACATTTTGCTAACGTTTGCGGGGTTGCCGGCATGACGCCGTAACATCGATCCTGGACGGCGTACAGATCTGCAGTTCATCGGCAACCTCTCAACAACCCCATGTGGCAATCCATCGTCGACTGGTTTTTCAGCCTTGGCCCGAAGTACGGCGTCAACCCGATCATCTTCGGCAGCATCTACGTAGGCGCCATCCCCTTTTTCACCCTCTGCATGGGCTGGCTGGTGCGTAACCTGCGCGCGAAGAAACCCATCGTTCTCCCCACCCTCCTCGCCGGCTTCTTTTTTATCTCGGCCTATCTGTACCTCCTCATCGTCGGCAACAACATCCCCGTCTGGGTCTACCTCTTCATCGCCGTGCTGGTAGGGTACGGGGCGTATACGACCGTCCAGAAAATTCGCGGCCAGGCGGCCGAAAAATAACCAACCACCCTTCATGTCCTATACCTACGACGTCATCGTCATCGGCGGCGGAGCCGCCGGCCTCACGTCCTCCGGCATCGCGGCCAACTTCGGCGCCAAAACCATGATGATCGAACGCCACCGGCTGGGCGGCGACTGCACCTGGACGGGCTGCGTGCCCAGCAAGGCGATCCTCAAGGCCGCGAAAGTCGCCCACTACATGCGCGAGGCTGCCGCCTACGGTATCGTAGAACAACCGTTCGAAGTCGACTTTGCGAAGGTGATCGGGCGTGTCCGCCACATCCGCGAGGAGGTTTATGAAGACGCCGACAGCCCGAAGATCTACGAAAACATGGGGATCGACGTGCGCACCGGCCAGGCGGCGTTTGTCGATCCACACACCGTCGAACTCACGCACGACGGGAAGTCCGAACGGTTCACGGCGCGCTACATCGTCATCGCCGCCGGCGCCAGCGCGTTTGTCCCGCCCATCGAGGGCTTAAAGGACGTGCCCTACCTCACCAACGAGTCGCTCTTCGAGATCAACGAACTGCCGAAGCGCCTCGCCATCGTCGGCGGCGGCCCTATTGGCACCGAGATGTCGCAGGCGTTTGCCCGGCTGGGGTCGCAGGTGACGGTGATCGACCGGGGGTCGGTGATCATGAGCAAGGACGACCCCGAGCTCGCCGGCATGCTCCAGCAGCATCTCCAGAGCGAAGGCGTTCGTTATGTGATGAACGCGGCCGTCAAGCGCGTCTTCCGCCAGAACGGCGCCATCGCCATCGAGGCCGAATCCGGCGGCGGGCTCACGACCATCGAGGCCGACGCGCTGCTCC
>JBGSPJ010000442.1:0-6832 GCA_041738655.1 Rhodothermales bacterium | reverse complement strand
CTCCGCTTGTGAGGTAAGCCTCGACCAGCGGATACATATCGGATGGGGTACGTCGGGATGTGGCCATGCGTGTGTTTTTGCACGCAAGTTCGCGCCTCACACCGAAGACGGCAAGATGGGGTTCACCGGGCGGTTACTCCCTACCAGCAGCACCATTTAAGCCCATAAGCAGGTAAAAGGCGTTATGATATAGCTTTTTGTTGACGCTTATGGCCGGCGATCTCCTACCCCAACCGAACACCCATCTCGCCTCCCGTCAAGGCTTCATCCTGCCGGGGGCGATCGCACGCGCCGGACGCGCCGCCCAGGAGGGCTTCCTCGAGTTCTTCTTCGCCTCCATCCGGAACGTGAACACCCGCGAGGCCTATGCCCGCGCCGTCCGGGATTTTTTCGCCTGGTGCGAAGAGCGCGGCGCCGAGCTCGATCAGATCTCTCCCCTACTCATCTCCGCCTATATAGAAAAGCATCCCGGGTCGGCGCCGACCGTCTGTACAGCACCTGGCTGCGCTCCGGATGCTATTCGACTACCTGGTCGTCCGGCAGATTATCCCCACCAATCCGGCGGCCGCCGTCAAGGGGCCGAAGCATGTCGCCCGGGAAGGCAAGACGCCCATGCTCTCCACCGCCCAGGTGCGCGAGCTCTTCGGGGCGAGAGACCTAACAAAAATAAGCGGGCTGCGAGACCGGGCGCTCATCGGGGTGATGCTGGATACCTTTGGAAGGATTTCGGCCGTTGTCGGAATGCGGGTATCGGACTACTCCCCCGTCGGCAAACGCTCGATGATTCGTTTGCGTGAGAAAGGCGGAAAGACGATCGACCTCCCCGCCCATCACAACCTGGTGGAGTGGCTCGATGAATACGTCGAGGCCGCGGGCATCAAAGAAGAACGGCGAAAGCCGCTCTTTCGATCGCTTGACGCCAGGAGACAACTAACCGACCGCGCGCTCCACCGCACCGAGGCGCTTGTCATGGTCAAGCGCCGCGCGAAGCGGGCGGGCATTCCGCCGGACACGATCTGCAACCATTCGATGCGCGGCACGGGGATCACAACGTACCTTGAGGGCGGCGGGCAGCTTGAATACGCGCAGTGGATGGCGGCGCACGCAGACGTTAGGACAACAAAGCTCTACGATCGGCGCCAGCAGCGGATTACGCAGGATGAGGTGGAGCGGATTTCGTATTGGTGAGATCGATTTCGCTTTCGCTGATGGTTACTGTTGGCGAATTCAGTTTCTGATGGCCAGGGCGGCAAACCGGGATATCCTCTTTGGTTCTTTTTCCACGTCCTGTCTGTAGTCGTAGTAGCGGTCGATGTTCATCGCCGCCGCCGTGGCCACATGGCTCAGATGCGTCTTGTCCAACCCGCGGTAGCGCGTTCGGCGTAGACCGAACCCGCGCGTCCCTTTCGAGATCGTTCCTTCGATGCCTGCGCGCAGTTGGTAGAATGCCTGCCCTTCATCGCCTTGCATATACTGCCGCACCGCCTGAAGCGCCTCGTAGTCCTCTCGGCGCTTGAACGTCATCTGACGCGCTCGATTCGATGTTGTGGTGGTGCATTTGGCCCTCACTGGACAGGCCATACATTCTTTTGCGTTGAAGTTGATGCGCACGAAGCGTCCCATCTTCTTCGTTTCGTATTCGCCCCAGGATCGGGAGTGCTTGCCCTGGGGGCACGTCACCACCTTCTTTTTCCAATCGATGGCGAAGTCCTCCGTGCTGAACGCGTCTCGTTTTCTGCCCTGCCAGCTCGTATTCGCCATCGTCGCTCCGATCAAGGCGACGCTGTAATCATTGTGCGCGGCCACGATCGCCTTGGCCGTCGGGTAATGGCTATCGACCAGATGTTTACCAGGTAGCAGGTTCTTTTTCGCCAGCGCTTGGTGGATCACCGGCGAGGCGTAGCAATCATGCGTCGATCCCGGGGTCGTCACGACGCAGATCAGAAGCCGCGGCATCGCTTCGTCGCACGTCTCGCTCAGTTGCACCTTGTAGCCGATCCATCCGCCGTTTCCCTTGTTCGCGTACCGGATGTCGTGATCGTACGGAGAATCGGGCCGCTCACCGGCCGGACCATGCTCCGACAACTTCTTGATGCGCACGCGTCCCATCGTGCGCTTATTGGGAGGTTTGCTTTGCTTGAACTGCCACTCCCAGAGTTTGCGCATGTGGGTGACCATTGGGAGGTCTTTTGCTGAATGAGGCGCCGCGTTGAGCCGTCTCAGAAGCTCATAGCCGTCCTCAGCTACTTGCTGGAGATAGGCCTGACGCTCTTTTTCGCCCTGGGGCAGATCAGGCTCTCGGATGGGGCGCCCGTAGCGTTCGTACCACGGCTCGGGCGCCACCTGCTGGAGCCACTCAGGCACAACGGTTGCCAGCACATTGAGTGTCGCGCGCATCGTTTCGGCAACGACCTCAAGCCGGTTTAGCAAACGAACGGCGGCGAGGACATGGGTCGAATCTGTACGGATGGTACCTCGTTTCTTCAGCAGGCCCACCTCCTTCAATCGAACCAGCAACTTGTCGAGGAGACGCTCTTCGGCTGACCCGCCAATCAGACGATCTCTGAACTCGCTGAGTACACTGTAGTCAAAGCCCGAATCGGTCAATTCAAGGCCTAAAAGGTACTTCCAATCGATTCTGGCCCGCACGGCATCGGCGGCGGAGCGATCGGTGAGGTTCTCTCGGAACTGCAGAATGGTCACCAGCGCTAAGCGCCAGGGTGGGTAGGCCAGCTGGCCGCGAGATGGGAAGAGATCGACGAAATCCTCGTCCGAAAAGAGGGGGCCGAGTTCATCGCGGAGGGTCAGGTACGGATGACCCTGGGGGAACGCCGCTCGAGCAACAAGAACGGTCTGTTCGGGGACATCGGGCACGGGGCGGGGGCTGAGCGACATGGCAATGGGAGGGCAGGTTGCGGGAGTCACACGCTCACAGTGTACTGCCGCCCGATCAGGGCCACAAGAATTCGCCAACAGTAACGCTGATGGATCACGAAGTCCCCAGCCCCTACTGGGGGGATTTCTTAGAACGCTGCACAGGCGGAAGTCATTCTACAATCGCCTGATATGTCAGGGCTTCAAACCTTGTCTCTAAATCTCGAGTAAATGGGTTCATTTGATTTAACATGATACCTATTAACTCTTGTTCAGGGTCAACCCAGAATTTGGTATTAAAAAGACCCAGCCAGTAATACGAGCCCTCAGAATAGATTTCCCCGCTTTCTTCCTGAGAACCATGTAAACCGAATCCCAGACCAAAACCACCGCTTCCAGGATATAGCACACCAAATGGAATTTCATCAAGATGATCTATTGTCATTAAATGGACTGTTGTTGGACTGAGCAGTTGATGACCATTCAGTTTCCCACCATTCAGAAGCATCTGCAAGAATATTGCATAATCCTCTGCCGTTGATACCAATCCCCCACCTCCTGAGAAATAGGTACATGGCTTACTTAGAGGAAAAGTTGATGAATAGAAGAATGCCCCATCCTGGAAATCGCCTTCAGCTTCGATCAAACCGTTTTCGCCTGACTTATACAGAGAGACTAAACGACTCGCTTTCTCAGGAGGCAGACAGAAATAGGTGTCTGCCATGCCTAGAGGTTCAAAAATGTGGTCTCTTAAATACGCATCAAATGTTTGCCCTGAAAGAACCTCAACGAGTCGTCCAAGAACATCGGCTGAAAGACCATAAGAAAAGACTTCCCCAGGATGATGCACCAAAGGCACTTTCCAAAGTGATGTCACCAGATCTTCTATCGTGCCCGAATGATCTACAAAGCCATCCGAAATATTGGCTTCTTGATATAAATTTACCACCTGTTTCTCAAGCGGATCGTAAGCGCCCGGTGAACCCCATCTTGCCGTCCGCGGTGTGAGGCGCGAACTTGCGTCCAAAAACACACGCCATGGCCACGTCCCGACGTACCCCATCCGATATGTATCCGCTGGTTGAGGCTTACCTCGCAAGCGGAGAGCGGCAGAAAGCCTTCTGCGAAGCCCACACCATCCCCGAGCCGGTCTTCAACTACTGGCTCTCGAAGTATCGCCGCAGCCAATCGCCTTCGAGCGCGGCGTTCGTCGAGATCGCGCCAGCAGCTCCGACCGGCAATGCCGTTCTTGAGATCGACTTCCCGGATGGCGTCCGGCTCCGGTTCTTCGCGCCGGTGTCGCCTGCCTATCTGGCGCAATTGATCCGATGATCACCTTCGGCCCCGCGCACCGCTACTACCTGTACCGCGAGCCGGCGGACATGCGCAAACAGTTCGACGGCCTCTGCGGCCTGGTGCGCAACGGCATGAAGCGCGACCCAGTCACCGGCGACGTCTTCGTGTTTATTAATCGCCGGCGTACCCACGTCAAGCTCCTCGTGTGGGACCGCACGGGGTTTGTTCTATACTACAAACGCCTGGAACAGGGCACCTTCGAGCTTCCAAAGATGGCCGCTAACGCCTCGCTGAGTTGGAACGAACTCGTCTTTATGCTCGAAGGCGTCGCCATGGCCTCCGTTCGGTACCGAAAACGCTACGCGGCACCGGAAATGACGACAAATTAACCTGGCGAATCGTTGGCTATGTGGCTTTTTTGGGCTAATTTAGGCACATGAACGCCGCCGCCCATATCGCAGAGAACGAAGCGCTCCGGGTAGAGAATACTCGGCTTCGCGAACAGCTTGGTGTGCTCCAGCATGAGCTAGCTCAGATCAAAAGTATGCTCTTCGGCGTGCGCAGCGAGCGCTTCGAACCGGCGCAGACGCCGGGCCTGCTCTCGCTCTTTGGCGATGAGCCCGCCCCGGAGCCGCCAGCAGTCCAGGAAACGGAGACGATCACGCGGACGCGTACGAAGCGTAAGCCCGTGCGCCAGGGCCTGCCGGCTCATCTGCCGCGGGAAGTCATCGTGATCGAGCCGGAGAGTGACACTGCCGGGCTGAAGAAGATTGGGGAAGAAGTCACCGAGACGCTCGACTATCGCCCGGGCAAACTGATTGTCATCCGCCGTGTGCGTCCGAAGTACGTCGATCCTCGCAATGAGGCGGCGGGAATTGTTATTGGCAATCTGCCGGTTCGTCCGATCGACAAAGGCATCGCCGAGCCGAGCCTCTTGGCCCACGTGCTCATTGAGAAGTATGTTGACCACCTTCCGATCTACCGCCAGGTGCAGCGCTTCAAGCGGGAAGGCATCGTGCTGCCGCCCACCACGATCGAAGGATGGGTCGCGGCGTCGGCCAATCTACTCGTTCCGCTCTACGAGGCGCTTGTGACGCGCGTTAAGGAGAGCACGTACATCCAGGCCGACGAGACGAGAATCCCGGTGCAGGACGCGGAAAAGAAGGGCGCGACCCATCGCGGCTATTACTGGGTCTATCACAGCCCGCTGGACGGCTCGGTGGTGCTCGACTACCAACGAAGTCGGGAGCAGAAAGGAGCTGTCGCCTTCCTGGATGGCTACAAGGGTGCCCTGCAGAGCGACGGGTATGCTGCCTACGATGATATCGGTAGCTGGCCAGGGGTAGTGCTGTACGGTTGCTGGGCGCACGCACGTCGCTACTTCTTTGAGGCCAAGGGCAATGACGCTGCCCGGGCTGAACATGTCCTTCTTGAGATCGGCTTACTCTACGACATCGAACGCGAGCTTCGCGAAGAGGAAGCCTCCCATGAGCGCCGGCGCGAGTTGCGCCGGGAGAAGGCCATCCCGATCCTGGATCGGCTGAAAGCCTGGCTACAAGCCAATCCCGGGTTGCCGTCGAGTCCGTGGGCGAAGGCGGTCAATTATACGCTGTTACGCTGGGATAAACTGATCGGCTACACGGAGGACGGCCGGATCGAGATCGACAATAACCTCGTCGAAAACGCCATCCGTCCGATCGCACTTGGCCGACGGAATTACCTGTTCGCCGGTTCGCACGAAGCAGCACAACGGGCGGCCGTGATCTACTCGCTGCTGGCGACCTGCAAAAAGAACGACGTCAACCCGCAGATCTGGCTAGGCGACGTGCTGACCCGGCTCCCTACCCATCCCCACAAGCACATCGACGACCTGCTGCCGCAAAACTGGAAAGGACAGGCCTCAGCCGCAGCCTAAGTTGCGGCCTGTGCGGTCAGGTCGCAAGGTGTACTTTACCGGGTGGTTACAGCGGATCGCCACTCCACTGACTGAGGAATCTATAGGTGATCCCTGATGTGTGGGTGAGAAGATGTTTGATAGTTATCGGCGTTTTACTTTTGACAAAGGTCGGCTTCTCATCAGCAGGATCGCCTTCTTCAATCACCTGCATTGAATTCAATTCAGGCAGGTATCTTCCCACAGGATCGTTTAATCCAAACTTGCCTTGTTCATAAAGCATCATGACTGCCACACTCGTGATCGGTTTTGTCATCGAAGCTATTCGAAAGATGGCATCCGTTTTCATGGGTATAGCATCTTCAATATCAGAAAACCCATAGGCATTTAGATGAGCGATTTTGCCTTTTCGAGCAACAAGACCCACTGCTCCTGCTATCTTTCCTTCATCCACATAATCTTGCATCATACGGTCAAGTCTCTTCAGCCTTTCACTCGACATACCAACTTCTTCAGGCGATGATTTGACGAGGATCTGTGCGTTATTGATTGCACTTCCCGATTCAGATGAGGATTCTTCAGAGGCTGTAGAATTTTGACATGCTGGCATGATTATGATCACGCCTAGTAACTATTTAGGTACCGCCTGAAGTGCGATGACGTATCCCGGCTCCAGGAACGCCCTCTTCAGTTCACTGAACACAGACAAGCCCTGTTTACGGGCCGTCGAGCAGAAGCCTCGGATGCGGGTGAACATCGTCGCGCCGG
>JBGSPJ010000399.1:0-5499 GCA_041738655.1 Rhodothermales bacterium | reverse complement strand
TTCGCGACGGGGGGTATGAGGCGCCATGTTTGAAGTTTTTCGTATTGTGTTGGCAGAAGATAAAAAACTACGTCATCCTGAGCGACAGCGAGGGATCCTTAACCGACTAGAGGCAATCCCGGGCACAACCCATCCAGCCGGCACGATCCGGGAAGTATTCGTGATCTCGTGGCCTTTTGCCGCTCGAAGACACCTCGCTACCGCTCAGGGTGACATTATGTGTCATTAGCAGCCGCCTGGGTTTAATCCAGGGCGGCTCAATTCGGCTTCGCTCAGTGCAGGCTGGATGACATCGCTTTTTTGAGGGCTTTATGTCAGGACTGTCTGCTCGTATAATACCCACCCGACCCGCAACACCACAACCCGCATGAGGCTTTCCCCCATCCTTCTCCTGCTCGTCCTTCTCGCCGGCTGCCGGCCGGACCGGACGGCCAGCGACGACGGTCGCACCCCCGTCCGCCTCTTCCTGCTGCTCATCAACAGCGGTCAGGTGGCGTTTTTTGACTGGGCCGAGCAGGAGTACGAGGCCCGGCACCCGGATATCGATCTCATCATCGAACAATTCCCGGGCACGTCGCTCAAGGATTATGAGATCAAACTCCGCCTCCGTTACGCCAGCGGGCAGGCGCCGGACATCTGGTCGCTCCGCGAAAACGAGCTGACGACGTTTGTCGACTACGGCCTCGTGCGGCCGGCGCCGGACTACATCGCCGAGATCGTCGAGACACAGAGCATCAACGACCTCATCCGCCTGGCGCCGGTCTACAACGACACACTCTACGGGATCGTCCACCACGCCGGCTGGACCATGCTTTATTACAACCGCGCCCACTTCCGCGAGGCTGGCCTCGACCCCGACCGCCCGCCCCGCACCTGGGCCGAGGTGCTCGACTACGCCGACCGCCTCACTGTCCGCCGCCCCGACGGCTCCCTCGAACGCGCGGGGTTCTCCCTCCGGAAAGTCGGCTACAAGCCGGGCACGGCCGAGAAATGGCTGTCGTTTTTTTACTCTGCCGGCGGTGTCCCCTTCAACGAGGACGGGACCGAGAGTTACTTCGATAGCGACGCCGGCCGGGCGGCGTTCCAGTTTTATCAGGATGTTCTGGATCGCGGCTACGACAGCATCGAGTTCGAGGGCGACCAGCGCGGCTTTGGCCAGGGCCGCGTGTCGATGTTTATCCGGGAGGATCATGTGATCGACTGGGTACTGCAGAACTACCCGGAGCTCGACTACGGCGTCGGCCACATCCCGACCCTCGACACGACCTTCACCTCCTACTCATCCGGCGGCGCGTTCCCGTTTGTGGTCAGCAACCAGTCCGCCTACCCCGACGCCGCCTGGCGCTTCCTGGAGTTCCTGTTCGAGCACGACGTGTATCTCCGCTACATCGAGCTCGTCCGCGCCCAGCCCAACTACCTGTCCGTCGCCCAGTTGCCGCGGTACTGGGACGACCCGTACCTCAGCGTCTACCGCACCCAGCCCGTCGTCGTCCCCCCGAAGTTCGCGCACGATAAATACTCGCTCGAGCGGATCGGGGAGTATGTCGAGCGGTTCAGCTACGGCCGCATCACGCTGGACGAGACGCTGCGGCGGATGAATGAGGAGATTGAAGGGCAACTTAAGAGTGCAAAGTGAAAAATTAATACTTTGGACAGTTTACAAATAAGGGCGCTCCCGCTTGACAAATCAGGCCCCTCCTCGCCCCGAGGAGGGGCGAGTTCTGACGTCGATTTATCGACGACGGAACGGGGAGGAGTACTGCCCGACGTCAACGCGGATCATTTTTTTGCAACTCAACCTGACGGCCGAGTTTGGGAAAATACAGGCAGAGCGACATGGGATGCCTTTTGACCCATCCGCCCGGCATCTCTATGCTCCTCCCCATCCCGTCACCGCTTCGCGCCGACGGGATTTGCCCCTCCTCGATTCGAGGAGGGGCCTGGTCGTCAGGGGCAGTCCAGCTACGAAAAGTGTCCGCAGTATTAAAATGAAAAGTGATATACAGCATGCCCATGAAACTCAGCGGTATTGGTGACGAAGCCGGCGCCGACCTTGCCACCCAGATCCGGGCGCACGGGGTGCTTGGGTGGGGGTATATCGATCTCCGAAACATCAACGGGGCGCAGTTTACGACGCTGGATGAGGCGGCGTTTGAGGCTGTCTGCGGGCAGTTGGCGGCGGCCGGCCTGAACGTGTCCAGCTTCGCCTCGGGCATCGCGAACTGGGCCTGCCGGATCGACGACCCGTTTGAGCAATCGACCCAGACCCTCCAGAGGACCATCCCCCGGATGCATCGCCTCGGCTGCCGCTACATCCGCACCATGAGTTACCCGAACGCCGGCCTCGCGGACGAGGCCTGGCGCGACGAGGCCGTCCGGCGGATGAAGATTCTTGGACGGATGGCGGTGGACGCCGGCATCGTGATCACCGTCGAAAACTGCGACGGATGGGCGAGCGCCTCGCCCGAGAACTACGCCCGGTTTTTTGAACTGGTGGATTCGCCGGCGGTGAAGGCCGTGTACGACACCGGCAACCCGGCGTCCCACGGGCATACCAACACGTGGGACTGGTACCTCGCCGCAAAACCCCACATCGCGTACATCCACATCAAAGACCACACGGGGCCACGCGACGGGCAGAAGGGCGAGCACGTGATGGCCGGCGACGGCATTGGCCGCGTCGCCGAGACCCTGCAGGACCTCGCGGCCGGCGGCTACGACGGGTTTGTGAGCATCGAGCCGCATCTAAAAAGCGTCGTCCATGAAGGCCGGGCGATTACCGAGGCCGAGGCAGCGTTTGAGACGTACGTGGCGTACGGCCGGCGGGTGGCAACATTAATGGCTGCGATTCAAGTCACATAGCGGGCTTTTTTACGAGGCGTCGCGTAGCGACGCCGTAGATTAGCCCCCGTATTTTAATGCGGGGGCGCATTCAGGTGGCCGCGCCCCCGCCATAAATGACGGGGGCTATAGTGCAGCGTCGCTATGCGACGCACCCCCTCAGCCCTCATTCTACATCCCCTATGTATATAAATGCTCCGCTTCGCGCCGTACGGCAAGTATGTTACCCCGCCGGCGGACCTCTCGTCGAGCGCACGGCCGCCGAGGCGCTGTGCCGCTTGCTCGGCATCGTCTCGCCGACAGCCTCTGCCTCTCCCGGAGGCGGACTCCGCGTCGGCCTCGCTCCAGGGCCGTGGGGGCTGGGGCCAAAAGAACCTCCCAAAAAACCCTGGTGCTGGGCACGGGTCGATGGCGAGGGGAATGGGGAGATCGCGTCGTCGGAGCCGGCGCTGCTGTATGCGCTGGTCCATCTGCTGGTGGATGGCCTGACCGAGGCGCAGCGGGGCCAGTTGAGCCAGGGCCTCCTGCTCCCCTCGTCGTTTGCGTGGAATCGACCGCTGTACGATTCGGTGCTGACGCAGGTCGCCCGGACCGTGCGGGACTTCGACGAGGGCTCGTATATCGAGCAACTCGCCCGCGCCGGCTTCACCCACCTCGAAGCCAACGGCCTCGCCTCCACGATGCCGTACGAACCGGGTGTGCCGACCGAATTCTACCGCGCCTTTTATTCGTACGGCCCCGGGCTTCTGCAATACGTCGACTCCGACCTGTCGCGCGGCCTCTACGACCGGTCGTACGTCCGCGCCAACCTCGAACGGCTGAAACGCGTCGCGGCCGAGGGACTCAAATACGGCCTCAAACCCGGGTTGCTCTGTTACGAGCCGCGCGCCATGCCCGAGCCGTTTTTCCAGCGGTACCCGTACCTGCGGGGCGCGCGGGTGGACCATCCGTTCCGGTCCCACATCCCCCGCTACACCCTCGCGCAGGACCATCCGGTGAGCCGCGAGCACTACCGGCAGCTCATCCAGAACCTGATGCGCGAGGTGCCCGAGCTCGCCTACCTGTCCGTCTGGACCAACGACAGCGGCGCCGGCTTCGAGCACACGAGCTCGCTGTATGTCGGCCGCAACGGCGGGCCGTACCTCATCCGGGAGTGGCGGACACACGACGCCATCGCGCGCGCCGCCGGCGAAAGCGCCGTCCGCTGGATGCGGCTCCTCCAGGAAACCGCCGCCAGGGTCAACCCCGACTTCGTCGTCAGCCTCCGCATCGATGCCTTTCGGGACGAGCACGACCACATCACGGCGGCGATGGACGAGCACCTGTCCGTCGAGGGCCCGTCGCTGCTCGTGAAGGGGTACGACATGCCCTATCATCACCCGAACTACCCCGAGCAGGACGGCGTCGCCGGCACGATCTTCCACACCGAGATGGACCCGCGGGAGTCCACCGCGCTGGCCCGGTATCGGAGCGAGGGGATCGAGCCCTCGGTGTCGTACTCCCCCGGCTCTAGCTTCAACATGGAGCCGCTCCTCGGCACGCCCTTTCCGCGCACGCTCCACAAGAAGCTGCTGAGCCTGCGCGCCGCCGGCATCACCCGCGTCAGCGCCCACGGGGGGATGCTGCATCTTGACAAAACCCCGTACTGGCCGCACCCGACCGTCATCCAGCAGGCCCAGCTCAACCCCGACCGACCCATCGACGACATCCTCCTCGAACTGGCCCGAAAATGGGCCGGCGAGGCGCGCGCCGGCGACCTCGTGGCTGCCTGGGATCAGATTGACGAGGCCGTTTCCTGGGTGCCTTTTATCTACCTGTATAGTTTTTTTGGATTCGTCTGGTACCGCGCCTGGATCCGGCCGCTCGTCCCCAACCTCGAGGCCGTGCCCGAGGCCGAGCGGCGGTATTACGAGGACTTTATCGTCACCGTCAAGAACAACCCGAACAACGTCGACCTCAGTCGGGACGTCATGTTCACCCTGATGACGCCGGCCCAGGCCGCCGCCAACCGGCAGGGATTCGACGCAAACGTCTTCCCGCGGCTCGACGCCATCGAGGCCTACCTCGCGCCGCTCGTCGGCGAGGCGGTCTTCAGGGACCTGCTCGTCCGCGTCCGTGCCCTCCGCGCGTGGACGACATCCCAACGCAACGTCTGCGCCTGGACGGAGGGCGTCTACGGGTATCTGGGGACGAACGACCCTGCCGAGCGGGCGCGCCACCGCGCGGCGCTGCAGGTGATGATGGATCTGGATATCCAGAACTCCCGCCTGTTGCTGGCGCTGTGGGAACAGCCGGAGACCGAGTGGATACTCGTGTCCGCCGCCGGCGAGACTCCGTTTGTGTTCGGCCCCAACCTGGGGGATCACCTGCGGCGCAAGATCGAACTGACCGAGCGCTACCGGGATGCCGAGCCGTACATCGATCCAGAGGTACTCTGGAGGATTTGAGATGATGCCCATCCCCCCGCCACTGCGCGGCGCCGACCCCGACTCCTTCGCCCGCTCGACGGTGACGTCCCGCATGCCCGCACTCGCCAGGCGCGCGCGGCTCAACCCGGAGGTGCCGGCCGAAGTCCATCCAGCCATCGAGGCGCTTGCTGCCAGCCTCCCTTACGACGCGATCCGGCATCTGGACGATCCCCATGCGCCCGACCTCGCC
>JBGSPJ010000378.1:0-2502 GCA_041738655.1 Rhodothermales bacterium | reverse complement strand
CGCCCAGCCACCCGGCCGTATGCCAGCGGCCGGCCGGCAGGGCCGGCAGCTGATCGGATGTGCTGCGCGGCCAGTGGTTGACATAGAAGTAGGGCTGCGCGTACGAGCGGTCGCCGGGCGACAGGCCAATCCCCACACTTCGGGTCTCCTCCGGGCCGGCGTCGGGATCGAGCACGAGTAGAAAAGCACTGTCGAGATGGTGCGGCCAGGTTCGGATCGGCAGTCCCGGGTCGTGCGTGTCGCGGACGTGGCGAAGCAGCGCATCCGCGTTGCCAAACCAGCGCTCCAACGCCTCGAATTCGGCGATCTCGTTGTACGTAAACGGATCCGAGGAAGCCACCGCGTGATGGGGCAGGTCGTGATCCAGCCGTACAAGCGGCGTACGATCGCCCGTGAGGCCGGCCACGGCGTCGGCCATCCAGGTGTAGGCCTCGTTCAGCGTGCGCCCGTGGAGATGGAGACGATCGACAAACGCGTCGTCGGCATCGATCAGCTCCAGCGTGAGATCCCCTACCCGCAACGAGGCGCGGACGCCGGCGATCCCGGGCCGGGTGACGAGCCGGAACACCCCGGAGTCCACCCGCCCCTCGAAACTCGTGTGGCTGAAGTCCGGCTCCGCCTGGACGTGCGTTTGTGCAACCGACGCCGCCACCTGCGCGGCCCAGTGCACCTGCAGTCGGGCATCCACCAGCCTATACGGCGAGGCCTGGCCGAGGAGTTGCCACTGAGTGAGGAGGTCCTGGAGCATGGCGCGGGGTATAAGGGGCAGAATTCAGATTCAAAACGATCCAACCTGACACGTTGAAGATAACGCCCCAAGCGTACAAAGTATCCTCAGGAACAAAGTATCCCGCGCCTGGCTTTTCTCGCCTCCCAACCCTCCGTCTCATGCCGCCTTCCTCCTGGATCGACCCCGACCGTTACCACGGCCATCGCGCTTCGCGGCGTTTCTTCGAGGGCTGGTATTATAAACTGGTGGACCCCTCCGGCCGGCGCACGCTCGCCGTCATCCCCGGCGTCTTCATGAGCCGGCGGGGCGACAATCGGTTCGCGTTTGTGATGACGGTGGATGGCGCGAGCGGGCAGGTAGCGATGGAGCGATACCCGTTGAAGGCCTTCTCGGCCTCGCCCGACACGTTTTCCATCCAGATCGGCCCCAATCGGTTCACGGCCGGCGGCCTCGCGCTCGACCTCGCCGGCGAGGCCTCCTGGCGGGGCGAGCTTGCGTTTTCCGAAATCGCCCCCTGGCCCGTCACCCTCCGCGCCCCGGGCGTGATGGGATGGTACGCCTATATGCCATTCATGGAGTGTTTTCATGGCGTTGTCAGCATGGATCACCGCATCGAAGGAGCGCTGAGCCTGGGCGAGGAGGCCATCGATTTTACCGACGGGCGGGGGTACACGGAGAAGGACTGGGGGCGGAATTTCCCGGCATCGTGGGTGTGGATGCAGGGCAATCATTTTCAGGAAGCCGGCGCCAGCCTCTCGGCCTCCGTCGCCATCATCCCCTTCCTCGGCACCTCCTTCGGGGGGTCGATCATCGGATTGCGCGTTGACGGACAGCTCTACCGGTTCACGACCTACACCGGCGCCCGCATTCGGGCGCTCGACATCGGGCCCGAGCGCATCCATATCGTCACGGAGGACCGGCGCCATCGCCTCGAAATCGAAGCCCGCCGCGGTCGCACCTCGAGGTTGTTCGCGCCGGGGGCGGACGACATGGTCCCTCGGGTGGACGAATGCCTGGATGCTCCACTCTCCGTCACCCTTTCCGATCGGGGCGGCCGCGTCCTCTACGCCGGCCATAGCCCCGTCGGAGCCGCGGAGGTCCAGGGCGATCTGCCGCGGTTGCGGGCGATGCTCGGCCTTGGCCGCGCCGGCTGATCGCGGTGGCATGAATATGGCAGATTCTAGGAATTGCCCGCCGAACGCAGTATCGTCCTTTCATTCACTACCCGAAGCGAGCCGCGCCGGGCTATCGATCGAACGTTTATGCTAGACCCGCACGCAGACACGCGCATGCAGCGTACCCGCCGGCTGGTGCCCTTTCTGCTGGCCATCGGCCCGCTCTGGATCGCGCTGTTTTCCCACTCGGACCTGTTCATCCTCCGTGTCGCCGCCGCGCTCGGGGCGCTGGCCCTGAGCCTCGGGCTGATTCTGGTCCTGGCGCGTCTGCATACCCTCGAGGAAAAATTATCCCGCCTGGATGACACCCGGGCCGCCTCCACGCCGCCGCCGGGCCGGCGAGAAACCGGCGACTGAACATTCCCCCGCATGGCCCTCGTATTTGTCTGCCCCGACCGCGACCTGACGCCCTGGCGGCGCGCCCTCCACACCCTCGCGCCCGACATTGACGTACGATTCTGGCCGGAGGACGCGCCGGTGGACGACGTGGCCCTGGCCGTCGCCTGGAAACAGCCGGTCGGCGCCCTGCACCGCTACCCGAATCTAAAAACCATCCTCTCCCTCGGCGCCGGGGTCGACCACTTCGTCGCCGACCCC
>JBGSPJ010000350.1:0-2820 GCA_041738655.1 Rhodothermales bacterium | reverse complement strand
AGCGTGTCGCCGGCAAGCGCGCGCTACGGGTGTTCCGGGGGGGCTGTATGTGCTCATAGCCCCTAAAATGGGGCAACAGCACTCCCCGGACACCTATCTCTTTCAGATTATCAAAGAACGCGTTACATCACACGATTAGCGATTAGCGAATAGCGATGGGGCGTTGGCGCGTCGCACGTTCAACGTAGAACGGATACCGTTTCAACGCCCGACGTGCAACGCGGCAACGTTCAACGCGCCAACGACCTAGAGCACCACCGTTTTCCCCGGCACCGCGACCGGGTAGAAGCCATCGGCATCGGGGAGGATGGGGGGCGGGGCGTCCCAGGCGAATTTTTTAGGCATGAGGCTAAGGTTCGAGTTCAGCGCGTCGTTCCACTCGATCACCTGGCCCGAATACGTGGCCATGCGGCCAAGGATGGCGGTCATCGTGCTGTAGGCGCCGTTTTCGGCGTCGGAGAACTTGCACTCGCCGGCGGCGATGGCCGCGAAGAGCTCGTCGTGTTCGACCTGGTACGGGTTCGCATCGTTTTTATCGTCGTGCGACCAGATCGTGTGGCCGCTCGACGTGAGCAGCAGCCCTGGATTCGGCGCGGAGCCGTTGGTGCCCTGGAAGGCCTCGGTGACCCGGCTCATCGTGCCTTGAATATGCCGGCACTGGCTGTACATGCGGCTGCCGTCGGCGTATTCGTACTCGACAAAGTGATGGTCGAAGATCTCCCCGAACTCTTTGCCGTTGCGGACCTGCCGGCCGCCCATGCCCTGGGCGCGCACCGGGTAGCCTTTCTTGACCCAGTTGCCGACGTCGATGTTGTGGATGTGCTGCTCGTTGATGTGGTCGCCGCAGAGCCAGTTGAAGTAGTACCAGTTGCGCATCTGGTACTCCATCTCGGTCTGGCCCGCCTGGCGTGGCCGCACCCACACCCCATCGCTGTTCCAGTACACGCGCGACGACGTGATGTCGCCGATGGCGCCGTCGTGAATGCGCTGCACCCACTCCCGATACACGAGCTGGTAGTGGCGCTGGAGGCCCACGACTACGTTCAGTTTTTTCTGCTTCGCGATTTCGGCCGAAGCCAGGACGCTGCGGATACCCGGCGCGTCGGTGGCGACGGGTTTCTCCATGAACACGTGTTTGCCGGCCTCAACGGCCGCGGCAAAGTGGATCGGACGAAAACCGGGAGGGGTGGTCAGGATGATCACGTCGCTCCGCTTAATCACCTCCTTGTAGCCGTCAAATCCCACGAAGCGCGCGTCTTCCGGCACGGCGATGCGGGTTTTATCCTCGACCTCTTCCATGATGTTCGCCAGGCTTTCGTCGAGCCGGTCCTGAAACGCATCACACATGGCGACGAGTTGGACGTTCTGGCTGGTGCTCAGGGCCTGGACCGCCGCGCCCGTGCCGCGCCCGCCGCAGCCGATGACGCCCACGCGGATGACATCCGCCCCTCGGGCGAACGCGAAATTGCCGGTAGACATCAGGCCGGCCGTGGCGGCCGCCGTGGTCTGGACGAATTGCCGGCGCGACAGGGAGAAGCGCGGGTCGCTGAAGCTGCTCATCGATTACACCTTATGGTTTCGTTGTACGATTGGGGGACGTTAAGGCTCGCGCACGAGCCGGAAGCCGACGAAATATCCGTCGGACAGCCACCACTTACTTTTTGGTATCTGGGGATCGGTCTGATTCCACGGCCGCGCTTGCTTGGCCCGCCCATGGACCTGGACGGCCTCCACGCCGTCCTGAAACGAACCGCCGGCGGTAACCGGTTTGCCGTCGTGCCCGACGACCCACTCGGCCACATTGCCAAGGGTATCGTACAGGCCGAGCCCGTTGGGTGCTTTTGTGCCCACGGCCTGAGACTTCTCGCCGGCGTTGCCGGCAAACCAGGCGACTTCAGCAAGCGCTTCCGGGCTCAAGGGCGGGCCGGCCTTCGCAGCCGATTGGCTCGCCCACTGCCACTCGGCTTCCGTGGGCAGGCGGTAGGTATGCCCCGTCTTCTGGGACAGCCAGGCCGCATATCCCTGCGCGGCCCGGTAGGTGATACAGATGGCGGCGTAGCCGTCGTGCCCGAACCCGTAGTCGGGCGGCGCGTAGGGCCGGCTCGGGCGCGAGGTCGCATCCTCGTGATCGGTCCGCCGCTCCGGCGGAAGGTCCAGCCGGTAGGCAAAAATGTCGTATTCGTTCCAGGTGACTTCCGTCTTGCCGATCAGAAACGGGGCGACCTCCACCTCCACGGCCCCGCTGTCCGTCTGGATCGAGACCGTCCCTCCCGGGACCGGGATCATCTCAAAGGAAACGAGGGTACCGGGAATCGAATCCCGTACAGGATCGGGTGTGAGGTCGGTCGATGCATTGCGGACCTCAAATCCCCACCCGGCGATCAGCCCGAGCAGCACGAAGGCGGCCAGCGACACACGCACAACGGACAAAGGGCCGAATCTCCCCATCATGGTAGTCTCCTTTCCGCCCTTTCAGGTCTTGCGGCGCGCGCTGCGCACCGGGCTGCCTGCCGTACTGGCGGTATCAAGTCTATGGCTTCAGATCTCGTGTGGTGCCCGGTCCGTAGCGCCGGCCGAGCCCTATGAGTATAGGCAACTCCATCTAGGTGTACAAGTCCGAATCGCCCTCTACGCGGGAAAAGAAGCGGAGGCGCGGGCGGCGGCCCGCGCCGCCTTCGAGCGCGTGGCCGTACTGGAAGATGTGTTCAGCGATTACCGGCCGCTGAGCGAAGTGCGCCGCCTCACGGATGTGGCATTCGATCGCCCGGCGCCGGTCAGTCCAGAGCTTTTCGACGTGCTGACGGCGGCGACCGACCTGGC
>JBGSPJ010000343.1:0-19583 GCA_041738655.1 Rhodothermales bacterium | reverse complement strand
TCGATCGCCACGGCGTCGCCCTGCTCACGGGAGCCATCACGGATGCCCCGGGGAGTCTGCCGGCGCTGAGCTTCGCCAACAGCGCGCTGCTCTTCCGGCCGGCGCAGCCGGTCGTGCGCTACGACAAGAACAAACTGGTGCCCTTTGCCGAGCGAGTGCCGTTCGAGTCGGTATTGCCTCATCTGGATTTCCTGAGGGTCGAAGCCGGCGGGGTGGCCGGCTACCAGCCGGGCCGCGAGCGCGTGCTGTTACCCGTCGGCGAACGCCTGGTCGGGCCGCTCATCTGTTTCGAAAGCCTTTTCGGCGACTACACCCGGCGGTATGTAAAATCGGGCGCGGATGTCCTGGCGGTAGTGGCGCAGACGGGATGGTGGGGGCGCTCGTTTGGCCCCTGGCAGTTCCTGGCGTTCACGCGCCTGCGCGCCATCGAAACCCGTCGGGCCGTCGTACTTGCCACCGTCGCCGGCCCCAGCGCCCTCATCCTGCCGTCGGGCCGAATCGAGGAAACCACGGACTGGATGCAGCGCCAGACCCTGGTCGTTCTTGCGCCGCTTGCCACCGAGCGCACCTTTTATGTAGCGTACGGCGACTGGGTCAGCATCGTCGGCATGGCCGTCGCCCTCCTCCTCACCGGCTGGTTCTTCGTCAATCGCCTCTCGGAGCGGTGGCTGCATGGGTGATACCCCCCCTGTGCCTCCCTCTATCTCCACGGAATCACACGCTCTGATGAAGTTTGCCTGCCCGTTTGTACTAGCGTCCACATCGCCCCGACGTAAACAACTGCTCGAACAGCTGGGGCTGACGTTCAAACAGGCCGCGCCGGATGTCGACGAGTCATTCCATCCCGATCTGCCTCCGCCGGCCATCGTCGAAAGCCTCGCGGATCGCAAAGCGTCCGTGGTGGCGCAGCGCTTTCCCGACGCGCTTGTGCTGGCGGCGGACACGATTGTGGTGCTCGACGACGAGATCCTCAACAAGCCAGCCTCGCGGGACGAAGCGGTGGCCATGCTCGGCCGTCTGAGCGGGCGCACCCACGTCGTCTATTCCGGCATTGCCCTGGCCCACGCCCCCAGCAGCCGGCATATCGTAACCCACGAAGCAACCCGCGTCACGTTCGCCTCGTTAGACCAGCGCGAAATCGCGGCTTACGTCGCCACCGGCTCGCCCATGGACAAGTCCGGCGCGTACGGCATCCAGGACGACCGCGGCGCCCTGTTCGTCTCGGGTATCGAGGGCGACTACTACACGGTGGTAGGCCTCCCCCTTCACCGGCTATATACCGTCCTCAAAACAAATTTTGCCGACCTGCTCGTCGGCTAACGCGGCCCACTGCCATGGCGACTAACGATAAACGATCCTATTCCGAAGAAGAGGTCGGCAAGCTCATCAGCCGCGCCATTACCCGTCAGGAGGCGGATCGATCGCAGAAAAAGGACCACGAGGGGGGGCTTTCACTCGAGGAAGTGCAGCAGGTGGCGCGGGACGCCGGCATCGATCCGCATTACATCACGTTGGCCGTAGCGGACCTGGAGCGAGGCGAACCTTTGCAGGAGAAAGGCCGGTTCTTCGGTACGCCGTCAAGGATCCGTCGCGAGGTCCTCATGCAAGGACATCTATCGCCAGACGACGTCGGCGATCTGGTCAGCCAGATCCGCGCTGTACTTGCACCTGATCAGTTAATTCTAGGTCGCCACGAGATGATTGGCAAGACCTTCGAGTGGAGCACGCCCGCTCTCGGCTCCGCGCGCAGTATCCTCATTCGAGGCGTACCTGAAGGTGAACATACACGCCTTACATATCAGGAAGACCAAAGTGGCCTGATCGTGCTTTTCCATCTCTGGTGGATGATCATGATGCCAATGAGCGCGTTGTTCCTGCTTGTTGGACTTCCTATCGCCCCGCTCATTCTCTTCGTGTTGTCTCTGGTGTCTTATTTCGGCGGGTGGTTTATCACCCGTAAGATTCACGACAAGCGAGTACACGAAGCCGAGACGTTACTCGACAAGCTGAAAGGTATTGCAGAAAGCAACCCCGAACCAGATCTGATCACCTCTACCGATCAGGATATGGCCCCGGCGGCACGGCCGCGGCTCGATATCCCTGAACCCGATCCATTGGCCGAGAGCAGTTCAAAGAAAAAACGTGCTACCCGTCGCTCGTGATCGATTTCCGCCGGCCGCAACCATCCACGTCGGTCCACCGTTGAACGACCGACCCGAATGACGATCTATTCCATTTACCCTCTATGAAAACGATTACTGGCTCGCTGTTCGCCGGCCTCCTGCTCCTCGCCGGCTGCACGCAAGAAACGCAGAACCGGTTCGGCCGGGCCGTGCAAAACTGGACGGGCACCGACGGCGTGCTCGAAATCTACGCCGGCGAGCAGCTCGTCCGCCGCTTCATGGAAATCGACAAGCTGACGACGGCCTCCGCCACGGACGGCGGCGCAGATCGGCCCTATCGCTTCGGTTATGGCGTGATGGACGCCAACCTGAACGGCGTCGTCGATCCCGGGGAAACGAAAGTGTACTTCGAGATCAGCGACTACTCGACGCCGTACGTCTTCTACGAGAACCCGGACTGAGGCGTCCGCGGTGGAGGTCAGTCGGCGTTGTGCTCCAGGATCGAGCGTAGCATCTCTTTCGAGCAGGAGTTGCCCCGGTTCAATTCGTCGAGCATGAGGTCGATAATAGCCTGGCGCGAGAGGTTGGAATCTTCCAGCATGATCTGCCAGAAGTACTTCAACCAGTCCTGGTTGTTGGCGCGGACGCTTTCGTCAAAGGCGGCGGTGATCTCTTGATGAACGCGCAGGATTTCGTCCTCGGTTTGCTGCAACATACAATCGCTGGAGACATGTGGGGAGGAGACGGCATAACGCGCAACGCGTACCGTCAGGTGGCAAGGAGTGTATCGACAGGGTTTCGGCGGACTTAAACGGGTCTGTCGCGCTCATCGCTTGAACCGCGCCGGCATCAGCCACTGCAATTCTCCCTGCCCGGATCGAACTCCCTCCCAGTCCCCATCCGCCAGGTCGATGCGCGCCATGGCGGCCGTCGCAAATCGCACACCGCCGCCACCGATCAACAGGCCCGCACACCCACTGCACGAGGGCTCGTGGCCGACGAGCATCGCCCGTTCCACCCGCTTCGGCAGGGCGTTTATTACCTCGAGGTACGCCTCGCCGGACGTTTCGTAGAGTTCGGGAGCATACGCCATCGGGATGTCCCAGCCGGCGGCCTCCAGCATGAGCCGGGCCGTTTCGCGCGTGCGGAGGGCGGTCGAACACACGATGAGTTCAGGCGGCGCATCCGAAGCCGCCAGCCAGGCGCCCATGCGGGCCGCGGCCTTGATACCTCGTGGCGCAAGCGGACGCTCGTGGTCGCTTTCATCGGAAGTGGACCAATCCGATTTGCCGTGACGAAACAGGTAGAGGGTTTTCATGGGGACTCGAGAATCGTGAACCGGAGGATTTGCGAGATCCTTCCGCCGGCATGTCGGTACAACGCAGCGCAACAACCGTAATTCTGCTATGACCTCATCGTTCCCACTCGATCGCCTCCCCGGCGCCAGCCAGCTCTGGATTTATGCGCTCGACCGCCGGCTCACGGACAGCGAATCCGCCGACCTCGCCGGCCGCATCGACGCTTTTATTACCAACTGGAAATCGCACGGCCGGCCCGTGACCGCCGGTTACGAGCTGCGCCACAACCAGTTTGTGCTCATCGCCGGCGTCATCCCCGGCGGCGACATCTCGGGCTGTGGCATCGATGCCTCGGTGCATGCCCTCGCGGCCTGTGGCCAGCAACTCGGGTTCGAGGTTGTAAGCGGCCTGGACATCGTGTTTCGGGGGGATTCCGGCGCCATCGAGCGCATGCCGCGGCAGGCGTTTCGGAAACTTGCACGCTCCGGAGCCATTACAGGCAACACGATCGTGTTCGATACCAGCCTGACGACGCTGCAGGACGTGTTTGACGGCCGCTTCGAAGGGCCGGCGCACGCCTCGTGGCATAGCGTCGTTTTTAAACTGGCCGCCGAGGCCTCCTGACGTTACGATGCACATTCCGATTACGCCAAAACCCTCGTTTACCCGGATGTACCTTTACCGCACTCTGCTGGCGCTCGTCCTCTTCGTGGCCGGCGCCACTCCGTCGTTCGCGCAGTCCTACATCAGCCAGGAGGCGCTCGCCAACATCCTGAACAACCAGAACGGGGTGCTCACGGAAGCGCCGGAAGTCTATTACAACTACTTCGCGCTCTACAACAGCCGGGATAATAACGTCATGGCCCGCAATACCTTCTTCAAGGTACTGGGCGATGGCGACCTCGACGTCGGGAAGGAGCGGAGCAAACTCATCGAACTGCTCAACCGCAAGCTGATCGCCAACCTTTCCATCGGGGATACGTTGATCGTGCCGACAGCGTACGACCTCGACTTCCGCGCCTATTCCCCCTTCCCGCTCTTCTACCCCGGGGCACAGGAGTTCGACAAGCTCTTTATCATCGAAAAGACGATCCAGGCCTTCGCCGCGTACGAAAACGGCAAGCTGATGCGCTGGGGCATCGTCAACACCGGCTCCGAAGAGTCCAGAACGCCAAACGGCCGGTACAATTTTAACTGGAAAAGCGAGTACCGCATCTCCTCCCTCAGCCCGCCCGGCGAGGACTGGGAGATGTACTGGGTGTTCAACTTCCACGAGGAGCGCGGCATCCATATCCACCAGTATCCGATGCCTTCCGGCGGACCCACCAGCCACGGCTGCGTGCGCCTCGTCGACGCCGACGCCGAGTGGATGTACAACTGGGGCGAAGGATGGAAGACGGGCAAGGGGCCGGGGTTCAAGACCGGCCAGCGCAACATCATCCAGCCCGGCACAACCGTCCTTGTCATCGGAGAAGATCCGCCCGATCACCCCGAACCGTTTACCTACGAAAAACGATTCCCGGTGCTCAAGCGCCTCATGCTACCGGCCCATCCGTTCGACATCCCGGCAGGTACGGATCAGCAGGAATATTTCGATCGGGTACGGCTCGCCAGTTTGAATCAGTGATGTTACGCAGGTGCCATGATCGTGTCATGCTGAGCCCCGCGAAGCATCTGTCTGAAACGCGATTCTGAGCGAAAAATAACATCGTCTGCGTCTTAGAAAGATCCCTCACTACGTTCAGGATGACATCCCCCGGCCGATCGCGTAACATCACTTAATCAATTAATCCGCAGCGGAATCCGCTCGGCACGCGCGCGTTTTTCGTGGGGATCCCACGAGAAATAGATGAGGACCGCCTTGCCCACGAGGTGATCGTTCGGGACAAAGCCCCATGTCCGGCTGTCCAGTGAGCTGTCGCGGTTATCACCCATCACGAAGTAGTAATCCTGCTCGACGACGTATGTAGCCGCCGGCCGGCCGTCGACCTCGAACAGATTCTCCCCCACCCGCTGGGCTTCGTGGCCCTCGTATCGGGTGATGATGGACTCGTAGATGTCCCAGTTCTGATCCGACAACACCACAGTGTCCCCCTCGGCGGGGATGGGTAAGGGCCCGTAGTTGTCCGGCGAAAACGAGTGGCCTTCCGGGAAGGTCCGGCTGCTATGGCCGGCGGACCGTACGAGCGCTTTTACCTCGCGCACCTCTGGCCATTCCGCCACCTGGCGGGCCACGTCGACGGTCGCCTCGAAATCGACCGGGTCGTCGCGCCGCTGAGGGAGGGTGATCTGGACGACGCCGGCCTCGGTGAGGCGCTCCAGTCGCAGGGTCTCGCCCGCCACCGGGAAGACGCGCCAGCGCTGCTTCATCGCGTCCATCATGGGCAATGCGGCCTGGCCGGCGTAGGGGATCTTGTCGATGATCGACAACGTGTCACCCGGCAGCCCGATCACGCGCTTGATGTAGTGCGTCTTGCGATCGAGCGGTGCGCTTTCCGTGGGCACGTTGAACACGATCACGTCGCCGCGTCGCACACCGGTGAAACCGGGGATACGCAGGTAAGGCAGCTGGAAACGCTCCAGGAAAAGACGGGTGAACGGGAGGCCCAGCGTCACCGGGAGCCGCGGCCCGTAGTGCAGCTTGGATACGAGCACGAAGTCGCCCACCTGGAGGGTGTTCTCCATCGACTCCGAGGGGATCCGGAAGGCCTCGAAGAACAGGGCCCGGATGAGCAGCGCCGCAATCAGGGCGAGGGCGATGGCGCCGATCCACTCCCACAGGATGCTCCGACGTTCTCGCCAGGTAGCCGTATGCGCCTCCTGGAGAGGAGGGTCGGCATACGCGCCGGCGAGCGGCGAACCTGAGGATGGATCCGGCCTGTCCAATGCGAGCGGCTGGGGTCAGTGGATGATCTTGAAGAAGCGCCGGAATCGCGGCAGGAAGGCGTTGGCGTCCCACGAATAATACACGAGGAGGGCCTTGCCGACCACGTGGTCCATCGGGACAAAGCCCCAGAACCGGCTGTCCTCCGAGTTGTCGCGGTTATCGCCCATGGCGAAATAATAATCCTGCGCGAAGGTGTAAGTTGTTGCCGGCTCGCCATCGATCACAAACGTCCCCTCCGGTGTCACGCGGACGGTATGGTGCTCGTAGCGACGGATGACCGGCTCGTACACCGGCCAGCTTTCGGGCGTCAGGTCCACCGTCATCCCGGCTTTGGGGATGGTCACCGCCCCGTATTGATCCGGCGTATAGCCACGCCCGGGCGGGTACATGACACCGCTGTAGCCGGCGTTTAACGGGGCCAGGTAGGGTTCCACGCGGTCGATGTACGGCCACGTGCGAATCTGATCGATGGCTTGCTCCGTCGCGACGACGCGGACGAGCTGCGGATCGATGGTCGCCGCAACGGTATCCACCCCGATAGCGCTCAAGCGGGAAGCCGAAAGGTGCACGCGCGGGTCGGTCTTAAAGACGTTCCACAACCGCTGCATCCCTTCGGAAAAGGGTTGGGCCTCCCCATTGATGTACACCACCTTGTCCCGCACCTCGATGGATTCGCCCGGCAGACCCATCACGCGCTTGATGTAGTGCGTTTTTCGGTCGATGGGTTTTTCTTCGACGGGATAGTTGAACACAACGGCATCACCACGCTGCACCTCCGTAAAGCCGGGGAACCTGAAGTTCGGAAATTCGATGCCAGGCATGTACACCTGCGTAAAAGGCACGCCGAGTGTGAGCGGAGTGCGCGTGCCGTAGTGGAGCTTCGAGACGAAGAGATAGTCGCCCACGAGCAGGCTCTTCTCCATGGACGGCGTGGGGATCCGGAAGAGATCAAAGATGAACGTCCGGACGATGAGCATCACAATAACGGCAAAAAGCAGGGCTTCGCCCCACTCGCGCAGTTTGCTCTTTGCGCCGGGAGCACCCTTGCCGTCGGCGTCGCGGCCGGCGTCAGCCGTCCGTCCTTTTTCACGCGCCTTCTGCCGCTCTCGACGGCGCTTGTCTTGCGACATAGAGGAAGTATTCAAGCTACGAGCGATTGCGGTCCGATGCGGAAGTAGTAGCAGGTGTGCCGGCGGGAAGCATGTATCAACCGCTTACTGGTCGGACCGAGTGAGTGCATGAGGCCAGGGACGTCCAAGCGCCAGGTTGGGCGTCTTCGTCCGTTCGAGAAAATAACGTTCTCCATCGTACCCCGCATAATACCAGCTTGATTCAATGGGGTTGTAATAATAATCAACATAGGGCGCCCGGCGCTCCGAGCGGAGGAACTCTTCCATAAACGACTCGCGAATGCGTAATAGTATGTCGCGGTAGCGATAATCGGAGGATACGATGAGGCCGCGCTCGAGGGGTCCGTTGACATCCATGACCAGGAGGGGGATCGAGTCATTGAGTACGAACCAGTATTCAAATTGGATGTATCGGTCGCGTGCCCCTCGGGTGTCGGTCTCGCCAAACACCTCCGTGATGGTCTGCGTCGGAGGGCCGAAATACCCTTCGAGGCGCGCCCGAAGGTCGCGGGTGAGGGTCGTGTCGATCGGCAGGAGCGATTCGGTACCGAGATAGGCCCATAGGGTGCCGGCATGTTTTTTCTCGAACCAGCTCCGCTCCACCCGGCGGATCAGCCGCCAGGCGTCGATGGCGAAGGGCTCGTACGAATGGGCGGCTGGGCCACCATTCATCGCGAGGATCCACTGCAAGAGCGTGTCCGACCGGGAGGGGATGTGCAGCGGCTCGGCCGGCGCGGCGCGCATGCCGCTCGCCGCGAGGTGCGCCTCCGCCTGGACTGTAAACCGGGCCATCCGGTACAGCTCCGCCAGCTGCTGGCCGCGAACAGGGCCGGCCAGGAAGACGAAGAGGACAAGGAGGAAAGACAGACGCATGGGTGCAGAACGATCCGGTAGGCGAATACGATGGCTTACGATACGAACGAATCGCCCCTCGCGTTTCCGGCGTTCAGTCCTCAATGGACAACACGGCGAGGAAGGCCTCCTGGGGCACATCGACGCGGCCGACCTGTTTCATGCGCTTCTTCCCCTCCTTCTGCTTCTCAAGCAACTTGCGCTTCCGGGAGATGTCGCCGCCATAACACTTCGCGGTCACGTCCTTGCGCATCGGCTTCACGGATTCGCGCGCGATGATGCGCGAGCCGATACTGGCCTGGATGGCGACCTCGAACATCTGGCGGGGGATGAGATCCTTGAGCTTTTTTGTCAGCTTCCGCCCGATTTCGTAGGCCTTGTCGCGATGGACGATCGTGGAGAGGGTATCGACCGGATCGCCGTTGATCATAACGTCCAGCTTAACAAGCTCGCTCGGCCGGTAGTCGATCACCTCGTAGTCGAACGACGCATACCCGCGCGTGATGCTCTTGAGCTTGTCGTAGAAATCGAAGATGATTTCGGCCAGCGGGAGTTCGTAGTGGAGGTCGACGCGCTCGGTATCGAGGTACTGGGTGTTGATGTAGATCCCCCGCCGATCCTGGCAGAGCTGCATCAGGCCACCGATGTATTCCGTCGGGGTGATGATCTGGGCCTTGACGTACGGTTCGCGGATCTCGGAGATCGACCCGAGCGGTGGCAGGTCACTGGGGCTATGGACGATATCGACCGCGCCATTGGTCAGGTGCGCCTCGTACTTGACGTTCGGGACCGTAGTGATGATGTCCAGGTTGAACTCCCGATCCAGCCGCTCCTGGATGATCTCCATGTGCAGGAGGCCCAGGAAGCCCACGCGAAAGCCAAAACCGAGGGCCGCCGAGCTCTCGGGCTCGTAGGTGAGCGAGGCGTCGTTGAGCTGGAGCTTTTCGAGGGACGAGCGCAGGTCCTCGAATTTCTCGGACTCTGTCGGGTACAGACCGCTGAACACCATGGGCTTGGACTCCATGAAGCCCTTAATGGGCACTTCAGCGGGATTCCGGGCCGAGGTGATCGTATCGCCGACCCGCGTATCGCGGACATCCTTGACAGACCCGATCACGTAGCCCACTTCGCCGGCGCGCAGCTGCTCCGTCGGCTCCATGTTCAATCGCAGGATACCGATCTCTTCGGCGTCGTACTCCTTGTAGTTGGACATGAACCGCATCCGCTCGCGCTTGGTGAGCGTGCCTTCAAACACGCGCACATAGACGACGGCGCCGCGGTATTGGTTAAAAACGGAGTCGAAAATCAGCGCCCGCAGCACGCCGTTGGGGTCCCCCTTGGGCGGCGGCACGCGGCGCACGATGGCTTCCAGCACGGCCGGCACGCCGACCCCCGTCTTCGCGCTGATGGAGAGGATCTCCTCCGCCGGCTCGCCGATGAGTTGCTCAATCGTCTGGGCGATGACATCCGGCCGGGCGCTCGGGAGATCGACCTTGTTCATCACGGGGATGATCTCGAGGTCCGCGTCCAGCGCCAGGTAGAGGTTCGAGATCGTCTGCGCCTCGATGCCCTGTGCCGCGTCGACAACCAGGATCGCGCCTTCGCAGGCCTTGAGGGCGCGGGAGACCTCGTAGGTGAAGTCGACGTGCCCCGGCGTGTCGATCAGGTTCAGGATGTATTCGTGCCCATCCTGCGCCTGGTACTTCATCCGGATGGCGTGGCTCTTGATCGTGATGCCACGCTCCCGCTCGAGGTCCATGCTGTCGAGCACCTGGTTCTGAAGCTCACGCGAGCTCAGGGTGCCGGTCACTTCGAGCAGGCGATCGGCGAGGGTGCTTTTCCCGTGATCGATGTGCGCGATAATGCAAAAATTGCGGATCCTATCTTGATACCCGGCCATTCCAGAACTTCTCAAAAATACACCTGCAGACGAACGCTCCCCGACGCGAGCCGTCGGGTGGGAGCATCGAGGGGGTCAAACCATCCTCATTCCTGCGATGATCCCTCCGGGTTAGCGGTCTGCCGGGGCGCTTCCTGGTCCTCGAGCGTGCCGGCCCCTGCTTCCTCCGGAACACCATCACGCTCGGCGTCAGCCTTTTGCTGCTCCCGCATGAGTTCCTGCTGAAAGGCGCCCTGAAAAAAGAGAATGCCTAGAACCCCCAGCACAATCGCCATGTCGGCCACGTTCCAGATCGGAAAAAGCGCCGTGTATTTCCCACCGACCAGCGGCCACGCCTCGGGCAGATACCCCCGCCAGAGATTCACGTGGATAAAGTCCACCACCTTGCCGGTAAACAGCGGGGTGTCGTTAAATAATAGCCCGTAGAACACCCGGTCGATGATGTTGCCCAACGCGCCGCCCAGGATACACGCAATGCTTACCCGATAAGGCTTGTAGAGTTTACGGACCCGGTACAGGTAAACGATGATGAGCCCCGTCGCGGCCATCGAAAGGAAAGTGACCATCCCTCGCGGACCGAACGTGATACCAAACGCCATCCCCGGGTTTTCCGTGAACGTGAACTTCAACCAGTCCCCAATCAGCGCGATGGATTCGCCCACATACATGCTGCGGAGCACCATCTGCTTGGTGATCTGATCGACGAGGATGATCGTGAACGTGATCCAGAAAATATGCATATCGAGGGCACTACCCGTGCCGGCCAGGAGCACACGGGCCCTACCGGACGGGTTACTTACGCTGTTTTAGTTTGGCTTCGATGGAGATCTCGGTGTGGGGCACGGCCTCGAGACGCTCCTTCGAAATCGGGTTGCCGGTGATCTTGCAGATCCCGTAGGTTTTATTCTTGATCCGCTCCAGGGCGCGATCCAGATAACTCACATACTTCTGCTGCCGGGCAATCATGAGATACAATTTTTCACGCTCCATCGCATCCGTGCCGGCGTCGGCCATGTGGAAGCTGTAAGCGGTGTCGTTCTCCGACTGCTCCCGCGCATCCTGTAGCGTCGCGCGCATGCGATCGATATCATCCATGGCGGATACCCTGCGCTGCAGCAACAAATCCTCGAAATAACGGAGGTCTGCGTCATTCAGGGCTGTTTTTACTGCGATGGGTGCTTCGACTTTTTCCATATCCTCCTGACGTTGTGCTGAAACCTGTTCGTTGGCACGCCCGGGGGCAGGTTGCTTCATGGCCATACACTTACCATGCATGAACGGTTATGATGGACTTCGAAGGACAGACCGGATCATCGCCGGCCCGTCGGATGCGTGTGGCACGCATCGGATAACAGCATATCGAACAATCAGACAGGCAAGCGCAATCACATCAAGTATTACGATGCCATTCGGTCAACAGCGAGAGTGAGCGTCTCCTCTCCGATGGAAAACGACTCAACGAGCGCTCCGGCTGGATGAGGTGCCTCTTCCAACGATGCTGCCAGTGTCTCGTTCCGAATCCAGTGCGCCTGTCGGGCGATGGCTTGCGCCAGCCGGCCGGACGCGCTGTAGTGAACCTGGATGCGATCGGTCACCTCAAAATCGGCCGTTTTTCGCATATTCTGGATTCGGTTCACGGTCTCGCGCGCCAGACCTTCCACCAACAGGTCCTCGGAGATCGCAGTGTCCAGCGCGACCGTCACGCCGTCCTCCTGCGCCACCAACCACCCGTCAATACCTTCGCTGACGATTTCGATATCCTCTCCTTCGAAAGGAATGGGGCGGCCGCTAATATCGAGAACAATCGCGCCTTCTTCAAGGAATCTTGAAATTTCTTCTTCGTTAAGATCCCGGATCCGCGCCGCCGCGGCCTTCATATCGGCGCCTAACCGACGGCCTAATGCCTTGAAATTGGCCCGGGCTGCCCGTTTTACGACACGGCTGGAGCCAGACACGTACTCGATCTGCTTGACGTTCACCTCCTCCAGGATGATCGACCGGACGCGCTCGACGAGGGCTTCCGGCGCGGCCGATCCGGTTACGACCATGATGCGAGGCAACGGCTGGCGCACATTGATGCCGGCCGTATTCCGCAGAGCGAGCACGATCGAGGAGATCGTTTGCGCCAGCGCCATCCGCTGCTCAAGCCCGGGATCCACGGCTAAAGCCTCTACCTCGGGCAGCAGGGCGAGGTGCACGGACGAGCTGGACGACCGGCCGGAGGTATCATTAAGCGCACGATAGAGCCAGTCCCCAAAAAACGGCGCGATGGGGCTCATCAACCGGGCGACGGCCTCGAGGCACTCGTAGACGGTCTGATACGCGGCCTGCTTGTCCAATCCGTCGCCGGCCTCGCCGGCCTTGGCGCTCCAGAAACGCCGGCGCGAACGCCGCACATACCAGTTCGACAGCGCCTCGACAAACCCTTCGATCGCCCGCGCCGCGCGCGTCGGATTGTACTCGGCATAGGCGGCATCGACGGTTGCAATCGTGGAATTGAGCCGGCTCATCACCCACCGGTCCAGCTCGGTGCGCGCCGCGACAGGCATCCGCTCGCCGGCATATGCGAACCCGTCGATGTTCGCGTAAGTCGCAAAAAACGCGTACACATTCTGGAGCGTCCCGAAAAACCGGCGCTGGGTATCGACCAGCCCGCGCTCGGAGAACTTGAGATCCTCCCAGGGCGGCGAGTTGCTCATCATGTACCAGCGCACCGCGTCCGCGCCGTGCTTGGCGAGCGCGGCGAAGGGGTCGACGGCGTTGCCCTTCGTCTTGGACATCTTCTCGCCCTTCTCGTCGAGCAAGAGGCCGTTCACTACGACGTTTTTAAACGCCATGTCGTCCATCACCAGGGTCGCGATCGCGTGGAGCGTATAGAACCAGCCGCGCGTCTGATCGACGCCCTCGGCGATAAAATCCGCCGGAAAGTTCTGCTCGAACTGCTCCTTGTTTTCAAACGGGTAGTGCCACTGGGCGAACGGCATCGCGCCCGAATCAAACCAGACGTCGATCAAGTCCGGCACGCGCCGCATGGTACCGCCATCGGGCGCCGGCCAGGTAAAACGGTCCACGAACGGACGATGCAGATCGAGCGTGTCGTCCGCCGGCACCTGATCGCCGCACTTAGCCCGCAACTCGGCCACCGAGCCGATCACTTCGATGTAGGACGAGCCCGGGGCATCGGACTGCCAGATCGGCAGCGGCGTCCCCCAGTACCGCCGGCGGCTCAGGGCCCAGTCGACGTTATTCTTCAGCCACTCCCCAAACCGTCCCTCGCCGATCTGCCGGGGTTGCCAGTTGATCTGATCGTTGAGCGCCATCAGCCGATCCTTCACGGCCGTAGTCCGGATGAACCAGCTTTCGACCGGATAACTCATCAACGGGGTACCCTTGCGCCAGTCGTGCGGGTAGTTGTGGAGGTAACTGTCCTGACGGAACAGCAGCCCGCGCTCCTTTAACTGGCGGTTAATGACTTTATCGGCGTCTTTAAACCAGAGGCCGGCCACCAGCACGGCGCGCTCGTCGAACAGCCCATCCACCGTGACGGGGTTAAACAACGGCAGACCCTGCTTGCGGCCCACCTCGAAGTCCTCGGCGCCAAATGCCGGCGCCATGTGCACGATGCCTGTACCGTCTTCGGTGGATACAAAATCGGCCTCGACGACGCGCCAGGCCTGGTCGGCGCCGGCTTCGCCCTTGAAATAGTCGAACAGCGGCTCATACCGCCGCCCCACCAGTTCGCGGCCGGTGCAAGAGGATTCCTCGACATACGTATCCGGCAATACGGAAGCGCGCGCACGCGCCACGATCAGGCGTTCCGGGGGCTGATCCGCCGCCGTCTGTCGGAAGGTGACATATTCGATCTTCGGCCCCACGGCCAGGCCGGCGTTGGAAATCAGCGTCCACGGCGTGGTCGTCCACGCGAGAAAATAGGTATTCTCGACGCCCACCTCCTTGAATCGGACATAGACGCTGGGATCCTGCACTTCCTTGTACCCGAGGCTCACCTCGTGCGAGGACAAAACGGTGGTCGACCCCGGGCTGTACCACTGGATCTTGTATCCTTTGTACAGCAGCCCCTTTTCGTAGATCTGTTTGAGCAGCCACCAGACCGATTCGATGTATTCGTTCTTGAAGGTGACGTAGGGATTATCCAGATCCACCCAGTACCCCATGCGGGTCGTCAACTCGTCCCACTGCGCCTTGTACTTCAGCACACTCTCGCGGCAGGCGGCGTTGTACTTCTCGATCCCGTAGGCCTCCACCTGATGCCGGCCCTCGAGCCCCAGGGCTTTTTCGACCTCGATCTCTACCGGTAGCCCGTGGGTGTCCCAGCCGGCCTTCCGCTCGACCCGAAAGCCCTTCATCGTCTTGTAGCGACAGAAGGTGTCCTTGATGGTCCGGGCGAGCACGTGGTGAATGCCCGGCCGGCCGTTGGCCGTCGGCGGACCCTCGTAGAAGGTAAAGGTGTGCGCATCGCGGCGCGCGGCGATGCTGCGCGCGAATAACTGCTCCCGCTCCCACAGCGACAACATCTCCTGCTCCATCGCAGGGGGATCGAACTGCTTTTCCTCTTTAAACATGGACATCAACTTTCACTGAGCTATCGCCTAATTAAACGCCCTTTTGAAAAGTCGGGATGATACGTTGGGCCCGTGCTTAGGTTCGATCCCCGATCCCCACCCCATCGCCCCTCCTCGGCGTTTCATCCAATTCTATACATGGCGTTACACGTTACACGTTTTCCCGTTAAACGTTTGGGGGTTGGATGCACGTTTTCTGGCCGTGGAGCGCGATCTCGGATGAAACGGATAACGCGCAACGAGCAAACGCGTAACGCCAGTTAATAACTTATTTCGAGCCTTTCTGCGGGCTCCGGGAGTGAGACGACTGTTTGAACATCACCTCTACGCTCCATAGCCTCCTCTGGAGCCAGGAAACCCTCTTGTTTTCGTTCCTCTGATTACGAAGCGAAGTGCCTTCCATGCCGTTACGCGTTCCTCGCCCGGCGCCTGTCGTCCTGACCGCGCTACTCAGTCTCTTTGGATTCCTATGCTTCACGCCCCCGCCAGCGGTTGCGCAGGAAGACATCGGCACGTGGACTACTGTGAACACGACCAATACCCCGACCGAGCGTCACGAAAACGCCTTTGCCGAGGTGAACGGGAAGCTATACTTGATCGGCGGCCGCGGCGTGAAGCGTGTCCAAATCTACGATCCGGAAACGAAGGTGTGGACCGACGGGGCCAACCCGCCCTTCCAGATGCACCACTTCCAGGCGGTCGTCCGCGGCAACCTGATTTATATCGTTGGGGCCTACACGGGTACCTGTTGCGACAGCGAGTACGGGGTGGATCACGTCTACAACTACAATACGGCCAACAACACCTGGAACCAGAGCCACGAGGTGCCGGCCAACCGCCGCCGCGGCTCGGCCGGCGCGGTGCTGCACAACGATAAGATCTATCTGGTCGGGGGGATCGAGGGCGGCCACGGCTCGCCGGCGACGGGCTACACCTGGTTCGACGAGTACGACCCGGTCACCGGCCAGTGGAAAGTGCTCCCCGATGCCCCGCGCAAACGAGACCACGCCCACGCGGTCATCTACAACAACAAGCTCTACCTCACCGGCGGACGGGACACCAGCAACCCGAATTATACCTCGGCCAACATCGGGGAAGTGGACATCTACAACTTCGCCACCGGCACCTGGTCCACCCTCTCCTCCTCCCACAACCTGCCCACGCTTCGCGGCGGCACCACATCGGTGTTGTACAACGGGGAGATTCTGGTGATGGGCGGCGAGTCGTCGAAACAGACGCTGGCGCACAACCAGACGGAGGCGTTTGACCCGGTGGCGCAGACCTGGCGCACCCTCGCGCCCCTGAACGTCGGCCGGCATGGCACGCAGGCGGTGGTATTCGAAAACGCGGTGTACATCGCCGCCGGCTCGGCGCAGCAGGGCGGAGCGCCTGAACTGGACTCCATCGAGCGGTTCGACAACGGCGGCACGAGCACAACAACCGTCGAGCTGCCTCTTGCCTCGGGCTGGAACCTCGTCGGCCTTCCGATCGACCCCGTCGACCGGTCAACGGATGCCGTTTTTTCGGATGTCGCCTTGAGCGACGACCCCATGACCTGGGGCGAAGCGGACGCCTACGTCCCCCACACCGACCTGTCGATCGGCACGGCCTACTGGGTGCATGTGGCTGGCGCGGCCCAGTCGCAGACGATCGAAGGCGAGCCGATCGACGCGATTCAGATCCCGCTGGAATCAGGCTGGAATATGATCGCCGGCCCCACATGCGACGATGTCGTCCTACGCGGCATCAGTACAGACCCGGTCGCTTCGATCGTGACGGGCACGTTGTACAGCTGGGACGAGCTCTATACACCTGAATATTCGACCACCTTCCCGCGCGGCCGGCTCGACCAGGGAGTGGGCTACTGGGTGTTCGCCAGCAAGAATGCACTGTTGACGCTCGACTGCGGCACGGGCAAGATGGCCGATGAAGCGCCCGTGACCGAAGAACCGCTCGATGCCTTCCACCGCATGGACATCACCGATGCCGGCGGGCGAAGCGGCCGACTCTACTTCGGCGCCTCGCTACGGTCCGCAGAAGCCGTGGATTCCTATCGGCTGCCACCCCGCCCTGAAGCGGCCTACTTCGACGTCCGATTCAGCACCAACAGCCGGCTGGTCGAAGCCACCGAAGCGGTGGTCCGCCTCCAATCGAGCCAGCGCCCGCTGCAGGTCCGCATCGCGGCGCCCGGAGCGACGGAGGCGCGGTATCGGGTCGAGGCGCTGGTGGCGGGTCAGGCCGTGGCCACATACTCGGTCGGTGCCGGCGAGGCCGTTCAGATCGTGGATGACCTTGTCAGCTCGCTCCGTGTAACCCTCGAAGACGCGCCGGCAATACTGCCGGATGCCGCTCTGCAGGTCGTGGGCAATTATCCGAATCCATTTGCCCACCAGACGACGCTACGATACGACCTCCGCGCCGATGCCCGCATCCGTATCGAGATCTTCGACGCCCTGGGTCGACGCGTGCACGCCACGGAACGCCTGGATGGCGCCGGCATGGGGCATGAAGCGGTGATCGACGGCGCCGGCTGGCCGGCCGGCCTGTACCTGTACCGGATCGAGGCCGCTTCGGCCGATGGGATTGCCACCCGGACGGGCCGGCTCCTCATCGCCCGGTAAGCGGGGTCACCGAATCACTCGATTCCCAGTTCGAAGCGTCGACGCAGGTCCTGTACGTACAGCCCTATGTCGTTGCGCAACTCGAATACGCGTTCGTAGAGGGTAGCGTAGACCGGTGCGTCCATGTACGGAGCGGACTGCAAGCCGGGAAGGAGTTCGAGTGCCGTATTGGCGCAGTGCAGGGCACGTTTGGCGCAGGCGATGTACCCACCGATGCGATCGCGATCCAGGCCAAGACCATGCCCTCGCGCGAGGTCGGCCGGGATCTGCAGTGTGCTGGCACAGAAATGAACGAGGGTGGATTCTTTCTGGTCGCCCGGGAGGCCGTCGGACCAGGTCAGCACGCGATTGGCCAGATCGAATGCCTGCTGGTATACCGGCAGCGCGAGCAGATCGTCCAGCAGCATGGCATCGTCCTCCTCCTCCCCATCGTCAAAAGAGATGGGAGAACTCGCGCTTCGATTCATCCGTTCGTCGTCGTGGCGCAGGTACGCCTCCCACGCGTGTTCGTCCCAGACGTCGTCTTCGGACATCGTCTCACCTCGGTCGATTTATGCGCCGGCCGGGTCAGAACCGCGCCAGCACCTGTCGGACCAGATTCCCCAGCGCCGGCTCGGCGCGGGCCGCGGCGGCCAGAATCTCGGGGATGGATATCGGCTCCAGGGCATCGGGAAAACAGAGGTCCGTGATGACGGAGATCGCGAGCGTTCGGATACCCATGTGGCGGGCGACGATAACTTCGGGAACGGTGCTCATCCCGACGGCATCCGCACCGATCGCCCGCAGGAATCGGTATTCGGCCCGCGTTTCCAGGTTGGGGCCGACTACAGCGACATAAACACCCTGGTGAAGCCGAATGCCCAGCTCCAGCGCGGCATCCTCTGCAAGGCCACGCAGGGCGCGGTCGTAGGGTTCACTCATGTCCGGGAAGCGCGGCCCCCAGGCATCCAGGTTCGGACCGGTGAGCGGGTTGACACCCTGCATGTTGATGTGGTCGGTCACCAACATCAGATCTCCCCGTTCCATGTGGGTGTTCATGCCGCCGGCGGCATTGGAGATCAGCAGCACCTCGATCCCCAGCGCCCCGGCGATGCGCACCGGAAAAGTCACGTCCCATGGGGAGTACCCCTCGTAGAGGTGGAAACGCCCCTGAAACACCATGACGGGGACGCCCTCGAGCCGGCCCAAATGGAGCATGCCGGCGTGGCTTTCCACCGTCGAAAGCGGGAAATGGGGGATTTCCTGGTACGAAAGCGTCCGCATGATATCGACGTCGCGGACCAGGCCCCCGAGCCCCGAGCCGAGGATGAGCGCGGCGCGCGGCTGGATATCACTCGCCGCGCGGATCGCCGCGGCGGCGGTTTCTATTTGCTCCCGGTACCGATTGATGTCGTACGAAATACGGTTTTCCGCTTGCATGAGACCCGGCTTAATCACTGTCGTTACGCGTTGACTCGTTGTGCGTTATACGTGGCATCCTGGAATCATATTCCACATGCGCATAGCACAATACGAAACGTTCAACGGAAAAACGCGGAACGCGTAACGTCGCAATATCAGTCCAGGTCGTTGAGAATACGCCGGATCTTTTCGATCTCTTCGGGGGTCGCCGTCAGATCATCGTGGTCGTCGTGACCGCCAAACAGCGGCTTCTCGAAGGTATCCGGGATGGAATCACCCTGGGGACCGTGCGACGAGATGATCGGGGTGCGCACCCAGCTTCCGCCTTCACGGGGAGACGGCGGCGAAGGAGGTTGTTCATCAAACGGGGAAGGCGCGGCGCGGTAATCGGGCACAGGAGCCGGCGTGTACGGCGGCGCGGCATACGGCGGTTCTTCGTACTGGAACGGGTCCGCCGACTCTTCATCCTCCTGCATCCAAGGCTCCTGATCGACGGGTTCGGTCGAGGTAAAGAATGCACCGGGATCAACCTGATGCGCGGCGGTGGTTACGGTGGCCTTGATGAAGTCGAGTTCATCCGAACTCAAACCGCCGACTTCTTCGGGCGCCTCGTCCTTCGCCTGGTGGTGATCCACCACCGTCATCCGGGGCGGGACGGCCACCCGTTCGACGGGGGGCGGCGTACGCTCGACAAACGGCGGAGGGGGTGGCTCAGCGGCCGGAGCCACGTGGTTGACGACGGGCGCGGGGCGCGCCGGCGGCGGCGTCCGATCAACGACGGGCGGCGG
>JBGSPJ010000412.1:0-6520 GCA_041738655.1 Rhodothermales bacterium | reverse complement strand
ATCGTGCGGCGTGCGAGGCCGCCGGCGGGGCGCTGGCTGCACTGGCGCGGCATGCGAGGGTGAAATGACAAAGGCCGGCCTCCTCGCGGAAGACCGGCCTCATGTTGCCCTGAGAGGGCTCGAACCTCTAACCTCCTGATCCAGAGTCAGGCGCTCTGCCAGTTGAGCTACAGGGCAGGGAAAAAATGGCAAAAGGTAAAAGGCAAAATGGGTGCCTTCTCCTTTCTTTTGCACAGGGTGCTGAAATGCACTCGTTGGGGTGCGGTTCCTAGGGGAAAAATCTTCGCGGGAGTTTCAGCGATTGCCTATGTACGAGCAGACTTATCAATGGACGGTGTACGCATCGTCCAGGCATATCTCCCGGTGGACGGGGGCCCTCTGGTGGGTTGGGCTCCCGTCCCCACTTCTTCCGGTTCCAGGTGGCAGGTTTAACGTTCAAGGCCAGGGACCACTTCACGTCCAGACAAAGCACCTTGTTGCGCGCTACCGTTTAATTCCCCGGCACCGGCTCCTGGCCGCCCATTAGCACCTCCACACACGCCGTCGTCACCTGGCCCACGAGCGCCGCGTCCATCTGGGCGCCCAGCATCGAGCGGGCCTTGCACAGTTCGGCGGTCGTCGCGCCTTCCACATCCCGCAGGTTCGCGCGTGAAAGGTTGGCGCCGGCGAGGCTGGCGCCTTCGAGGTTGACGCCCTGCAGATTCGTGCCCCGGAGATCAGCGCGGTTCAAGTTGGCCCGAACGAGGATCGCGCCGAGCATGGTGGCGCCTTTCAGGTCCGCCCCCTGCAGATTGGCCGCCGTGAGGTCAGCGTTATCCAATTGCGCCGAGAACAGCGTCGCCCGCTCCAGATGCGCCGCCTGTAGCCGCGCCCCACGCAGATCCGCGCCGTCCAGATTCGCCCGTTCCAGGCTCACCCCGCGCAGGTTCTGTCCCCGCAACTCGGCCGATACCAGTTGGACTGACGGCAGCTCGACGGGGCCGTGAAACAGGAAGCCCCAGGCGAGTGCGCAACACGCCAGTACCACCAGGGCCTGCCGCGTGCGCTGGTCCTGCCGCGCTTCCTCCCAAAGAAACGGCCTCGGCTTCAGACCCCGCAGTGTCGTCGCGCCCGTCGTGTAGAAGGCGATGCCCAGCCAGATGCTCGCGGCAAAAAGCAGGAGGTGATAGGCCGTGAACAGCCCGTGATGCCGGGGAAGGTATCCCCACAGGAAATACAGTAGCGTGAGTGGGACCACCGCCCAGGCGGTAAACAGCAGTACGCCCCGCTGGAGACGGTAAAACGGGATGGGTGTATCCTCCAGCTGCGGGATGTGCGAGCGGATGAGGCCGTTCATCAACCAGGGAAACACCTTTTTGTCGAGCGACTTCCCGTCCGGGAAGACGGCCGGAAACAGGGCCAGATCTTCCCAGAGCCGCTGGATGTACAGGTGGAAAAACACGAACAGCAGGAACACGGCTAGAGGGCCGATCAGGTAAAAACCAGAAATCGGTATCAGCGTACCGAGCACCGGTAGCGGCGCGGACGCCGTCCGCGTCACGAGGTGGATGTCCTGTGTCGAAATCACCCCGAGCCAGGTGTACAGGCAACACATGAGCATGCCCAGATACAGTTGACTCGCCTTGCGTGAGGCGGACTCGACGTGGTCCAGCCAGTCCAGCTTTTCGATCCCCTCGGGTAGCTCGGCGCCTGACACGTTCGCCCCGCGCAGCTGGTTGATCTGCAACCCCCGCGCCCCGAGCACATTGGCCTCCTGCAGATTCGCCTCGTGTAATACGGCGTGGGTGAGTACGGCGTTGTGCAGGTTGGCCCGGCCCAGGTTGGTGCCCTGCATGTTGGCCAGTGACAGCCGCGCCTCCTGCAGGTTCGCCCGGCTCATGTTGGCTTTCTGGAGACTCGCCTCCCGCAAGTTCGCGCGGAAAAGATTGGCCTGAGTCAGGTTGGCCCCCTGCAAATTCGCCAGCGAAAGGCGCGCGCCCTGAAGTTCGGTTTCCCACAGACTCGCCTTCTGCAGGTTAGCACCGCCGAGCAGGCTGCCCTGAAGATTCGCCTTTGACAGGCTGGCGCCCTGCAAATTGGCTTTGGAAAGATTGGCCTGGTAGAGATTGGCTTCCGACAGGTTCACGCCATGCAAATCGAGCCCGCCCAGGTTCGCCCGCTCCAGATTCGCCCGCCGGCCCATTTTTCCGGCGGAATCCACCCATGCACGATGCTCTTCGAGCAATCGAGCCAACTCAGCCGCCGAGATCTCGATAAAAAAAGTCGGCTCTGAGTCGTAATCGGCCGGCGTGGTCCGGCCCAGGCCGCGCGAATTGGGGTCGCTATCCATGGATTGGGGTCGGAAGGAATCGATGGTACAGAAGGCCCCGAGTGGCTCGGGAAACTACCGGAGTATGTAGATTTCGTTCCGGCTTGCCGGCGCTGCTGTATATTCGGTGAGGTTCAAGGTCCGAAGTTCAACGCTCAACGTGTGAATCACTCCTTGAACCTTACACTATGAACCTTGAACCTACTCCATGCCAGCCTACACCGACCCTCGCTACACCGCCCTGCTGACCGATGAACGGGAGGCGCTGGTCCGCCTCCAGGCCCTGCTGGGACGCACCGAGGAGGACGCGCAGACGCTCCGCCGGCTGGACGACATCGTCGCCAACCTCGATGCACTGTTCCTCCTGGTGGTCGTGGGCGAATTCAACGCCGGCAAGTCGAGCGTGATCAACGCGCTCTTCGGCGAGAAAATTATGGAGGAGGGGCCGATCCCCACCACGGCGAAGGTGACGGTCATTCGCCACGGGGAGGCCCGGATGGACCGCCAGATCTCCGAATTCCTCGTCGAGCGCCGGCACCCCTCGCCGCTGCTCCGCACCATGAATCTGGTCGACACGCCGGGCACGAACTCGATCGTCCGCGAACACGAGACGATCACGGAAAACTTCATCCCCCGGGCGGACCTCGTGCTGTTCATCACGTCCTACGACCGACCCCTGTCGGAATCGGAGCGTGCGTTCCTGTCCTTCATCCGCGAAGCCTGGGGCAAACGCCTCGTGTTTGTGGTCAACAAGGTGGATCTGGCGCGCACCGAGGACCTGCTCCAACAGGTACTCGAACACGTCGCCGCCGGCTGCCGCGACGTGTTGCACTTTTCCCCGCCCATCTTCCCCGTCAGCGCCGAGCTGGCATACGAGGCAAAACAGTTGCCCGCCGGCCCCGAGCGCGAGGCGCTGTGGGTCAAAAGCCGCTACGGTGCCTTCGAGGCGTTTATCGAAACGATCCTCACCGACACCGAACGCATGGCTCTCAAGTTCAACGCCCCGCTCGACGCCGGCCTGCGCCTGATCGAGCACCTCGGCGCCCGGATGACCACCCGCGCCCGGGTGCTGGGGGAGGACGAAGCCAACCTCGCTCAGCTCGACCGCCATATGACTGCCGCGCGCGCTGAACTCACCGAAGGCTACACCCGCCGGCTCACGGAGGTGGATAACCTCTTCCTCCAGATGGAAAAACGAGGCGTTCAGTTCCTTGAGGACACGATCCGCATCTCCAAAATCGGGATGCTGAAAGATCGCGACCTGTTCAAGGAGGAGTTCGGCCGGCAGGTCATCCAGGGCACCGACCAGCAGATCGAAGCCCAGGTCACCCAGGCCGTCGATGCCCTGCTCAAGCAGGCTCTCAACCTCTGGAACCGGACGCTGAATGAATTCGCGGACCGCGTCCGCCGCGTCGCCGGCCCCACGGACACGCCTCACGGCGCGTTCTTCTACAACCGCGAAGAGCTCTTCCACGGCATCATGCGCGAGGCCGGCCGTAAGATCGAACTGTACAACCTCCGCGAGGAGGCCCGGCGCATCCTCGAAAACGCCAACAACGCCGCACGGATGTTCATGGGCGCCGAGGCCGTGGCCGTCGGCATCGGCGCACTCACGACGATCGTGATCAGCGCCACGGCGCTGGACGTAACGGGGGGATTCATCGCCGCCGGCGTGCTGGCCGTCGTGGGTCTCATCTTCCTCCCGCGCCAGAAACGCCGCGCGATCGACGAGTTCCGGCAACGGGTGGACGCCCTCCGCGCCGACGTGCGCCGCGCCCTCGACGAACAACTCGGGCAGGAAGTCGAATCCTCCCTCGAACGTGTGCACGAGACCATCCGGCCCTACAGTTCGTTTGTCCTGAAAGAACGCCAGTTAGTGGACGAGGTGGATGCCGAACGGAAGGCCATCGAAACCCGCCTCGGCGAACTCCGCCTCCGCGTCAACCGCGAGGTGGGCACCGTGGGGCTGGCATCATGATATGGCATTACGCGGGTTATGCTTCGCTAACCCGCGCTACTAACCTACCCTTCATGGCGCATCTCTGTTATATCGTGTGGTTGATCGCGCTGGCGGCAATGCCGGCGACAGGGCAGATCACGCACTTCATCCCGTCGGATTCAGAAGTCGATTCCACCCGACTGATCGATCCTCGTCTCGGCTACGACACCGACTTTGACGTGGGCGTCAGCCGAATCGAAAACGCAGACGGCAAGCGCGATCCCTATTTCGCCACGGCGTTCCTCCCGGAATTCTCCTACGGCCTCTTCAGCGGCGGACTCCTCCTCAAACTCCATCTCAACCTCAAGGGCGGTGGAACACGCAAAGAGGATTACGACACGTTCAGCGACTTCCTCGGCATCGTCCGATTCGTGCAGTACGCCGAAAAACGAGAGGGCGACCGGTACGCCCGCTTTGGCGAACTCGAAGACGCGACCCTCGGCTATGGGCAGTTCATCAACTTCTTCCGAAACTCCACCAGCCTCGATAACCAGAAGCGCGGCATCGAAGGGTACTATCGGCTTGGGAATTTCCAGGCCGAGGCCGTCTACTCCAATGTCCTCGCCGCCGAAGTGTACGGCCTTCGCGGCTCGTACAAGCCGTTCCGCGCCGAGGCGGGCCACCGATGGCAGTTCCTTGACGCCGGCGTTAGCCTCGCCGGCGATCTGAGCCGGCTCGGGGCACGCGTCAACCCGGACATTCCGGGCGTCCCCTTCCTCACCGACCCCTCGCTCCAGCGCCCGGGCATCCTCGAAACGCCCGTCGGCGAACGCGCATCCCGCATCGCGATGGTGGGGCTGGACTTCGGGCTGCCTTTTCTCACCACCGAAACGTCGCAGACGCTCGCCTACCTGGAACTCGCCCAGATCCTGGGCTACGGTCGAGGCGCCTCTATCGGAGTACTGGGGGATTGGAAACTGGAGAACGACCTCCGTTTCTCGGCGCAATTCGAGCAGCGGCTACTCGGAAAAGAATACCTGGCCAACTACTTCAACGCGCTCTACGAGGTCGAACGTTACCGCCGGATAGGGCTCGAGGCCGATGGCGAGACCATCGACGCGCTGAACACCAAACAGAACCTGCTTCTCGCCCAACAGGACACCCGGCTGGGTTCGTACGTGTCGATGTCCTGGCGCTTCGCCCGCGCGTTCCAGTTCACGTGGAGCTACGAGTATCTCTGGAATCAAGTGAACAACGGCTGGTTTCACCTGGACACGCGACTGAAATCGAAGGACCTGCCGGTCTATGTCCGCTTCTCGTTCGACCAGGTGCGCGCCGAACCGCTTCAGGCGCAGACCAACACAGGACGCAAGATCACGCTGCTCCGATTCGACGGCGCCTACCAGTTCTTCAAGTACCTCATGCTCGGCTTCGGCTTCCGGCATAGCTACGAACCGGTCTTCGACCGCGGCATCCCCACCGGCCTGAAGCGCCGCCGGCGGATAGAGCCCCGCATGCGGGTGGTCATACCGCTTTAAGTAGTACCTATTACAGATGAAAGATTAACGGGCTTTATAGGTTTACTCGTTGCGCTTTATGCGTTGCTTCCTGGAATCTTGCGTAACAGCCCAATGGCGCATTCTAAACCACCAAACGTTCAACGTAAAACGCGCAACACGCAGCGTCACTCCTTTAATCCCTGCGATCTTTAATTCTTAATCCCTATTTCATTGCCGCCCGACCTCACACCCGACGAGCGCAGGATGCGCCGCTGCCTCGAACTGGCGGCGCGAGGCACCGGCCAGACGAGCCCGAACCCGATGGTCGGCTCCGTCCTGATCGGTCCGGCCGGCGAGGTCCTGGGCGAAGGCTGGCACGAGCGCTACGGCGAGGCGCACGCCGAGCGAAATGCCGTCCGCGACGCCGAACGCACCCACCCCGGGCGGTCCTTCGAGGACGCGACCCTGTACGTCAATCTTGAGCCCTGCAACCACCACGGCAAAACCCCGCCCTGTACGGACATCATCCTCGAGAAGGGCATCCGGCGGGTGATCGTGGGGATGATCGACCCCTTCCCGGCTGTTTCTGGCCGTGGTGTGGAACGGCTGCGGGGGCACGGGGTGACGGTCTGCGTGGGAGTGCTGGAGGCGGAGTGCCGGCGGTTCAACGAGGCCTTTGTGCAGCGGGTGCAAACAGGCCGGCCCCTTGTAACCCTCAAAATTGCCCAGACGCTCGACGGCCGCATCGCCGCGGCCACCGGCGACGCGCGCTGG
>JBGSPJ010000324.1:0-4526 GCA_041738655.1 Rhodothermales bacterium | reverse complement strand
TATCGCTGGCTTCGAGAGCGTGCGGGTGAAGCGGATCGGTTTGTTCGGTTCGTCCTTAGACTTGTCCGAAAGCTCGCTCATGCGATCAGACCGCCGACGGCGCCAGGAAGGCGGTTTGCGAAAAGTGTCCAGTAGTCAGCGGCAGAGGTTATCAGCGATCAAAAAAGTCTCAGCATGTTGCGTGACGCGCTGCGCGAACAGGGGTATGTGCCCATAGAGACGGCAAAATTCTATCAATTCAAGAGGGAAATCGAGTACCATGGGCAGCAACGAACACTTAAAATTGATTTACTGGCCCCGATTCCCATGGACGATGAGGCCAGAGCGAAAACAATATTCGATAAGCGCAGGATTAAGAACCGCAAGATTAAGGACATCAATGCGCATGTTGCCCCTGAGGCGTTGACCCTGGATGAGAATCCATTGTCCATAGAGATTTCTGATGGGCATGATACCGTGACCATATATTCGCCGCACCCCTATACGTTCTTGGTGCTAAAGCTCCACGCCTACCGAGACCTACGCGAGAAGGAAGCAAAAGACTTTGGTCGTCACCATGCATTCGATCTCTATCGAATTCTGGCCTTAATAACTGAAGACGAATGGGGAGAAGCCGAAAAACTTCGTGACCGATATCAACACCACCAACCAATACAGGTCGCATGTAAAATCGTTAAGATGCTATTCGAAAATGTATATGCGACGGGGAAGATGGCGATACGGGAAGAAGCTCGGAGAGGAGGCGTGAATCTGAGTGAAGAAGATATCCAAGCATTCACGAGGGAGCTACAGGATCTCTTTCCGTGCCTAGAAAACGAAACGTAAATACGCGTGGGGCCTATGCCCGGGCGGCGGCGGTTTTTTTCCCGGGTGCGCCGGCTGCCGCTTGAGCTCGCGGCGATCAACCCGGCCCAAGCCGTCCGCGGCCTGAAACACGTCTTCCGGCAGGGCAAAACGCCCATACACTCTGCCGGACGAAGCCCGAAAGCTTATATCGTCGATCGAAATCGGGCCGTTGATAGGGGTGCGACACGCACTTAACCATTGGATCCGATTTTCGGGGACCCCCACTCACGCTCAGCCCGTAAAGTACGTCCACACCCCGATGACGATCACGGCGAGCACCACGGTGAGGCCGAGGTCGCGCCGGCGCCAGCTGTCGTTCGACGGCAGCCGCGTGGCGTGGTCGACCGTGGCGAAGGTCAGGTCGTGCACCTTCACGCCCGGCGGCGGATCGGTCAGCAGGCTCACAATGACCAGCACCGCGACGCACACCACGAACAGGTAAGCGGCGAAGTGGAGGAAGTTGACATCGGCGAACGTGAACAGGAAGCCGTCAAGCCGGTCCTTCGACAGCTCGGCGATGAGCCGGCCCATGCCAAGCACGAAGCCGGTCAGCAATGAGGCCAGCGCGCCACGCGCATTCACCCGCTTCCAGGCGATCCCCACGAGAAACACGGCGGCGATCGGGGGCGCGATGTAACCCTGCACACTCTGCAGGTAGACGAAGATCTGGCCCGAGATCTTCCCCATGAACGGAATCCAGGCCATGCCAAGGACGACCATCAGCACCGTGGCCAGCTGGCCTACGCGCACGAGCGTCCGGTCCGGCGTGTCGGGCTTCCATTTTTTGTAGATGTCCCACGCGATGAGCGTCGAGCACGAGTTGAAGACCGACGAGAGCGAGCTCATCAAGGCGGCGAGCAGGCCGGCGACGACCAGCCCGCGCAGCCCCGCCGGCAACAACGCGCCGATCAGGGTCGGCAGCGCGGCGTCGGGGCGATCGAGGGTGATCTGGCCGGATTGCGCCAGCACGTAGGCGATGATGCCCGGAACCACGAAGATGAATAGCGGCAACTGCTTGAGCATGCCGCCGAAGATGGTGCCGCGTCGGGCGTGATCGATGTTTTTCGCGGAGAGGACGCGCTGCACGATAAACTGGTCGGTACACCAGTACCAGACACCGAGGATCGGGGCGCCGAAGACGATGCCCGTCCAGGGAAACTCGGGGTCGGTCATGGGCTTCCAGACGCTGAAAAAGCCGGTGCCGGCCGCGGCGTACATGGTATCCCATCCCCCTATCTCATTCAGCCCGACGAAAGTAACAGCGACGGCCCCCCCGATCAGGACAAACATCTGGAGCATGTCCGTATACAACACGGCGCGTAAGCCGCCAAAGACGGTGTAGATACCGGTGGCGAGGGTGATGAACAGCGCGCCCGTCCACATGTCGATCCCCATTAGCGCCTCGAATACGATGCCGCCGGCGGCGATGGTGATCGAGATTTTGGTGAGGATGTACCCGACGATGGAGATGCCGGCGAGATAGCCGCGCGACCACTTGTCGTACCGGCGCTCGAGGAACTCGGGCATGGTGAATACGCCGCTCTTGAGGTAGAACGGCACAAACACCCAGCCGAGCAGCAGCAGGATGAGCGAGGCGAGGATCTCGAACTGGCCGACGGCCACCCCGCTTGCCGCACCCGTACCCGCGAGCCCGATGATATGCTCGGCGCCGATGTTCGAGGCGAACAACGAAGCGCCGATGACGAACCAGCCGGCGTTGCGCCCGGCGAGGAAGTAGCCGGCGGAGGTTTGTTCGCCGGCTTTCTCCTGCCGGCCCACACCAAAAGCTACCGCAAACACCGCGATGAAATACGCGGCCAGGATCACCCAGTCCAGGGTGCTTAACACGTCCATACAGGTCTCGGTGGCGCACCGGGTGGAGGGAAAACGCCGTTGGGGTCCAGAAGGGTTGGTGGAATGAGCCCGTATCTTACAGATAAATAGTCAGTAAGTCTATCCTCCCGAAATCATTGCCAAAAGTTAGGCTCGATGGTTCAGAAACTACGTGCATTGTGTCCCCCAAGTCCCCCGCGTCCACCCGGTCCCCCAGAAAACCCCCAACCGCAGGCCACCCCCCAAAAAAGCGGACCGGGCGACGCGCATGCGCACATCGCCCGGCCCGCGTACCGTGCTTGCAGGAGGTTGGTTACCGCAGCAGCGTCATCTTCCCGGTCTGCGACACCCCATCGGCGGCGACGCGGTAGAAGTACAGGCCGCTGGGCATCGCCTCACCGGCGGCGCCGGTGGCATCCCAGCGGAACTGCTGTTCGCCGGCGGACAGCGAGCCGCTGTAGAGTTCCGTCACCCGGCGCCCGAGGGCGTCGTAGATCGTCACCGTGATCGCCATCGGTTCGGCGAGGGTGAAGGAGATCTGCGTCTCGGGATTAAACGGATTCGGATAGTTGCCGCGGAGGGCGACCCCGGCCGGTAGCTCGGGATCCGGATCGGTGCCCACGCTGGTGCCAGCGACGAGCGCGAAGTTGATCTCGTAGCGGCCGGCGGCGAGGTCGAGCGCCTCGGATGCGTCAAGCGAGGAGGCCCCATCATGATACCGGCTCGTGAAGCCGGGGTGGGTGGCCTTCAGGCGGAATCCGACGCCCGGAGTGACGCCGGCCATCTCGTACATCCCGTCGGCGTGGGTGCGGACCGAGGCGAGCACGTCGCCGGCCTCGTTCAGGGCGTACACCGTGGCGCTTTCGATCGGCTGATCGTCCACATCCCGCACGCTGCCGTAGACGTAGCTGCCCGTGGCGCGGCCGGGCGCGCCGTCCTCGGCGAAGAAGTAGATCGGCTGGAGCTCGAAGTCGACCCCGCTGCGTTCCATCCCATCACGCAGTTCGATCCGGGTGGCCTCCGCGGGGTCGTACGTGTTGTCGAAATAGACCTGGGCATGGTACGGGGCGAAGCTCCAGACCAGGTAGGTGCCATCCGGCAGGTCGTTGAGGGTATAGGCCCCGCCGGGGCCGGCGATGGCGGTGTAGACGCGGTTCGGATCGTCATCCACCATGGCCTGGACGAGGGCAAAGGCAAAGGCGGAGTCCTGTGGTGTAACCACGCCGGAGATACGATTTTCGCCGGCCTCCAGACGCTGGAGCGTCACATCGACCTGTGTGATCTCACCACCAATGATCTCGGCGACATACCGGGGCGAACCGTTGGGATCGCTACCCTCCAGCATACGCCCGCCTTCGGCGAATACGTTGACATAATACGTGCCGTTGGGGAGGTTCGGGATTTCAAACACGCCGGCGTCATTGGCGCGGGTGTAGTAGGGGGCCGGGTTGATCGGCCAGGCGGCGTAGTCCCAGTAATACGGGGAGGCCTCGACATACGCGCCACCGGCGGCGGTGCCGTCTTCGAACGCGATCTGGCCGGCGAGGGTGCCGAAGATCGAGCGGATGTCCAGGCTGAAATCGATACCCGTCCGGCTTTCGCCTTCGTCGAGCACGATGGGCGTGGCTTCTTCAGGGCCGGCGGCGTTGTCGTACCACTCCATCCCGAACCCGCCATCGATCCAGTAGCTGGCGTAGACGGTGTAGGTGCCGGCGGGAAGGTAGGGGAAGGTGTAGACGCCAAACGTGTCGGCAAACACCTGCTGTTCCGCATACCAGTAGGCGTCGTCGGGGACCCCGGCGTCGGGTCCGCCGCCGGGTTCGCTGCCGGTTCCGCGGTCGTTGGGG
>JBGSPJ010000318.1:0-1862 GCA_041738655.1 Rhodothermales bacterium | reverse complement strand
CGGCAGCGTCCGCATGCGCGGGCGCGACCTCCTCGTCCAACTCAGCACCACCCGCTCGGCCGACTGGCTCAGCGCCTGGTTCGACCGCCTCTTCGCGCCGGGCGAACGCCTCACCTGTACCTCCCTCTAGTTTACGTTGAACGTTACTCCGTTGAACGTTTGGCTTTTTTGTGCCCTCCCACGTGCTGGGAAGCTCGAATTCAGGACAAAACGTTTAACGCGCAACGAGAAAACGCGCAACGTCAGATACCAACTCTAACTCTTTATTGCTGCCCTATGGAACGCGCCCAGGAAATCGTAAAACTCGTCAATGTCCTCCGCCGCACCGCACGCATGGCGCAGCAGGCGGCGTGGGCCGGCTCGGATGCCGAAAGCATCACCTTTTGCGTCAAACAGTACAACAAGGTGCTCGAACGCCTCACCGAGCTGGACGAGGGTGTCGCCGGCGTGTTTGACCCGCTGGGGGATGACGCCAACCTCACCGTGGTCGCCATGGCCTGCCGGCAACTCGCCGCCTTCTACGAGGACGAAACCGCGCCCGGCGGCTCCAAATGGGAACGCATCTACGGCGCCGCCTTCGATCCCGACTCGTTCAAAGAGTTCTGGCGCCAATCCGCCAAGGACATCGAGGACTTCGGCGAGTTCATCCGCGAAAACCTGGATGCGTGGGCGGCGATGAGGAAGAAAAAGGGGGAATGAGGAATTAGTGCTTCACGTACGGCTCACGCAGCTTCACGGGCTCGACCTCCGGCTTCTTGCGCACGCGGAGGTTGATGAGTTCGACGAAGACGGAGAAGCCCATGGCCGAGTAGATGTAGCCTTTCGGAATGTGGTGATCCAGGCCGTCCGAGATCAGGGCGACGCCGATCAGGAGCAGGAACGACAGGGCCAGGATCTTGATCGTGGGCCGGCGATCGACGAATTCGCTGATGCCCCGCGCGAAGAACATCATGAACGCCACCGAGATCACGACGGCGACGATCATGATCGAAATCTCATCGACCATCCCTACAGCCGTGATGACGGAGTCGAGCGAAAACACGATGTCCAGCAGCATGATCTGGATGAGCACGCTCTGAAACGACGGCGCCGACGCGGCCGACAGCGCGGCCTCATCCCCTTCCAGTTTCTGGTGGATTTCGTGGGTGCTCTTGGCGATCAGGAAGAAGCCGCCGATGATGAGGATCAGGTCCCGCCCCGAAATTTCGTTCGCGCGGATCGTGAACCACGGCTCGGTAAGCTGAATCACCCAGGCGATGGAAAACAGCAGCGCGATGCGCGACACCATGGCGAGCCCCAGGCCCAGGAAGCGCGCCTTTTCCCGCTGCGATTCGGGGAGCTTACCAGCCAGGATCGAGATAAATACGATGTTGTCAATCCCCAGCACCAACTCGAGCGACGTCAGCGTGAGCAGGGCAATCCAGGCATCGGGGGAGGTAATCCAGTCCATGTAGGGGTGGTATGAGTGGGTGTCAATTACCGGGGAAACTGGAGACGGACAATCCGGCCGTCCATGCCGGCGGCCCATCCGGTGCCGTTGGAGGCAAAGCCGACAGTCCAGTAGTTCAGGCTATCGAGCAATGTCCACGTGTGGGCCATGTCCAGCGTCACGGCGAGGCCCCGCGGTCCGGCGGCAATCAGAGTGGGGGAGGGGGTGCTCGGGGCGAAGGCGATGCTGTAGATCGCGCCGGAAAACGGTGGGGCCGTGGCAAGGTTCCAGGTTTCGCCCCCGTCGGTGGTAATGGCGAGGTTGTCCTGGCGCGTGTCGGGCGAGGCCATGTCTCCGCCGGCGACAACGCCACGTCGGCTATCGGCGAAGGAGACCGACGCCAGGCCGGCTGCGGGGGCGTCGTGGACGACGG
>JBGSPJ010000306.1:0-8223 GCA_041738655.1 Rhodothermales bacterium | reverse complement strand
CGCGTGTGGCCCTCGCATGGGTCCGCCAGCACCCGGGCGTCTCCGCGCCGATCATCGGGGCGTCGAAGGTGGGGCAGTTGGAGGATCTGGTGGCGGCGCTGGAGCTGACGTTGCCGGCGGAGGAGGTGGCGTATCTGGAGGCTCCGTATGTGCCGCACCGGGTGTTGGGACATGGGTGAGCGAAGGAGACCCGAAGGAGGAGACCCGAAGGGTTTTTAACCGCCGCGATTGAGAATACCGCCGCGCCCGGGAAACCCTTCGGGTCTGCGTCAGGCCGATCAGGAACACCGCCACGCCAGGGAAACCCTTCGGGTCTGCGCCAGGCCGATCAGGAACACCGACGCGCCCGGGAAACCCTTCGGGTCTGCGCCGGCAAAATTGCGACGAGTTGCCTCATGAGTAGGCGGAGTCATGCCTATTGGTTATGTTTGAGCCCCTAACCAACCTCCTCTTCTGCGTTGTCGACAACTCCTACCACTGTCACCGATACCGACCTCCCCGCGCTCTTCCGCGCGGCGGACGGTATGTCGGTCGATGCTCAAAAACAGTATCTGCGGCTCCTCCGAGCGGATTTGATTGCGTTATGCCTCGGCGCCGTGCTCAGCGCGTTTAACCTGGACAACCCGGCGACAAACCGTCAACTGATGATCGCGAGCGCCCTCCTGCTGCTCCTGGGTGTCGTCCTGACCATCCTGCTCAACCAGAAAACGCTGAAGCAGCGATGGTATGGCGGGCGCGCAGCGGCAGAATCGGTCAAGACGCTGGCCTGGAGGTACATGCTCTGTGCCGAGCCCTTCAGCCACGGACTTCCGCCGGCCGCGGCGCGGCAACTCTTTGTGCAGAGTCTGCGCGAGATCCTCGCGGAAAGCGAGGTCCTGGCGGTGGCCCTGCCCGACAGCGAGGCGATGCAAATCACCGATGCCATGGATCGCGTCCGCCGGCTGGCGCTTGCCGAACGGAAGGAGACCTATCTCAGCGAGCGCGTTCTTGAGCAGTTAAACTGGTACCGGAGCCGGGCCGAAAAAAATGCCACCAGCCAGTCGTGGCTTTTTAGCGCCGTCATCATCACCCAGCTGATGGCCTTCGGCGCCGCGATGTCGCTGTCTGTGTGGCCAGAGTTCTGGATCAACCCGGCCGGCATCTTCGCCACTCTCGCCGCCTCTTTTCTCGCCTGGCTCCAGGTAAAACAACACGAAGAACTCGCGCAATCCTATGCCGTGGCCGCGCATGAACTCAGCCTGGTGCGTGAGGCCGGGATGCTCGTGGCGCACGAATCCGAACTCTCTGCCTTCGTCGCCGACGCGGAAACGGCGATCTCCCGCGAGCACACCCTCTGGCTCGCGCGCCGGGATCAGCTCAGAAAGACGATTTAAAGGGGTAGCAAAAACGCAACCGCCAGGGGCTACGCCCCTGGACCCCGGTAAAAGAGAAAAAGGGTAAAAGGGTAAAAGCGCTAAGGGTGAGTCCTCAGGAGGCGAAAGCCGAGGTGGTAGCCGCGGTCGCCCGGCGAGATGTTGTCGCGGAACGCCGACCGCAGGAGCCGCGGCGCAGAGTCCCAGCCGCCGCCGCGACTCACCCGGAGCGAGCCCGTACTGGGGCCAGGCGGGTCGGCTTTCGGACTGCTTTTGTAGTAGGCCTCATCGTACCAGTCTTGCACCCATTCCCACACGTTGCCGTGCATGTCATGAAGGCCCCACGCGTTCGGTAGCTTTTCTCCGACAGGATGGGCCCGCCCGCCCGAGTTACCGTCGTACCACCCGTATTCACCCAACACCTGTTCGTCGTTTCCGAAGCAATACGCCGACTCGCTACCCGCCCGACACGCATATTCCCACTCCGCCTCCGTAGGCAAACGGTACCGCTCGCCAGGCTCCCGCTGGTTCAGCTTCGCGATAAACGCCTGCGCCTCTTCCCACGACACGTAGTACATCGGATACCGATCGCCTTCACCGCGGATACCCAACTGCCACTCTTCTTCTGCCTTTTTTTCTTGCTGAGCCGGCGTCTTGCCCATCAGCGCCTTCCATTCCCCCTGTGTCACTGGATACTTACCCATGTAAAAGGGCTTCGTAATCTGGACCGGGTGGACAGGTTGCGACCAGGTAAATTCCTCGTTGCCCATCTTGAACGTTCCAGTCGGAACACGGCGGAAGGCCATCCCCAGGCTGTTCGTCCATTCTTCCGACGATGCGATGCGGGGAGGCTGCGAAACACGGGTAGCGACTTGGTTGTCGGCGATGACACTTGCCGCCCTCAATCCCGGAAGCCGCTCCTCAAATTCCGTGATCAGTTCGGCGGCGTATGCCGAGAAGGCATCGTGAAAGGCATCAAGAAACTGAATGTGGCGCAAAACAAGCCAGATCGAACGTTTGGGCTGAAGATCCTCCAGGCGAATCCAGAACACAGGCTTTTCCTGTTCATCCGCTTCGGCAAGTTCGCGATCAACCCACTTCGAGGTATTGGCGTGCGAGGAAAAGACGAGCATAAACGCCGCACAAGCATCGATCGCCCCGAGGATCGACTCCCGGAAGTCGGCTCCTTTGGGGATATCGCGAGGAGCAATCCAGCAACGGAATCCAGCTTTCTCCAGTTCAGCCACCAGAGACATCGCTCGGCGTCGGTCGGGCTCGGCGTGGCTGACAAAGATCATTACGTTTCGGGTGAATCGTGATTATGAAAAGCTTAACCGCCGGAATCTACATCGCCCGTAGGCAAGAGATCCAGCAAAAATCCGCCGGCGCGCCGCGAGCGTGTCCGCGTGTTGGACGTGCGCGACCATGGCCTGGAAGCGGGCTGTAAATCGTGCAGTCATTCCGAGACCCTTAGCCCGGCTGCGCAGAGCTTTCTTTTCGGGCATGACAGCGATTCGGTCGGAATGGTAGGGCCACGCCATGGCGTGGCCGTACGGCGTCGAATCCTGCATTTCTGCCCGCCAGAAAGGGTCATGTCATTAGCAACGGAGTGAAGGATCCTTGACCGGCAGAATACTGGAGACCTTGCTAACGTGGTACATCCGGCAGTCGGTACCGGCTGCGCCTAATCGGCGAAGCTGCCTGCTTAAGATGCTTCGCGTACGCTCAGCATGACATGTTCGCTGGGCCTGGGTGCTATCTATTAACGTAATCGAGGGCGACCTCTCGGACCGTTGAGCGGAGGCTCTTATGGGGCCGTTACGCAGCGATCCAGGAGGTCGTTCGACGCGCCCGGGATGCTCGCGTCCCGGACGGCTGCTAATGACATCTTATGTAGAGACGCCCCGGTTGGGCGTCTCAGCGAGGTTTCCGAAATACTAAAACCGAACAGACGAACGCGAACGACAGGAGACGCCCCACCGGGGCGTCTCTACAAAATGGGCGACCAAGAACGCCTCTGCGCAGGCGATCGGCAGTGCTGTCATGCCCGAATAGAAAGCCCCGCGCAGCTGGGCTCCCGGTCTCACGATGACCTGTTGGTGGACGGTAAGCAGCGCCAGCTGCCGGTTGGTGCACACAATATAGGGCGGCACCCCATCCGCCAGGGAGCGCTGTGCCCGCCAGGAGCGCAGCGTAGAAAAAAGCGGCTCCGCTTCTTTCGTGAGGAGTTCCCGCCATGGTGGGGATACGCGCTGTGAACGCGCGGCACGCTCGCGAGGCTGAGCCAGCGGTCCAATCGCACACGTCACCACAAGCGCGAGGTACGGCTTCCCATCCCGCTCGAAGAAGTACTCGCGTACGGAGATCAGCTGCTGCTCCCGCGCGAGCGCTTGAAGCGGCGCATCGTCGAAGCCGCCGAGGTGATCGTCAAATGGGAAGGTCAGTATCCTCACCTGCATGAGTGCTATCCATTTCGCGGCCGCCAGGGGCTCCGCCCCTGGACCCCGGTAAAAAGGAAAAAGGGTAAAAGGGTTAATGGATAGTCCTCAGGAGGCGAAAACCGAGGATGCCGAGGCGGTCACCTGGCATGTACTTTAGGCGGAGCGCGGACCACAGGCCCTGCGGTGAAGAGAGCCAGCCGCCACCGCGGAACACCCGGCTTGAACCCGTTTGGGGTCCGAGTGGGTCTGCTTTGGGACTGCTTTTGTAGTAGGCCTCATCGTACCAATCTTGCACCCATTCCCAAACGTTACCGTGCATGTCGTGCAGCCCCCACGCGTTTGGCATCTTTTCTCCAACGGGATGGGATTTACTGTCTGCGTTAGCTTGATACCATGCGTACTCAACCAACACCTGTTCGTCGTTACCAAAACAGTACGCCGACTGACTCCCGGCACGGCACGCATACTCCCACTCCGCCTCCGTCGGCAACCGGTACCGCTCACCGGGCTCTCGCTGGTTTAGCTTCGCGATAAACACCTGTGCCTCTTCCCACGACACATAGTACATCGGATACTTATCGCCTTCACCGCGGATACCCAACTGCAACTTTTCTTCTGCCTTTTTTTCTTGCTGAGCCGGCGTTGTGCCCATCACCTCCTTCCACTCCCTCTGCGTCACAGGGTATTTGCCAATGTAGAAGGGCTTCGTGATCTGGACCGGGTGGACAGGTTGTGACCAGGTAAATTCCTCGCTGCCCATCTTAAACGTGCCGGCCGGAATCCACCGGAAGGCCATGCCCAGGCTGTTTGTCCATTCTTCAGCCGAAACAGCGCTACGAGATTGAACTGGCGAGATTACGGGCGGCGATTGCCGAACGTGCGATACCTTCTCACTGGAACGCTGCCGTAGTCCATCCAGGATTTCTGCCGCGTACAACCTAAAAGAATCATGGTAGGCATCCACGTGCTGGACGGTTCGAAGGATAAAGAGATGCTCGGATCTAGGTTCAGCCTGTTCGAGCCGTACCCAGAACATGGGCTTGGACAACTCGTCGGCATGGGTGAGTTCTCGGTCTACCCATTTTGACCCATTGGCCTGCCGGGAAAACACCAACAAAAAGGCCGAGCAGGTGTCAATAGCAACAGCGATCGAAGATCGCCAATCCGTCCCTTTGGGGATGTCCCTTGGCGCGATCCAGCAGCGCTGACCCGCACGTTCGAGTTCGCGCGCAATGGCCATCGCCTTGTCACGATCCTCTTCCGCATGACTGACAAAAATGTGGGACATGGAGCAACGGCGTTGAGCAGACTGTTTTGACGGGCAAACTACGTCGTTGTCTCAACGCTTACAATAGAATGGCGTGTAATCACACACTTCATCGCAGCCGGCATTACCGGTAACAATTTTGTAACGCATACCGATCGTTTCGGGCTGCACCAGCACTTAGCCGATTCAGAATTTTACTAAGCAACCCACTAATCTTCCCCAAAACAAAAAGCCGTAAGCCCCATCGAAGGACCTACGGCTTTTGCTTGTAGCGCGTACGGGATTCGAACCCGTGTTACCGGCGTGAAAGGCCAGCGTCCTAGACCCCTAGACGAACGCGCCGCGTCTACAACTGGGTAAGTATGGTACTCAAAAGGGTGATCGAGGGGGTTCGAACCCCCGACCTCCAGGGCCACAACCTGGCGCTCTAACCAACTGAGCTACGACCACCATGGACATAGACCGCGAAAGTAGCACTTAAACCGGCCACGAACAAGGCCGATCCCGCGCGGAACGATGAAGAATCTATGCGCCACCTCGTCGCGGGCTCAGCGGATAACAGCCACCTTTCCAACGGCGGCTTTCTCTCCGTTGGTCCCCACGGCGATGATCACGTACATCCCGGATGGCACGAGCCGGCCCGACTCGTCGCGGCCATCCCACCGGGTTCTTCCCCCACGCGCTTCGATCCTTCGCACCAGTTCGCCACCGGGGGTGACGATCCGGATTTCCGTTTCTTCGACGAGGCCCTCGATATAAATCTCGGGTGCCACATCCGCCGAAAACCGCGCAGGGTTGGGATAAACCACAAGGTCCTGGCTCTGTTCCGCCGGCGCGATGGCCTCCGAACGGTAGCTCAGCAGGCCGGCATCGGTGACAAGATAGACGTCCCCGGTACGGGCATCGACATCCACGGAAACGATGATATCCGAGAACAACGGCGCGTTTTCAGTCGTGAAGTGAGCCACTTCCTGAAAGCCGAGGCCGGCTTCCTCAATCAGCCAGGCGCCCTCGTCGGTCGCCACCCAGAGCCGATTGGCGGGGTCCACAGCAAGGTCGTTGATCTTCAAGCCGAACAACAGAAACTGGCTCTCCCCTTCGCGCCGGTCCGCCCGGATCGGCCAGATCGGCGTCGTGTTCGGGTCGCGGGCGACAATGCCGGTATTGACCACATACGCCAGCCCCTCGTCCGTCCCGATCCACACCAACCCGTCCCGATCCTCCACCACGGCGTTCACGCCGACACCGGGAAGCCCCTGGCCGGCGCCACCCTCCTCCGACAAAAACAGCGATTCGTCGTCTGAAGCGTCGGCCGGCGTGCTCCCGGTATCCAGCACCACGACGCCGACATTCACGCGCAGATTGCGCCGGTCGACCGCAATGATCCACTTCTGACCGAAGGAATCCACATACACCCGACCCAGCGTCAACCCGCTGTTGATGGGCGAGGGCAACGACGCCCACCCTTCCCCGGGCTGCCAGACGCTGAGCGGGCGCGCGGCGTCTACGTTTGATACCCAGACCGTTCCGTCGGGCTGGCTACCGATGCCGCCGACGATGATGAAGGTCTCGTCGGTGACGGCCTCGGAGCGGCGGAGCGTAGAGTTCGACTGGTCGTGGACGATAATCTCGTCGTCCACGGTCACCTCGAGCAGCGCGCCGCCAAATGAACCGACCCAGGTATGCCCGCGCGCATCAACCTGGACATGGCGAAGCTCCGTCCGCCGGCCCACCAGCTCGGGCCGAAAACGCGACGTATAACTGGTCCAGACGCCATCCACCCCGAGTTTATAAAAACCCACATTGGAGCCTCGGACGCCCCCGAGCCAGAGCGTGCCGTCGCCGGCAAACGCCAGATCGGCAAACTGACCGTCGTAGGGTCCTTCGGGGTAGATGTCAGTCGTGATCACACCGAGGCTCGGCACGCCGGCTTCGATGGGCTCCGCCGCGACCAGTCCCGCGGCGTCATCCCCCACCCATATCCCCCCGTCTGGTCCCTCGACGACCGTCCGCAAGGCCTGCAACGCCGGGTTGCTTACGGTCTGTGCCCCGCCGGCGGCGTTGACGGCCACCAGCGAGAACCCGCTTACGCTGAGCAGCCAATCGCCAACCTCGCGCAACCGTTGTATGACGCCGGTACGGGCGACTTCCGCGAAGACGTTTGGCCCCGTCCGCCGGAAGAGGGCAGATTCACCGCCGGCGTACAGCGCGCCCTGAAAGGTCGCAAGCGCCGTAAGGGGGCCCGCGCCGGGTACGGATTCCGTGGTCCAACTCGCGGGATCTTTCAGGTTGGGCGTATCCATGGGCGCGTGGGCGAGGCCCTCGGCCGTGGCCAGCCAGAACGCCGGCTCCCCACCATCGAGCCCGCCAACAACCACATCGTACACCGTTGTGCCGGGCGTGAGGCTGCCGAGCTGGCTATACGTGTCTCGCACCTCACCCCGTATCGGATCGAACACGACCAGGCCGAAGTCCGTCGCGACCAGCAGCGAGTCGCCCTGCTCCACGATGCGCCGAATGGTGCGGCTGGCAAATTGGGCGGCACGTTCGATATCGCGGAACGTGCGTACAGCGCCCGTCTGCACATCCAGCCGATCCAACACCCCATCCCGGTACCCGACCCACACACATTCACACGCCGCGCTGTACAACACGGCCTGGGTCAGCACATTGTGGAGCCCCTCGGCCGGCGTGAAGCGGCGTAGTTCCTGGCCGGCGGGATCATAGGCAAACACCCCCCCAGTAGTCGCCACCCAGATGGATTCGTCGGACGCAGACAGATCCATCACCTGTCGAAAGGAGGTATGCGCCTGCCAGGTACCGACCTGCGCCAGCGCCGCCGGCGCCGTAAGCAGACCCAGGACGAGCACGATGAGGGATCGTCTCATATGCACTTCCTCAGCACATTGACCATCTCGATCGCCGCGACGGCCGCTTCGGCGCCCTTGTTGCCGGCCTTCGTGCCGGCCCGCTCGATGGCCTGTTCGATCGTTTCGGTTGTGATCACGCCAAACAACACCGGGATATCGGCGTCGAGGGCCGTGCGGGCGATCCCGGCCGCGGCCTGGCCGGCGACAAAATCATAGTGCGATGTCGCCCCCCGGATGACGGCGCCGAGGCAGACGATGGCGTCGAACCGGCCCGTAGCCGCGAGACGCCGGAT
>JBGSPJ010000259.1:0-8714 GCA_041738655.1 Rhodothermales bacterium | reverse complement strand
CGCCGCCGGCGACGGCCAGCCGATCGTGCGGTCGTCCGCGGCCGCGGTACAGCGGATTGTTCGCTTCGAGGCGGCCAAGAGTGGGTACAACACCTTCGTCGACGATCGCGACGTGGAAGATGGCGGGCAAGTCGACCTCATGCTGGTCCCGATCGACACCGGCGACGAAAACCGCGCGCCGGTCGTTACGCCCATCAACAACATCACCCTGACAGAAGGGGCCACGCAGGCGGTTTCCGTGCTCTCGTCGGATATCGATGGCGACGCCATCACCCTCAGCGCAACCGTCACGACCGATCCTGGCGGCGCGCCGGCTTCCTCCGGGTTTTTTGTGTTTGTGGATAACGGCGACGGCACCGGGGTGCTGCAGTTCTCGCCGGCGTCCGGCGAGGCCGGCGCGTACACGGCCACCGTCTCGGCCGGCGATGGCGAGTTGACCACGACCGAGTCCTTCGCGATCATCGTCACCGCCGTGGGCGCCAACGCCCCGCCCGTCCTCGAGGCCGTCGCGGACGCCAATGTCACCGAAGGCGAGTCGATCGAAATCGCCGTCGCCGCATCCGACGCGGACGGCGACGCCATCACCCTTTCCGCCGTCGTAACAGGCGAAAGCGGCGCGGCGGCGTTTGCCGGCTTTATCGATAATGGGGACGGCACGGGCACGCTGTCGCTGTCGCCGGCCGCCGGCGATGTGGGCGACTACGAGGCCGTCATCACAGCCAGCGACGGGGAGGACAGCTCGACCGAAACGTTCACCGTCACCGTCCAGGCCCTCGGCGTCAACCAACCGCCGGCCCTCAACCCGATAGGAAATGTCACGCTGTTCGAAGGCGAAACAGAGACCATCAACGTGGCGGCGAGCGACCCGGATGGGGACATGCTCACGCTTGAGGTATCCGCCACGCTTTCCGGCGGCGGCAGCGCCCCGGCCGGCCTGTTCACCTTCACCGATAACGGCAACGGTTCAGGTGTGCTCACCCTGTCGCCGGATGCGGGTTCGGCCGGCGTCTACACCGTCACCGCGACGGCTTCCGACGCGTCGGCGCAGGTGGAGGCGAGCTTCACCATCACCGTGCAGGCCAACACAGGCGGCAACAACCCGCCGAGCGTAACTCCGGTCTCGGATAAGTCGGTTGATGAAGACAATACGCTTCAGTTCGACGTGTTCGCCACCGACCCCGACAACGACGCACTGGATTTGACCGTTTCCGTGGTAAACGCGGAAGGGCTGACAATGGGGACCGCCTTCTTTAATTTCAAAGACAATTTTGACAACTCCGGGACCATCAAGTTTGCGCCCGACTCTGGCGACTTTGGCGACTACACCGTCACCATCACCGCCACCGATGGGCAGCTTTCCGCCACGGCCACGTTCACCCTTACCGTCATCGCCCCCGGCGGCAATAGCGCGCCCGTCGTGGCCGACATCGGCGACAAGGCCGTAATCGAAGGCAATACGCTGACGGTCAACGTCAGCGCCTCCGACGTCAACGGCGACCTGCTGACGCTCTCCGCCGGCATCGTGACCAGCGGTGGAGGGGCGGTTGGTTCTGGCTTCTTTGATTTTGTGGATGATGGCAACGGCGCCGGCACCCTCACCGTCACACCCGGCAACGGCGACGCCGGCGCGTACACCGCCACCATCACGGCAGACGACGGCATCGTCTCCGCGGAGAAGACCTTTGTCATTACCGTGCTCGAACCCGGCGGCGAAGGCGGGATGATCCCCCTGACCGACATGGGATCCCAGACCTACCTCGGTTTCAGCGGCGGGCTCTACCCGAACGCGTCCAACACGATGCCGGTGGCTCACCACACGGCCGGCGTAAACATCGCCAACAGCATCGAACCGCTGGATCTCAGCGGCAACCCGAGCCCGAGCGGTAAATACGTGATGGTGTCGGTCGGGATGTCCAACACCACGCAGGAGTTCTGCTCGCAGGACACCGAGCTGCCGTGTGACGACTGGACGTTTATGGGCCAGGCGCTGAACGACCCGGCGGTGAATACCTCCAACCTGGTCATGGTCAACGGCGCCCGCGGCGGCCAGTCGGCGGACACGTGGGAATCGACCACGAGCGACAACTACGACCGGATCATCAACGACAAACTGATCCCGCAGGGCCTCAGCGCCGCGCAGGTCCAGATTGCCTGGGTGAAAGTGGCCAACCGCCTGCCCGAGACCAGCCTGCCGGCGGCCAACGCCGATGCTTACCGGCTCGAAGAGCAAAACGCGAAGATCGTGCGGGCGCTCCGGGCGAATTTCCCGAACCTGAAGATGGTGTTCCTGTCGAGCCGCATCTACGCCGGCTACGCCACCACCATCCTCAACCCCGAGCCGTACGCGTATGAATCCGCGTTCGGCGTCAAATGGGCGATCGAGGCCCAGATCAACCAGATGAACGGCGGCGGCGAAGATGACATCGCCGGCAACCTCGACTACACCGAAACCGCCTGGATCGGCTGGGGCGCGTACATGTGGGCCGACGGCCTCAACCCCCGCTCCGACGGTCTCTTCTGGGAACGCGACGACCTCGAAAGCGACGGCACCCACCCCTCGCCCTTCGGCGAAGAAAAGGTCGGCGCCCAGCTGCTCGACTTCTTCAAGAACTCGCCCCAGACGAAGTGCTGGTTCCTGGAAAACGGGGTCTGTGAATAGGGTTTAAGGTTCGAGGTGTAAGGTTCAAGGAAGGGGGAGATTCCTTGAACCTTCAATAACCGTGTAAAATTATACTGGCGATAAAAACCGGGTCATCCTGAGACGCGGAGCCCAGCTGCGCGGGGCTTTCTTCTCGGGCATGACTAAGGGCGTATGTCGATGTTCGCGTCTCTACACACTATGTCCTCCTGAGCGACAGCGAGGGATCCTTAACCGACTAGAGGCAATCCCGGGCACAACCCATCCAGCCGGCACGATCCGGGAAGTATTCGTGATCTCGTGGCCTTTTGCCGCTCGAAGACCCCTCGCTACCGCTCAGGGTGACATTCTGTGTCATTTACAGCCGACGTGATGTAAATCACGTCGTGTCGAATGCCTGCCCCCGCGAAGGCGGGGGGACCTCTCGAATCACTGCGGAAAGGTTGAAAAAGGATGTTCACGGTTGGTGATGCACATCCAAGCATCTGTTAAAACGGTCGCGTCATTCTCCCCACCGCCTCCATAAACGCCTCCAACTTCCCGGCGCTGAGCTTGCCGTCCTCGCGGACGCGTGAGCAGAGATCCAATCCGAAAGGCTGAACGGCCCGGATGGCTTCGCCGACATTGCCCGCGTGAAGTCCGCCGGCGAGGAATACCGGCACGCCGGCCTGCTCCCGGATCTGCCGGCTCACCTGCCAGTCGTGCACCCGCCCCGTTCCTCCCAGCTCTTTGACCTGCAGGGTGGGGTTTCCCGAGTCGAGCAGCAACGCGTCCACGTACGGCGCGATCTGCCGCGCCTCGTCGAGGGAGGCCTCTCCCATCACATGGATCACCTGCACCAGCTTCACGTGGGGGAGGAGCCGGCGGAGTTTATGCAGCTCCGTGGGCTCGACCGCATCCACGAGCTGGATCGTCGTTGTTCGGCAGGTGGCGTATTGCTCGGCGATGGCGTCCGCCTCGCAGCGTGAGGTCAGCAGAAACGTCGCCACCGGCGGAGGCACCGCGGCCGCGATCTCGGCGATGTGTTCGTCCGGGATGACGCCCGGCCCGCTCGGCATATGCGACACCAGCCCCAGCGCAGAGGCGCCGTGGGTGATGGCCAGATGCGCTTCCTCGATGCTCGAGATGCAGCAGATTTTGACGCGAGGTGGGTGGTGCATCTCGATTCGTGGTGAGCATTAGAAGGAGCACTCACCCATCGAAGTCTAAGGTTCTTGGATGGGAAAAGTGTCCAGTCCATGTTTTCGGACTGCTCTCCAGAGCAAGCGATCGTACGTAGCGACTACGAGAGATTCCTGCAGGTTGGCCTGCCACCATAGCGCGGTTGCCAGATGGATGGCGTCGTACCCTCTCAAACCATCCCGCCAGGCAAGCTGTCCTCCGTGGCTGGCCATCGATTGGGGGAGTTGAATCCACAAAAGATCACCGCGATCCTTCTCCCATGCACCCAGTGCGGTCTGGCCTTCTAATTCGGTAATCGCCCCAACACGCCAGGCTCTGCCAAGCGCGGCCGGCAACTCCGCCTCTGTAACTATACTTACAGCCTGAAACGCTGACGAGTTGAGCAGCTCCGCCACGTCCTTGCTACCCGCTTCAGCGACATACCGCTTGACCAGCGCACTGGTGTCTAGATAGACTTGATTCGTCATTCACGCATCTCCGACACGAGTTCCGCTACGGTTATTTCACCACGCAGTTGGGCCACGGGCTCAAGCGGTGACAGACGGTTTCCCTGCCATTTGATGAGGCCAGCTGCTTTCAGTGCCTCAATGCGGCTATCTAGACCGGACTCCGCCGGCATGAGCTGTGCAATGACCTTTCCGTGTTCTGTGATTGCCACGGCCTGGCCGGTACGTGCCAGGTCCAGGTAATGACTGAGTTTTTGGCGCAGATCGCGCACTCCAACATGAAGCATGGCTTGAATGGTTGGGTGTGTGCACAGTTTTTCGTTGTGTACACAAGTTAGTGTATTGGGATTTACAAGTCAAGCTTTCAGCTTCGATAACGCTTCCATGATGTCTGTTGTAGCCGGGGGTTACCAACAGGCTCGCGATCTACGGTTGACTGTGGTTTTTTTTACCTATTATTCCTGCGGGTCTATACCTTTCAACACAGCACGGGCACCCTCTTCACCTCGAGACCGCCATGTGGTATTTCCAACACCTCCGCGCCGGCCTGTGTCTGGCTCTAGCGCTTCTTTTGCTCCTTCCCTCTGCCTTCGCACAACTATCACCATCCTGGCTGGAGGTTGGCGAGAACCTTTCGGCCCGATCGCTGACACTCACAGCGGAGGGCGAGTTGTTTATCGTAGGCCAGGGTGCATTCCAGGCCGGCGTCGGAGTAGGAGGTCAAACGTTCAGCGGACCTTCCGAAACCTCGGCGCTGCTGGCGCTCCTGGGCCCGGACAATGCCGTCCGATGGATCAAACAGGGGGCCTTCCGAGGCCGGATGGAGGAATACGCAATCGGGGGAGACATCCTGCAGGGATTTCTGGGGGCGATCGATGCCGAGGGAAATCTCTACACCAGCGAGGGATATCCGTTTGCGGCGGACGCCGGCATGCTGGCGCGGGGAGGGGTTTCGATCAATAAATACAACCCGGCCGGCGATCCGCTCTGGTCGATCCCTATCCACCCGCCTGTCCAGCAATTCGGCGATCAACCGGCGTTTGTGGCGGGGCTGGGCGTCGATGCGGCCGGGAATACGTACATCGCCGGCAACGTTCGGGATACGCTCCTGCTGGCGGGTGACACGCTGGTGGCGACTCCGAGCGAAACAATGTACCCAACCAGTGATGTGTTTATGGCCAGCTTCTCGCCAGGAGGAGCGCTGCGCTGGAGCCGGCGTCTGGGCGGAGCGGCCGACGACGATATGATCGGTGGGTTCGATGATGGGCCGTTTGCCGTCGACGCCGCCGGCAATACCTACCTGGCCGGTTATTATTCCGAGGGGACGGTGTTTGGGGATGGACCAGGCGCCGACCCGATCCCATCCACGATGTATCCCATCGTGAGCTACGATCCGGAAGGCCGTCTCCGCTGGCTCCTCACGCCGGCCGACTTCGGCATTGGCGAAAACGCCGCTCCCGTACGCCTTGCGGTTACCGCCGGCGGCGACATATACGCCGTCTGGTCGTACTGGGAGCTTGGCGGGCAGCTGGACGTGAGGGTGGGCGATCAGACGTTTCGGGACCCTGCCTCTGGGGGCAGTTTCCTCACCAAACTGACGGCCGACGGCGTACTCGCCTGGGCAAGACCGCTCACCAGCGACGGCAATCAGATTGTGTATTCCATGGCGGTCGATGCGCGCGATCGAGTCTGCGTCGCCGGCGAGTTCGACGGGATCTACATGCGAATGGGCAACCGCGAGCTCCGGAAAGCCGATCTACAAGCCGATAAATCGGATGGCTTTTGTGGATGTTATTCGGCCGAAGGCGCTTTGTTGTCCACGGTGCATGCCGCCGGCACGAATTGGCAGCGTATCCGGGCGATCGCGTTCGGGGAAAGCGGGGAGCTGTACATAGCCGGCTTGTTCACGGAAGAACTCAACCTCGGGTCCGGTCGACTCACCCACGCCGGCGACGCCTCGTTTTTTGCCCGATTCGATGCCGCTATCGTCACCTCGAACGAGCGTTTAGAAACCCATCCTGCCCGTGTACGGCTTGAAGCCTACCCCAATCCCACCCGGCAGCGCGCGACGATCCGGTATGATCTCGAGGTCGCCGGACCCGTCCGGCTCGCGGTGTATGATGTGCTGGGCCGGGAAGTCGCCGTGTTGGTGGACGCCATCCGTGAGGCCGGCGTGCACGAGGCAATGTTTGATGCGGCCGGGTTGCCGGCCGGCCTGTATGGCTATCGGCTCACGGCCGGCGGGGGGATTCGAGGGGGGTATTGGTGGTAGGGCGGTAATAGAGAGGGGACATCTCAGGCATCGACGTTCATCTCGCGCAAATTCGGAAAGACGTCTTCAGGTGCCTTGCCGGTTAGACGGAGGTAGAAGGCGTCAGGGCACATATCAAGCTCTTCATTCCATATGAGCTGGCCGCGCTCGCCGATGGCGACCTTCTTAAACAGGTCGTAATCGTTCCAGAGCTTAAAAACCCCTCTGCCGGCAAATTCTGAAAGATCGACCTCGCCCTTGGTGCCATCATCGTAGCGCAACCACAATGTATAATTGGGCAGTGCTTTTACTTCAATGGGCCTGAACATGTGGATTCCCTTTTATGCGTTGTCATGCGAGGTGAGACGTGTAAGAAACCACTTCGTTTCTGACGCTGGAATCAGACTCGCGATCAGTGGCTGACATCCTGGCGAAAAGAGAAGGGCGGTTACAGGGCGCGGAAAGCGCCTCCGGCTCGGCTCAAAGCCCGAACTGGCGGAGGTGATGGTCGAGGTGGCGCCACACCAGGCGTCCCCATCCTTGCCGGCTCAACCGGCCAAAAACGGGGTTCTCGGGAAACGCCCCTTCCGCCGGAGATTCCGAAAACCGACGCAGTAGATCGATCAGGGTCTTTTTGTCGGCCTCGAATGCCTTTGACGCGGTCAGTCCCGTTCCGGGTAGAAATTCAGGCGCCGTGGGCGCCCCCTTTGGCCAGGGCATCCACCAGACGACTAATTGAGAAAGCCCCGGAAGGCGTAACGGTCCTTTTAGTGGTTGGGCCCCCTTTTCGCCGAGGGCGACGCGTATCGGTTCGGCGAGGTGGCAGACGAGGACTTCTGGCGTGAAACGCCCCCATCGGGGGCGGGCATCCGCCGTCAGGCCGTCGAGCCGGCGGAAGAGGTCGGCGGCATCCGCCGGGTTGAACCAGTTTTTCATCGGTTGCGCATCGAGTGGGTCGGCGCCTACCCCTGGATGTCCGAGATGATCTTCCGGACCGGAGCAGTGCCCTGCCTTCTACCCGAGAATACGCCACGCCGGGATGACTCGCCAGAGGGACTCCGAAGGATTCAAGGTTCCAGGTTCAAGGGAAGAATCCTTGAACCTGGAACCCCGAACCTTAAACTTATTGTCGGTACCAGTCGAACTGCATAAAGAAGTCATGCAACGCGTCGGCCACCTTGGTGGCGCCCTGTTCGGACGGGTGCTGGTTTTCGCCGTTGGCGCCCTGGAAGTCGGACGTCGCCCAGAAAATCCCGCTGCCGTTCGGTGTCAGGCCATTCGCCCAGAGGTACGGGCCCCAGCCCATCCACGGAGCGCCGGGGAGTTCGCCGGCTTTCCACTTCTCAATCGCCGCGTTGGTGGCAAATCCGCCTTCGTAGGAGATCGGCTCGCCGCGGGCGGCCTGTTTGTCCTCGATCACGTAGCCGCCGTAGATGCGGCTCGTGTTGAAGATGGCCTGTACCGACGGAAACTCATCCCCGATCTTCTGGGCCAGCGCGCCGATGTTGTTGACCAGGTCGTAATAGTCGGCCGCCGGATCGGGCAGGGTGATGCCGTCGGCCGTAAACTGGTCGGCGTTTTTCGCCCAGATCACCTTCACCTGATCGAGGGTGTAGTTCTTCTCGATGTTATCCTTGCACTTCGTCCAGAGCGTCTGCTCGCTGAGCCAGTTCTCGAGGGCGCTGCCAGCGACGGCACAGTTCACCAGCTCGATCTGCGATGAGACCTCCGGGTGGCCTTCATAAAGCGCCATGAACCGATCGAACTCCTGCAACCCGTTGCTCATCGAAATCGCCACGATGACGATCTTGCCGTTGGTGGCGGTCACCGTTGGGACCCCGTTATCCACCAGCCCGCCTTTGAGCCCGTAATAGGTATCGTTCGGACCCATCAGGTCGAGCGCGATCCGCTGATTCGTCGATCCGCCGCCGGTGGTGCTGAAGCTGTAGACCGTCGACCAGTCGCTGCTTGCGCCGGCGTTTTCGGACTTCACGCGCCAGTAGTAGGTGGTCGACTCCACGAGGTTGTTCACCGCGTACGACGTAGCCGCGAGGCCGCTCTGCTGGAACGCGATCGTCCCGAAGCCGGCTGAAGTGGAAACCTGCACCTGGTACGTGGCGGCCGAGGGCTCGGCCTGCCAGGTCAGGGTGACGGACGCCAGCGGCTGGCTGTTTGCGCCGTTGGCCGGCGTGAGCAG
>JBGSPJ010000220.1:0-22429 GCA_041738655.1 Rhodothermales bacterium | reverse complement strand
CCGGCGCGCTGCGGGCCGGGGGCGAGTCCCTGTATCAGGCACTCACGCTGAACCCCCGCTCGCCAGGCCAGTGGGGCCGGGCCGCCTGGGCGTTCCTGGAGGGAGGGATGGCCGAGCGATCGGCCGAAGTGGCGGACGAGGCGCTCATGTTATTCCCGGGGGATATCGAGTTGTTGCGAGTCGCCGGCCTCGCGCTGCTAGAACTGTACCGCAACGAAGAAGCCGTCGATCGTCTCACGGAAGCCGTCGCATTATCCCGTCGGGATCCCGTCGAGGCGCCGATGGCGAGTGACCTGTACGCTGCGCTCGGGTTGTTATACGACCGGCTCGGCGACACGACGCGCGCCGACGAACACTACGAAGAGGCCATTACCTCGAACCCAAACAATGTGCTGGCGCTCAACAACTACGCCTATAGCCTGGCCGCTCGGGGCGCCCAACTCAAGAAGGCGCAGCGTTATGCCGAGCAGGCCGTGGCAACTTCTCCCGACAGCCCGTCGTTCCTGGACACGTTGGCCTGGGTGCACTATGCGTCCGGGGACTACGCCGGCGCCCGCACGCTACTCGAACAGGCGCTGGGGCTACGCGGCGCCGGCTCAACCGTTCACGAGCACTACGGCGATGTGCTGCATAAGCTCGGACAAGCCGCCGAGGCCCGTACATCCTGGGAGAAAGCGTTTCAAATGAATCCCTCCAGTGCCTCGCTGAAATCCAAGCTGGGTCAATAACTCCTCTTGAATGCCGTTGACTGCATCCGTGAATCGGTTTTTCCTCCTTTTGTTGTTCATGGCTGGCCTCACCGTCGCCGGCTGCAGCGGTCCCCGCTCGGCCGCTACAGTGCCGGCTGCTAGCGGTTTCCCCTTTCACTCCCTCGATCAGATTCAGACCGCACTCGACGGGGCGCGGCCGGCGACCATCCACTCGTACCGGGCCGAAACCGCCCTCTCCGTCCGATCTCCCGTACAAAGCGGCTCGTTCTCCGCGGATATCATCCACCGCGAGAACGACAGCTTGCTCATCTCCGTGAGCCCCGGCTTCGGCATCGTCGCCGTCCGGGCGCTGATCACGCCGGATAGCGTGTTCGTGCACGACCGCATCAATCGTGAACTCACCTACGGCTCCATCCGCGAGGTGGGCCAGTTTCTGCCGCTCCCAACGGATCCCGCCGGCCTGTACCAGGCCATGCTGGGGCTCCTCACGCCCGAGTCATCCGTCTCCTGGGACCTGTCTCACGCCGGTGGCCTGTACATCCTCAAAGCGCCGGACGGCCGGCGTGCCTACACGGTAGACCCTGAGGCGTGGCGCGTCGTCCGATACGAAGAACGGAATGGCGATGGCGGGCTGATCGAGGAGAGAACATTTTCCGAGTTCGAGCGCTACACAGACGGGTATCTTCCCCGGCGTCTTACCTTTCGCCGGCCTGAGGACGATACGGCTGCCTCTCTGTACTACCGCAAGCTGACGCTGAATCCGCCCGACCTGCGCTTCGATTTCAGCGTCGCCGGCAGCGTACGCCGCATCCCCTTGCACTAACTCTTCTTTCCTGTGCGAACGACCGTACCGCTATCGATCGTTATCCTCGCCCTGGTCGCGGCGACGGGCGCCGGCCCGGCCTCGGCACAGTCCCGGCAAGACACCGAGAAACGGCTCCGCGCACTGCAGGATCAGATGACGCTGGATGTCATCCGCCTCTCAGAAACCGAAGAGCTCGAGAAAGCTTCGCTGCAAACCCTGAACGACATCGAGCGGCAAATCGCCGTCCGCACCGAGCTGATAGCGACGAACGAGCTACTGCTCAGCCAGATCGAGCAATCCCGTGATTCCATCGCCGCCTCGATGCGCGTACTCGAGAAGGAGTTGGATTATCACCGGAAGATCTACCAGGAGCGTGCGGTGCACGCCTATAAGTACGGCCGGCTCCACGATGTGGCCCTCATCCTCGCCGCTCGATCGATCAACCAGATGCTGATCCGCGTTCGGTACCTCTCCCGCTTCGCGGACGACCGCAAGAGTCGATTCTCCGAGATCAAGAAAGCGAGCGACGCCATCGAGGCCCGGCGCAACGAAATTGCGGAGAACGAGAAGAAAGCGCAGGAGCTGATCGTGCAGTACCGGACGGAGGCGGAGAACATGAAGTCCCTTCGGGCCAAGCGTAACGAAGTGATTTCCGAATTGCGCTCGCAGCGTACGAGCATTCAAAAAGACCTCGAACAGAAACAACGGGAAGAGCAGGAGTTGCAGTCGCTCGTCCGTAACATCATCACCAACGAGAGCAACCGCCGCGCCGCCGCTCCGCCTCCCGATGCGGCGACGGTCGCCGCCAATGCGGAGCTGTCAGGGGCGTTTTCTGCCAACAAAGGCAAGATCCCCTGGCCGGCCGAAGGTGTCGTCACCGAGCCGTTCGGCCAGATCGTGAACCCGCTGTACGGCACGGTCACCAGCAATCCAGGGATTGTGATTTCAACGGCCACATCGGCGCAGGTCACCGCCGTGTTCGACGGCGAGGTCACCGAAATCATCGCGATGCCGGAATTTGGCCGGTACATCACTATGAGCCATGGCGAATACGCCACGCTGTACGGCAACCTGTCGCTGTTGTATGTGGAAGTGGGCTCGATGGTCAAAGCCGGGCAACTGATCGGGCGTGCCGGTACGGATGCCGAGCCCAAAGGCAACGCCGTGTTCTTCGCGATCTTCAAAAACGGCGCAGAGATCGATCCCCAGACCTGGCTCAGACGGCGGTAGACGCCCCGCCAGCCGGCTTCGTCGCGTTCTTCACACAACTTTTCGTCGGAATCGAGATCCTCGCTCCGCGTGCGGGGTTCACGGTTGCGAATTACACCACGTTCCGACAGCAACATCTGATCAATCATGGCATCTTCTAACTACGACGTCGTCGTAATCGGCACCGGCCCTGGCGGCTACGAAACCGCGATTCGCGCGACCCAGCTCGGGTTCAAAACGGCCGTTATCGAAAAAAACAAGCTCGGCGGCGTGTGCCTCAATGTCGGCTGTATCCCCACGAAGGCGCTGCTCAAAAGCGCTGAAGTCATGGCCTACGCGCGGCACCTCGACGACTTCGGATTGACGCTTGACGGGACGGTCAAGGTGGATTTCCCCAAGGTGATCGGCCGCAGCCGGGGTTCGGCGGACAAGATGAACAAGGGCGTCGCGTTCTTGATGAAAAAGAACAAGATCGACGTCATAATGGGCGAGGCAAAGCTGGCCGGCAAGGGTGTCATTGATGTCGTGCCTTCGGTGGACATGGACGGCAACAAGGTGGGCGAACCGATGAAGGTGCAGGCAAAGCACATCATCGTAGCAACCGGCGCGCGCCCCCGCGAAATCCCCCCGCTGCCGATCGACGGCAAAAAGATCATCTCCTCGAAAGAAGCCCTGCTGCAGACGACGCAGCCCAAGCGGTTATTGATCGCCGGCGCCGGCGCTATCGGCGTCGAGTTCGCCTACTTCTACCACCAGATGGGCACCGAAGTCACGATCGTCGAGGTGCTGGATCGTCTCGTGCCGGTGGAGGACGAAGAGGTCTCGAAGGAGCTCGCGAAAGCCTTCAAGAAGATGGGGATCACCATCATGACCTCCACGCAGGTGCAGTCCGTCGACACGAAGGGGAAAGAACTCACCGTGACCGTCAAGACCGCGAAAGGGACCGAGACGCTTTCCACGGATCAGGTACTCTCGGCTGTTGGTGTGGTTGGTAACATTGAGAAGCTCGGCCTGGAAGCGGTCGGGGTAAAGACGGAGCGTGGCGCCATCGTGATCGATGCGTTTGGCAAGACGAATGTCGAGGGGATTTACGCGATCGGAGACGTGGCCGGCCCGCCCTGGCTCGCCCACAAAGCCAGCCACGAGGGGATCCTTTGCGTGGAAAAGATCGCCGGACATGACGTCCGCCCGATGGATAAGAAGAACATTCCCGGGTGTACCTACTGCCAGCCCCAGATCGCGTCCGTCGGGTATACTGAGGCGCAGGCGAAGGAGGCCGGCTACGAAGTCAAGGTGGGCAAATTCCCGTTCACGGCCTCGGGCAAGGCCTCGGCCATCGGTCACAGCGAAGGGTTCGTCAAGGTCGTGTACGACGCAAAATACGGTGAATTCCTCGGGTGCCACATCATCGGCTACGGCGCCACCGAACTCATCGCCGAGGTCGTGACGGCCCGGACGCTCGAAACGACCTCCCACGAAATCATGGAAGCCATCCACCCGCACCCGACCCTTTCGGAAGCGATCATGGAGGCGACCCGCGCCGCGTACGGGCACTCGATTAACATCTGACCGCCCTGGCTTACCCACTTTTTTTAAGGCTCGCAGGTGTCCTGCGAGCCTTTTTTATACTCGAAACAGAGAATTTCCGGCAAAGGAAGCGCTCCCGTTTTCACGGGAAGCGCTTCCTTGTTCTTTTTTATATATCCCCATATTCCATCATGACCTTATTTTTATTAGCATATTATCAGTCATGCCTAATTCTATTAAAAATCGATTGGAGGTCACCTACCATGCGTTCGTTCCTGTTTGTAGTTCTTCTCGTGTTAGGCGTCGGTGCATTGCCCGTGCTGGCGCAAGATGCCGTTCCGGCGGCTGACACCCTGGCCGCCGAAACGGTGGCGGCCGCCCCTGCCGCGTCTGAGACCGCCGATGGTAGCGCCGAGGCGCTTGCGGCGGCGGAAGCCGTTCAAACGAATCTGAACTTTGTATGGACGATTCTGGCCGCGGTGTTGGTCTTCTTCATGCAGGCCGGCTTCGCCTTGCTCGAAACCGGGTTCACGCGCTCGAAGAACGCCGTGAACATCATGATGAAGAACTTCATGGACTGCGCCGCCGGCAGCCTGGTGTTTTTTGCCGTCGGCTTCGGGCTCATGTTCGGGACCTCTGTCGGCGGCTGGTTTGGCAGCGACGGTTTCTTCTTGAACGGATTGGGCGATGATCCCTGGAATTACGCCTTCTTCCTGTTCCAGGTCGTTTTCGCCGCTACGGCAGCAACGATTGTCTCCGGGGCCGTGGCAGAGCGGACCAAGTTCACGGGATACCTCCTTTTTTCACTCCTCATTACCGCGATCATCTACCCGGTATTCGGATCGTGGGCCTGGGGCAGTCTGTTCCGTGGTGACGGATGGCTGGAAGGGCTCGGCTTCATCGACTTCGCGGGATCGACGGTAGTACACTCGGTCGGCGGCTGGGCCGCTCTGGCGGGCGCCATCGTGGTGGGTCCGAGAGTAGGCAAGTACGATGAAAACGGGAAACCGCGCCACATCCCGGGCCATAGCATTCCCTGGGCCGCGCTCGGCGTGTTTATCCTGTGGTTCGGGTGGTTCGGGTTTAACGCCGGCTCCACCACCACGGGTAATACGGATATCGCCCTGATCGCCCTGAACACCTTCCTCTCCGCGGGTGCAGGCGCCACGGCGGCCATGGTGTTGACCTGGATCACCAACTCGAAGCCAGACGCCACCATGTCGCTCAATGGTGTCCTTGCCGGCCTGGTGGGCATTACAGCCGGATGCGCGAACTTGACCCCGGGGTTCGCCATCATCACAGGCGCTCTCGCCGGCATCATCGTGGTCTACGCCACGCGCGCCATCGAGCGGTTTGTGGACGACCCGGTTGGGGCGGTCGCCGTCCATGGCGTATGTGGGGCCTGGGGCACGCTCGCCGCCGGTCTGTTTAACACCGGCGACATGTTCAACCTCGGCATCGTCGGTGTCCAGTTGATTGGCATCGGGGCGGCGTTTGTGTGGACCTTTGGTGTGAGCTACGCCATGTTCTTCGTGCTCGACAAAACGGTCGGATTGCGCGTGAACGGCGACATGGAAACCGCGGGCCTCGATTTCCACGAGCACGACAACTCGGCCTATCCCGAGTTTATGCCGACGGACGAGCTCGCTGCGGCTGAGGTCTAGTTTTTCGAGACGAAACGAGGGTCTGGCAGGTCGCTGTGCATGGTCTATTACGAACTTCCCCAAGGGAGCCGTATAGAAAGCGCCTGCTAGACCCTCATTATCTTGCCAGCGATGGTGCCCGGTAAAGGCTCACGCCATCTCCCCAAGCTCCGCCCAGCGCTCGAGGTCTTTTTCCAACTGTAGATCGAGAATCCCAATCTCTTCGTAGAGGGCCTGCACCTTACCGAAGTCGGCGCTGAATCGATCCAGATCCACCGAAATCGCTTCTTTTCGTTTCTCCGCGGTGGCGATGCGGGCTTCGACCTGTTCGAACTCGAGTCGTTCTTTGTAGGAGAGCTTCCGCGTCTTCGGCTCGGCCACGGGCGGAGGCGGAGCGGCCGGCGCCGGCTTCTTCCGCGCTTCCGCCTCAGCCGCTTTTGTCTCCTGCGTCTGCCGTTCGAGAAAGGCGGAGTAGTTGCCCGGGTACGCCTTCACCTTACCCTCGCCCTCGAAGCTAAAAATGTGGTCGATGGTGCGATCCAGGAAATAGCGGTCATGCGAGACGACAATCAGGCAGCCATCGAATGCGTCGAGATAGTCTTCAAGGGCGACGAGCGTCGGGATATCGAAGTCGTTGGTGGGTTCGTCGAGCAACAGCACGTTCGGCGCGCTCATCAGGAGCCGGAGCAGGTACAACCGCCGGCGCTCGCCGCCGCTCAGGCTGCCCACCATGGCGTACTGCGTGGCCGGCGGGAATAAAAACCGCTCCATCATCTGGCCCGCGGTGATCACATCCCCTTCGGCGGTTTTAACCACCTCAGCCACTTCCTTGATGTATTCGATGGCGCGGATGCCGTCCTTGAGCGCCCGGCTTTCCTGGTCGTAGTAGCCGAGTACCACCGTCTGGCCGCGATCCACAATTCCACTGTCGGGAGTGACGATACCGGAGATCATATCCAATAGCGTCGTCTTCCCGGTCCCGTTGGGGCCGATAATGCCGATCCGATCGCCCCGCTCGAAGGTGTGGCTAAAATTATCCAGCAACACAAGCCCCTCGTAGGATTTCGAGACGCCGGCGAGGTCGAACACTTTGTTGCCCAGGCGCGAGGAGGCGGCGGAGAGCTTCAATTCTTTCTCGCCGGCCTCGCGGGGCGCTTCGAGAAGGGCCGTGGCACGGTCCACGCGGGCCTTCTGCTTGGTAGTACGGGCCTTGGCGCCGCGCCGCAACCAGGCCAGCTCCTGCTTCATAAGCTGGCTCCGCTTCTGGTCCTCGGTGGCTCGCTGCATCTCCCGCTCGGCCTTTTTTTCGAGGAAATACGAGTAATTGCCCTGGAAACGATGCGTGCGGCCGCGCTCCAGTTCGAGCATATTGTTGGTGACGCGGTCGAGGAAGTACCGGTCGTGGGTGACGAGCAGCAGCGCCGCGTTCATCCGGGCGAGGTAGGATTCCAGCCAGGCGATCGTCTCGGCGTCCAGATGGTTCGTGGGCTCGTCGAGGATGAGGAGATCGGGGCGGAGGATGAGCGCGCGCGCCATGGCCACGCGCTTGCGCTGCCCACCTGACAGATTGCCCACGATGGTGGTGGTGTCGGTGATGCCCAGCCGGCCCAGAATAGCCTCCGCGTGGGCCTCGAGCTCCCACCCGCCGGCGACCTCCAGCTTATGGGCGAGGTCCGTAACCCGCTCAATGAGCGCCGCGTCGGTGCCGTCGCTTTTGTTGAGGAGGGCGACGGCTTCTTCGTAGTCGTGCAGCCGACGCATCGTCGGGTCGCCCTTGTCAAACACGGCGTCGACCACCGTCATGGCATCGTCGAATACAGGCTGCTGGGGGAGATAGGCCAGCCGAGCGTCGTTCGAGCGCCAGACGCGCCCGTCGTCCGCCGGCTCGATGCCGGCGACGATCCGCAACAGCGTCGTCTTCCCCGAGCCGTTCGGCCCGATGATGCCCATCTTCTCGCCGGGCTCGATGCTAAAGGTGACGCCTTCGAGGAGGGGTTTGGTGTCGTAGCGTTTAACGACGCCTTCTAAAGTTAAAATGCTCATATAGTGGCGTTAACGCGTTACACGTTAACCCGTTGAACGTTTAATGGGTAGGTAGCGATTAGCCAGCGAAACGTTTAACGCCGAAACGTTCAACGCACAAACGCTCACAGCACAGCCGCCCCGTCCTCGCCATCCGACTGGATCAGCGAGAACGTCCCGTCGCGGCTCTCGGCCATGAGCACCATGCCCTGGCTTTCGAACCCGCGGAGTTTGCGGGGAGCGAGGTTGGCGACGATGACGACCCGTTTACCAATCAGGTCCTCCGGCTTCATCTGTTCGGCGATGCCGGAGAGGATCTGGCGGGTTTCGAAGCCGAGGTCGATTTCGAGACGGAGGAGTTTATCGGCCTTCGGGACGCGCTCGGCGACCCGGACGGTGCCCATCCGGAGGTCGAGCTTCGCGAAGTCGTCGTAGACGATTTCGGACTTCAGCGGGGCGTACGGCAGCGCCGGCGCCGTTGTAGTTTCCGCCACGGGCGTTTCCGCCGAGGCGGGGTCGCCGGCGTGGAGTTTGGCGAGTTGGGCTTCGATGGCGCTGTCCTCGATCTTGGTAAACAGAATGACAGGCGTGCCGAGCACTTGGCCGGCTTCGAGCATCGGGTGGCCGGCGTCGTTCCACCCGAGGCCGCGTCGCGTGCCGTCAGGCAGGCTCGATCGGATACCACTCAGGTGCAGCATCTCGCGCATCTTCGCCGCGCTGAACGGGAGCACGGGCTCCATCAACACCGACAATGCCGCACAGATCTGGAGCGACACATGGATCGTGTTGCCGCAGGCCTGCAGGTTGGTTTTCCGGGTGTGCCAGGGCTCGGTGTCGTTAAAATACTTGTTGCCCAGGCGCGCCAGGTTCATCGTTTCAAACACCGCCTCGCGGTTGCGGTAAGCCTCGTAGGAGGCGCCGATTCGGGCGGGGAAGCCAGCGAGGGCCGTCAGGACCTCGTGGTCCATGGCGCTCGGGTTTTCAAGCGGCGGCACGCGGCCGTCGAAGTACCGCTCGGCGAACGTCATCGTGCGGTTGACGAAATTGCCCAGGATATCCGCCAGCTCCGAATTGGCGCGGGCCTGAAAATCCCCCCAGCTAAAATCCGCGTCCTTTGTTTCGGGAAGCGTCGTGGCGAGGGCGTACCGGAGAAGGTCCGGCTCAAACGCTTCAAGGTATTCATGAAGCCAGACGGCCCAATTGCGGCTGGTGGAGAGCTTTTTCCCTTCCAGGTTGAGAAACTCGTTCGCCGGCACATTCTCGGGCACGACGTAGTCGCCATGCGCCATGAGCATCGCCGGAAACATGAGGCAATGGAAGACGATGTTGTCCTTGCCGATGAAGTGGACGAGTTTGGATTCAGGATCCTGCCAGTACGCCTTCCACCGATCGGGATCGCCCTGTTGTGCGGCCCATTCGCGGGTGGAGGAGATGTAGCCGATGGGGGCGTCAAACCAGACGTAGATCACCTTCCCGGTGGCGTCGACGCCGGCGGCGCGGGCGGAATCCTCCGGCACCGGCACACCCCAGGGCACGTCGCGCGTGATGGCGCGGTCCTTCAGGCCATCGTTGAACCAGCTCTTGACCTGCCCGAGGACGTTTGGCTTCCACTCGGGGTGCGTGGCGATCCATTTCTCGAGCATCGGCTGCATGTCGCCGAGCGGCAGGTACCAGTGCGTCGTTTCGCGGAGTTCGGGCGTCGCGTCCGAAAGCGTGCTGCGGGGATTAAGGAGTTCGAGCGGACTCAGGGCGGTGCCGCACTTCTCGCACTGATCGCCGTAGGCGTCGTCGTACCCGCAGGTCGGGCACGTGCCGCGGACGAACCGGTCGGCGAGGAACATCGCGGCCTTCGGGTCGAAGAGCTGCTTCTCCGTGCGGAGCTTAAAGACCCCTTTTTCGGCGAGCCGGCGGAAGAAATCCTGGCTGGTTTCCCGGTGGTTGTCCGCCGTGGTGGGGCTGTAGTGGTCGAAGCTCATCCCGAACGCCTCGAAGCCGTCGCGGATCATGGGATGATAGAGATCCACGATATCCTGTGGCGAGATGCCCTGGGACTGCGCCCGGATCATGATCGCCACCCCCAGCTCGTCTGACCCACCGACAAAGACGATGTCCCGCCCCATCAGACGCTGGTAGCGGACGTAGAGATCGGCCGGCAGGTACGCGCCGGCGAGGTGGCCGATGTGGATCGGCCCGTTGGCGTACGGCAGGGCCGCGGTGACGAGGATGCGTTTGAAGTCGGGCATGTGTAAGGCTCCCCCACAAAGTTCTATCTGATCAGGCCGCTTTTAACCCGGCGGGCGGGGAAGGATCCTTCGCGTCGTTCCATCACCGCTCGTATTCGAATCCCGAACGATCGAGGACGCGTACCGCTTCGCCGAGTACGATTACGAAGGGCCCACCCCATCCGAGGGTGGAAGCGCTTCGGGTCGAATTTCAGACAACCGTCACAAACCCCGACGGGATTAACGAGTACTTTGGGTTCTCTATACTGTCATCCAGGACCTAAAAGTCATCCCGCACCTGATGCGGGATCCAGACGTTTGGCAAACCGGCTGGATCCCGGCTCGGAGGCCGGGATGACGATGCCTCTAGGCTATGCACGGAATCTCAAACACCACCCGTCGCGCCACGGTCGAGCGGAATACCGCTGAAACCCGGATCACGCTGACCCTCGCCCTTGACGGCGAGGGTGGTGGAAAGCGCGCCACCGGCGTCGGGTTTCTGGATCATATGCTAGATCTCTTTGCCCGCCATGGGCAGTTCGACCTGGACGTTTCCTGCGCCGGCGACCTGCACGTGGACGACCACCACTCGGTCGAGGACGTCGGCATCGCGCTCGGGATGGCGTTTTTCCAGGCGGTGGGCGACAAAGCGTTTATCAACCGCTACGGCCATGCCTACGTCCCGATGGATGAGGCGCTCGCCCGCGCAGCGGTGGATCTTTCCGGACGGTTCTACCTCCACTTCGACGCCACGTTTTCGCGGGAGCGTGTCGGCGACCTGTCGACCGAGCTCGTCCGCCATTTCTGGTACAGCTTCGCCGAACAGGCGCGGATGAACCTGCATATCGACCTTCTCCACGGCGACAACGACCACCACCGAATCGAGGCTATATTTAAGGCCGTCGCCCGGGCGCTGCGCATCGCCGTCCGCAGAGAGGAAGGAAATGCACGAATGCCTTCTACGAAAGGGGTGTTGTAATGGAATGGTTTAACGTTCCATGTTTAATGTTTAATGTTTAATGAGGTGACCAGGTAATCTCAATGAAGGCACTGGAGAACGCCGCGATCGCCATCGTCGGCGCCGGCAACATCGGGCGGGCGCTGATTGGCGGGTTGCTGAAGGGGCACGACCTGAAGGCCGACCAGATCCGCGCATCGCGGCGGACGCAGGAGTCGCTTGACGAACTGGCGACCCAGTTTCCAGGTATCCGGACGAGCATCGAAAATACCGACGCCGTCGCCGGGGCGGACATCGTGATCCTGGCGATCAAGCCGCAAATGGCCTCGCGGGTGATCAACGAAATCAAGGGAAGCCTCCAGAACCACACACTGATCGTGTCGGTGCTCGCCGGCGTGACCACGGCCACGCTCCAGGAGCGCTTCGGCCGCAACCTGCCGGTCGTCCGCACCATGCCCAACACGCCAGCGCTGGTCGACGAAGGCGCGACGGCCATCTGCGCCGGCGCCTTCGCCACGCCCGAGGACACCCTGAAAGCCCGCGCTATCTTCGAGGCCGTCGGCCGCGTGGAGGTGGTGCCGGAGTACCTGATGGACGCTGTCACGGGGCTCTCGGGCAGCGGGCCGGCGTATATCTACATGGTCATCGAGGCGCTGACGGACGCCGGCGTGAAACAGGGCCTCCCCCGCCCGATCGCCGCCCGCCTGTCCGCTCAAACGGTGTTCGGCGCCGCGAAGCTGGTCATCGAAACCGGAAAACACCCGGCCATCCTCCGCGACGAAGTCACCACCCCGGGAGGGACTACCATTTCGGCCATCGCTGAACTCGAAAGCCACGGGCTCCGCACCATGCTGATCAATGCCGTCGCCACCGCCACGGCGAGGTCGAAGGAGTTGAGCCAGATTAATGATTTCTAGCCGATGGCCAGAAATCGGTTCAATGTTCAAGGGTCAAGGTTTAATGACTTGCCCCTTAAACCTTGAACCTACGCACCTTAAACCCTTCAGCCATGCTCTGCATCATCGACTACGGGATCGGCAACCTGCGCTCCATGGAGAAGGCCTGCGAGGCGGTCGGGGCCGAGGTGGTTCGGTCGGACGATCCGGCGGTGATTGATGCCGCCTCCCATGTGATCCTGCCGGGGGTCGGGGCGTTCGGGGCGTGCGCGGATGAGATTCGCCGGCGGCATCTCGAGGACCCAATTCACCGCGCCATCGATTCGGGTAAACCGTTTCTGGGGGTGTGTGTCGGGATGCAGTTGCTGTTCGATTTCAGCGAAGAAATGGGCCAGCACCGCGGTCTCGGGGTGCTACCCGGCTCTGTCATCCGGTTCCGGCCGACCTACGCCGGCATGGCCCTCGCCGGCGACGATGCGGCCCCCGAAATCCTGCTTGCGGAAGAGCCGACCTCGCTCAAAATCCCCCACATGGGCTGGAATAGCCTGGTCATCCACCGCGAAACCTCGCTACTGGCCGGCCTGCCCGAATCCCCCTATTTCTACTTCGTCCACTCGTTTCACGCGGAGGCTGAACAGGCCTCTGATGTGGTGGCGTCGACCCGTTATGGCCGGCTTTTCCCCGCCGTCGTGGGTAGGAACAACGTATATGGGGTCCAGTTTCACCCCGAGAAAAGCCACGATAACGGGCTTCGTATCCTGAAAAATTTCGCCACGATGCGCTCATGACACCGCCACCCATGCTCGTCATACCGGCCATCGATCTGCGCGACGGGCGCTGTGTGCGCCTCTACCAGGGCGAATACGAGCGCGAGACGATCTATTTCGAGGATCCGGTCAAGATGGCAAAGCTCTGGCGCGTCCAGAACGCGAAAGTGCTGCATGTGGTCGATCTCGACGCGGCCAAAGGCGAGACGAGCGGCCCGGACAACCGCACCGTCATCCGCGCGATCTGCGAGAACCTCGATATCCCCGTGCAACTCGGCGGCGGCATTCGGTCGCTGGAGGATGTTGAAGCGGCGCTGTCGATGGGAGTCTCACGCGTGATCATCGGGACGGCGGCCGTGAAGCGGCCCGAACTCGTCTCGGAAGCCATAGCCCACTTCAAACCGCATCGCGTCGTCGTCGGGATCGATGCGCGCGACGGCGAGGTGCGGGTGGATGGATGGACAAAGGGCAGCGGGATCAAGGCGATTGATCTGGCGCTCGAAATGGAAAAGCGCGGGTGTTGCCGGATCGTCTATACCGACATCAGCCGCGACGGCACCCTCGCCGGCCCGAACCTCGACGCCTACCGCGAACTCGGCAGCCGGCTTACGCGGTGTAAAATCACGGCGTCTGGCGGCGTCAGCGACTACAAGGACCTCGTCGCCCTCGCCGGCATGGCCGAGTACCGCATCGACTCTGTGATCGTCGGCCGCGCACTCTACGAAAACAAATTCCCCTGCCAGAACATCTGGTGCTGGCACAAGAAGGACGAGGTCAACCTCGACCGCTACAGTTCGGCCACCCTCCGCGCCTGTTGAGATGGTAGCCAAACGCATCATCCCCTGCCTCGACGTCAACGAAGGCCGCGTCGTCAAAGGCGTTCAGTTTCTCGAGTTGATCGACGCCGGCGACCCTGTCGAGCAGGCGCGCTTCTACAACGACTCCGGCGCCGACGAGCTCGTCTTCCTCGACATCACGGCCACCCATGAGGGCCGTGGCATCATGCACGATGTCGTCCGCCGCACGGCCGACGAGGTTTTTATCCCCCTCACCGTCGGCGGCGGGCTCCGCACGATGGACGACATCCGGGCCATGCTCAATGCCGGCGCGGACAAGGTCTCCCTCAACTCCGCCGCTCTCAAGAACCCGGAAATCATCACCGAAGGCGCTACCGCCTTTGGTTCTCAGTGCATCGTCGTCGCCATCGACGCCAAACGGGTGTCGGACGACCCACTCCGCTGGGAGATCTTCACCCATGGCGGACGAAAACCCACCGGCATCGATGCGCTCGCCTGGGCGAAAGAAGCCGAGGAACGCGGCGCCGGGGAATTACTTGTCACGTCCATGGACAAGGACGGCACCCGCGACGGCTACGACCTGGCGCTGCTCCAGGCCCTCCAACACCTCGTGAACATCCCCGTCATCGCCTCGGGCGGCGCCGGCACACTCGAACACCTCCGCGACGGCCTCCTGATAGGCGGCGCCGACGCCGTGCTGGCGGCCTCTATCTTCCACTTCCGCGAATTCTCTATCCGCGAAGCGAAGACGTTTCTACACGACGCCCACATCCCCGTGCGACTTGCTTGAAAAAATGTCCGGCAGCGGGCAATAGGGCCTGCATGTGCCTCGTTCGAAGAATAAGGCCGGCGGTTTCCAGCTGTCCGCGCATGGCGTATCCCATTCCGAGGCGCAATCATGACCCTTCCTCCACGAACGATCACCCCCATCCTGGGCGTTGCCGCCCTCGCGCTTTTTGCGCTCAATTTCCACCGCTACATCGACCATCTCTGGCAGGAGCACGAAGCCCGGCACGCCTTCAGCGACGTCCGTGACTGGCACATCCACATGTGGCATGGCGAGCGGGGTGATCACCATCATCGGCACCGGCTGTATATCCGCCCCGAGCCCGGTGCGCGCTCCTTCGAGTTTGAGGTGCCGCCGGACGCCGGCACGAAACCCGCCGAACCGCTGCGTTTCAAATTCGAGACACGATTGGACACGCGCGACGGCGAGCCCCAGACGGTGATCATCGAGCGGACGCCGTCGGCCGAGCTATAAGCCGCCTAGCGCAGCATAAAACCGGTCCGGTACGGATCGGCGGGGTCTATCAGGAATTGGTGCCGGCCCGTGATAAACGCACTCCCGGCGACTTCGGGAATGACGGCCTCGTAGGGTCCGACCCGACTCGTTTCCACGGCCGCGACACGGAAGCAGCCGCCCAGGATGCTTTCGATCTCGATCGACTCGTTCAGCCCCACGGCGTGCCGCGCGTGCAGGGTGGCTACCCGACCGCTGACCCCGGTCCCGGTCGGGCTCCGGTCGACCTCCCCATCGGCGAAGACGCATACGTGCCGGCTGTGATGACGCGCGTCCTCCGGAGGGCCGGTAAAGATCACCCCGTACAAAAAACCCAGCTCATCGGCCTCGGGATGCACGATGGCGCCTTCGGCCATGACGGCCTGTTTGATCCGCCTCCCTGCGTCGATGAGCGGCTGAACGTCCTCCGGCCGGCAGGTGAGACCCACGGAGCCGGCGTCGACATAGGCGTAAAAGGCGCCGCCAAACGCCAGGTCGTACGTCACAACGCCCATCCCATCGACATCGACTCGGGCGCCGGCTTCGACGAGGAATGACGGCACGTTTTGGAACGATACCCCGGACACCCGCTCGCCATCGAACATCACCCGGGCGTCCACGCGGCCGGCCGGCGTATCGATCCGCAGAGGATCAGGGATGGGCAACGTGCCAAAATAGCCGGTTTCTGCCAGGACGGTCGCCAGGCCGATGATGCCGTGGCCGCACATGGTGCTGTAGCCCTCGTTGTGCAAGAAAAGCACGCCGAGATGCGCATCGGGCGACGCCGGCCGGGTCACCACGGCGCCGTACATATCCGCGTGCCCCCTGGGTTCCAGCATGATGGCGCGACGAAGATGATCGTAGTGATCCGCCAGGTACTTCCGGCGTTCGAGCATGGATTCGCCGCGCGGCTCGGGATAGCCGCTGAGGACCACCCGGAACGGCTCGCCGGCCGTGTGGGCGTCGATGGTGTCGATGCGCCACCAGGATTCCGGTGGGCGCCAGGCACTTAATGCGGCGGTGGAGAGGAGGGGCTCGGGATGCGGCACAGGCGAGGCGTTATCCAGGTTCGAGGGCGATGGTGGCGAGGTTGATGAGCGCCCGGCCGGCCCCCATGCCGTCGCCGGCCGATCGTGATTTAAGGTTGGAGCGCGGCCCGGGGATCGAATCTGAGACCGGTGTGGGGGCGATGCGTACGCGAAGCGCCTTCAACCCGTGCACCCCCTGCAAATCTTCCAGGTGCACATACTCGATCTCGCCGACCAGGTACCCCGTTGCCAGAAGGTAGCGTACATAACGGGCGTATTCGACGGCCTCGGAGTCCTGCGAATAGACGATGGCGATGTGGCCGGGTTGAGTCAATCGCTCGTTGGTATCGATGATGCGTGCCTTGTCGATCCGTTTCTTGACGATTTCGTAGCGGATATTGTAGGCGCCATCGACATCAAATTGCTTCTCGTCGATGCGGAAACGGATCGACAGCGGAAAATCCTGCACGAGCACCAGATGCGCCGTATCGAGCGGGGCTTTCAGGGCCGGCTTCAGCGCGGTCATCTCCCATTCCACGCCGCACATGAGCATCAACTGCCACAACCGGAGGTTGCGCAGGTACAGCGGATCGAATCGGCCGTTATGTTGCAGGCTGGCGCCGACATAGAGGTTGTAATCGACCCCGTCTGTCTTGTACATCTCAAAATAATGCGGGTGGATCGCCTGAGCGGCTTCTTCCTGTCGTTCGATGTATAGCCCGATCGTGTGGTTGATACGGCTTACACTCTCCTCGTAATCACGCCGGCGTCGGTACAGGATGCCCAGTTCGGGATCGAGTGCCTCGCGATACGCCTGGACGCGTCGGCCGGCCCCTTCGGCCATCCGCTCAAACTCGGGGAAAATAGGCTCCACTTCGCTCCGCAAGAACTGGAGGATCGACACCTCGTCCCCGGAGCGCAGTTCGTGATCGATTTCCGTGAGGTATTGCCCGAGCCGGAAGCACATCTCGTCGATGACCGGCATCGGGCGGTGCTGCTGCACCTCCAACAAGACCGCGTGCGCCAGCATCAGTTGCTCGGCGAGGTCCGCCTGGATCGCCCGGTTACGCTCGGTAGACGAGCCTCGTATGTCGGACAAACCGTACAGCGGGTAGACGTTTTCGAAAACGATCTCTTCGGCGCGTGCCTTCTCCCCTTCCCCCATGCGCTGGATGTAATTCTTGGCGGCCTCCCGGAATCGCCATTCAACGGTCGGGTGGATCGAGGTGTACTGTTCTTTGATGACTGCCTGGATCCGGTCCTCGCGCTCTTCGAGCCCCCGGTGGATGGCGACACCAAATAGAGCGGTGATCTCGCGCAACTGCGTGCTGGCGCCCATTGGGTCCATGTGCGTCTGGCTCCGCGTTCCCAACTCAAGGATGCCCACCAGACGATCCTGTGAGAACAGCGGCGCCAGGACCAGGGTGTGGTACCCCTGGTCACGGAGATATTCCTCAAACCCCGTCAGATTCTCCAGCGCCCCCAGGCGATCGATGACGATCGGCTCCGTCCGGCCATCGGACGCGCGCGCATAAAACGACTGCTGCCAGGTGTCGCACGACGGGGGTACACCCCGTTTGAGCAGCAGGCTGCGGCCGAGTGGGTGGATGCTCGTGATCCGGTCAAAGTCTCCCTGCTCGATCAAGATGAGACCCATCTCGATTTCCGGGCAACGCAAGAACGACCGGACGCGCTGCTGAATGCGGTCGATCTTCTCCGGCGTTGCCAGGGCATCCTTCTGCAGGAGGTCGTGTTTTAATTCAGAGAGCAACTGCCCCTCGGTTACCTCGACGGCGGAAAAGATGGCGAAGCCGTGGAATGCAAACCGATCCGGGGGCAGCGCCTCGAACCAGCGATCCAGGTCGAACCGGTGCGCCATCAGGTCATCCATCGTCTCCCGGGATAGCGCCGGTGTCTCGCCATTCACCCGGACGGCGCAGTACTGCGTATCGAAGTCGAGCTTAAAATATCGAACCAGCCCCGTTGCCTCGTCCACAATCGGCGCCATGAGAGGGAAATCAACCTCTGTCGTGACCCCATAAACCGTTTGCATGATGTAGGCATACGCCATCATGATCTTGGCCGTCATCATGCGCCGGTAGTCTTCCTGAAAGACCTGTTTCAGATGACGAAACAATTCCAGCGAGGCAAACGCTGGCGTCATGTAAAAGCTCTTCATCCCAAACGGCACGATCGCCGCCGCGTACCAGCGCCCGTTGAGGCCGGCGGGAAAGACGGCGGACATGAGCGCGTCTACTGTTTCCTGGTGATCGAGCAGCCGATCGATGTCCTCGATGGGACCCGACAGCTCCGGCGTGGACGCCGCGGCGTCCGTAATGAGCCGCGCAATGAGGGCGGACATACCCGCCCCGCTCTCCGCCTGGCGTCGCCAGAAAGCGAGCAACGGTTCAAAGCTGAGGACGGTCTGGAAGGGAAAAGAATCCGGTGGCTCGGACATAACTCGGTGCGCTCGGTCGTTCGGGACATGGTATCTCGAACGGCAGTCTGGTGGAAAGGATTCGCCCTGAGTTGACCGAGCGGCCGTCCGGGTTACGCCGGCTAATGGCTCCTTCTAATTCGTCTTGATTCAATCGCCATCAAAAACAATAACGGCATACTTCGAAACAAAGCTCGGCGGTGCCCTCGCGGATCGTATCCGACATCCGAGCGAAATGTTCACATTACTTTGCACCAATAGAATGGTCTTTGCTTCATTGCCTATCGAAGCGCTTCCTTCGCATGGCCTTCAAATCAGCATAAGGCATCACTTATTTGACCTGCGGCGTATTTGTCACAACACTGTGCTAATTCCTTGTTTTTGGGTGAATTGTCCGCATTCATGGTAAGTAGTCAGGAACGTTAATCAGCAAGCGGGCTTAGGTAGGGTAGCCTCTCAACTGGCCGGCGTCGCCCCGATTTCTTAAAGACTTTTTCTCATTCGGGGATGGGCCAGGGCGCAACTCTTGCGTTGAACGGTACGTGTTCTCAGAACATTGTTCATTGCAAACAGAAAAGCGTCAGCCCGTACCGTGCATAACGGCTTACCCTCGCCGTGGCGCGGAACGGACGGCTCGACTTATACCCCCTGATCGCCGGCCGATGCTGGATGTATCAGGCTTCAACGACTAAAATAACCCGGAGAATCCGCGACGCCGCCGCGTGTGAACGAAGAGATGGATACGGCAGCGTGGATGACCGACATACAAGATAGATTATGCACGCTGACATGAAACGCAAGGTGCTGGGCGCCTCGAACGCGTTTGTTGTGCTGACCCTGATGGCCTCATTGCTCGCGCTGGTTTTTGGCGTCATTTATGCCTTCAAAATTGGCAATTACATGATCGCCGCGGCCAGTATCGTGTCGATGTACCTCATCTTCATGGCAAGCGACGTCGTTTGCCGGCGCTACCTGCGCCCGGAGTGACGCGACTTTTTACTACCTGGTAGACTTCTTCAGCATCGGCGCTCCGTAAAGCGCCGTGATCTCGGCCGGCGCCCCGTAAGGCGTCCGCCACCCGGCCAGGCGCTCCGTAAAGCGCCAGGACCGCAACGCCCCGTAAGGCATCGCGGTCCGGCCCGACGCCCCGTAAGGCGTCGCGATCAGCCCGCTTCCATCGGGCCGCTGAAGAAGTCTACCTTTTTTATTTTCTAGCTTTTCCCCGTTACGTCACTCAAAAAACGGAAAGAGTCGCTTCAATTCCTCTCGGTCGGGCTGACTTCCGTACTCGGACAACTCGAAGGCCTCGGCGTACCGGAACGCCCGGCCCCGCTCCTCGCCGTAATAGTCGACCAGGAGATCGCGATACGTATCCGCCACGCGTGCATCCCACTCCTGAAATTTGCTGGTGATGTAGGCGACCCGGCCGGCCTCGTCAACCGGCACCTCCACGTCGTATCCGTCCAGCCACGCATTCCATTCGGAAAACTGCGACCGCAGCGCGGCCATACACGCGTACTTCGGCGCGCTGAAGGCGTCGATCCCGACAATGATCGTGGGCTCGAAAGGGTACGGTTTCTGAAACCGATCCGAGTAGTAGAGAAACACCGGATTTTTCGTCACCCGCGGCGTCGTCGGGGTGAAGTTGGGGACGGTGACCATAAAGGAGGCGTCCTGCACGAGGATCGCCGTATACCGGTGGTCGGGATGATAGTCGTTCGCACGCGGCGCGAGCACGATATCCGCCTGCCACTCGCGGATGAGGCGGGCGATGGTTTTCCGGTTTTCGAGCGTTGGCATCAACTCGCCGTCGTGATTGTCCAGCACCTCGGTTTCAATCCCCAGCAGGCGGGCACATTCCTGGACCTCGGCGTCGCGCCGGCGCGCCAGCGGCCCGCCCGAGAGTTCGTGGTGCCCGATATCGCCATTGGTCACGGAGACGAACTTGACCTTGTGCCCCTGCTCCGCCCACATCCGCGCCACGCCGGATGCTTTGATCTCGCAGTCGTCGGGATGGGCGCCAAAGGCGATGATGCGTAGGACGCCGGCCTCGTCCTGGGCGAACGCAGACGGGACGAGCAGGCCACACAGCAACACAAAAACGAGTAGCGGGGATGGTTTCATAGGGGTTCCTCCTGATTAAACGGGTGTCCGGGAATCTAGGAGGAGGCCGGCACAACCGCCACGCCCACACAAAAAAGCCCCCGACCTCGGTCCAGCGCCGAAATCGGGGGCCAGTGGTCAGGAGGATGACCCGTTACTCTGTGGCAAACGCCCAGGTCATCCGGGGGTGCGTCCGCGGCGCTGTTACGGCGTTCATGACGTCAAACACGAGCTCAACCCGGTTAAGCCGGCCCAGCGTCTTCACAAAAACCTTCGTGATGCTCTGCGGCTCGACGAGGACGAGGTCGGCATGCTCATGCAAGGAGTACGGCGAGGCATTGAGGAGCACAAACGGACTGCTGCTGACATTCTCGACTTCCACCTCGAGGACGGATTCGTCTTCGTCGCCATACCCGAGGCCGCGCATACGGAGCGAGGAGGCCACGAGCGGCGTCAGGTGTTCCTCGCGCCCGACGAGCATGTCGCGATGAAACACTACTGTGCGCCGATCCATGAGGGCTTCTTTGATCGCTTCCGGCGAGCGGTCGCGGGCCAACACCAGGGTGATGGGGCGATGGCTGTGGGGCACGTTGTAGTCCCAGTCGATCAACCCGTGGATATCCGACGTCCCCATGATCGTGAGGTTGTTGTCCAGCGCGATTTGCAGCGCTTCGTCGGAAAACGTGTGCTCGTTGACGACCTCGATCCCGTGCAGCAGCCCTTCGCTTAGAAACTGACGGTGCAGATCGTCCAACCGCGCCACACCATCGGCACGCTGGGCCGTCCAGTTGGGATGGTTCCAGAAGACAAACGCGCCCTGGCGGTTGGCTTCGCGAAAGACGGTCAACGGATCATCCTCGAGCAGTCGGTTGGCATCCGTGATAAAAATGGCATTGGTATGTCCCGGAGGCATCTCCCGGGTGATTTCGGAGCCGAGGATGAGCATCAGATCGCTGCCATCGGCGGCCTCCTGCGCGACAGCGAGCGACCGATTTCGATCGGGATGAGGGATATCCTCTTGATGGGGCTGGTACTCCAGGTGCTCGGTGAGTGAGATGGCGTCGAGATCGTCTCTGACGGCTTCCTCGACCCGGATATCAGGCCAGACGCTGCCGTCGGAGAAGACCGTGTGCTGGTGAAAGTCGGTCTTAAGGGTCTGGTACCCCGGCACATTCGGAAACACGAGGGCGCGACCATGTTGGCCGGCGGCAGGCAGCACCAACACGATGCCGAGCAAGAGAGAAATGAGCAACGCTTTCATGAGACTCTGGCTAGATGGATAAGGTGGGATAGGCGCAATCCTACGCCCACCGGATCAACAAACGATAAACGAAAGAGGCGCGCCCGACCCGACGCGCCTCTTGTTGACTGTCGTTGTGACTGGCCTGAGGACGGACACGTTATATCGTGTCCCTACGGTTCATGATCACGACAGCATTGAACCTTACGCCTCGAACCTTAAACCCCTTACAACTCCCAGCCTTTCCGGTATTCGCGGTGCAGGTACTGGTCGGCGTCCGGCGCATTCAAGAACTTGCCGTTTGCGGCGTCCCAGAAGAGCTTACGTCCGTAGCCGGCTCGCAGGGCCACGACGCCCAGCAGCATGGTTTCGGTGAGCGGGCCGGCGTACGAGAACGGGCAGTTCGCCTCGCCGATGCCCATACAGGCATTGGCCCAGTTCATTTCGTGGCTGACCGGGATACGCGGCAACGTCTGGGGGATGCTGGCGACATCCATTGGCGTACCGCTCGTGAACAGACGCGGGTTGTGGCCGTAGGTGTCGTACACGATCACGCCCTTGTCGCCGATCAACATCGAGCCGCCGGCAGGATTGACCTCCGCGTCCGCCGGCATTTCCGGGGGCCGGCGGGGCAGCAGGCCGCCGTCGTACCAGGTCATCTTGACCGGCGCGCGCCCGCCGCGGGCGAATTCGTAGTGGACCAGCGTCGCGAGCGGATACGAGGCCTTGTCCTTGCCGCCCCAGGGGGAGCCGGCCGCCTCGATCGAGGTCGGTGCGTCGAGATCG